>JBKCVJ010000023.1:0-65645 GCA_046317915.1 Sphingobacteriales bacterium
GGCCAGGTTTCTTCCGTTTCCATGGCCATGATGTCAAATTCCACTTCAGCCCATTCCAACAATTGCTTGCGGCGGGGCGACTGGGAAGCAAGTACAATCTTCTGCATCAGGAATACCAGTTTATGAATACCATCGATAAAATACCTGTAAGCATTACCAGCTTGATCAGTGTGCTGATCTCATGAAACTGCGCAGGCGTTTGTGCAGGCATCATTTTTCTTAAAATATAAAACGATGGAACGATGATGGCAACAAAGCTAAACAGGACGGACCACCACCATCCCAGTTGCATCGCGTAGATCTGAAGGATAACCAATGATGCGATCAATACGATCAGCCAGACGGTGACAAACATTTTAGACACGGGAACACCCCAAACAATCGGCATGGTTCTGCAACCATACCTCGCATCACCTTCCATGTCTTCGATGTCTTTCACAACTTCCCTTACAAGTGAGATGATAAATGCAAAACCACCATAGAGCACCGCAAACTTGTAGATCCTCGCCACAACTTTCTGTGCATCGCCAGACGGTCTTGAGATTCCTACGTGGCTGATGGCTGCATACAATACCAGTACCACCCAACCCGTCAGTAATGAAATGATGACGTTGCCGATGAGCAACTGTCTTTTGAAAGTGGTAGAGTAAAACCAAAGCAGTAAAACAGTAACCACATTAAAGATCGCTGGAATAGGATTACGAAGTCTGTATGACACCCATGCACTCAGCAACACACCCACAGCAGAAAAGCCAAGGTGCCAAAGGATGGCCCATCGTCTTTTGATGATGCTGCCTACCACGAGCCTGTTGGGCTTATTGACGATATCGATATTTTGATCGAAGTAATCATTGATGATATACCCCGCCGCCGCAATGCAGATAGACGCGCCGATCAGTACCAGCAGATCGATCCACTCCAATGGGGATGTTAATTGATATGCCGTAAAACTGGGAAGGATGATGGAATAGTAAAACAGCAGCTGCGTTAGCGCGATGAAGAATAGGTTAGGAAATCTTATCAGCCTGAAAAATGCCGCAGCCAATCTCATGGTGTGAAGATAATACTCAGGTGCTGGCCACGGAAATATCTTCGGACCAATTCCCCTGGATGCGCATGACTTTTTCAATAACATCGCGCACACAGCCCATTCCGCCCTGCCAGGGAGAGATGTAAGCAGCCATTTCGAGGATATCACGCGCAGCGTCCTTGGGGCAGGCACTCAGTCCAACCAATTTCATGGCGTTGAGGTCCGGCATATCATCGCCCATAAACAATACCTGTTCAGCTGCAACAGCATATTGTTGCATCAGTTGTTTCAAAAGACTGGCTTTGTCTTTCACCCGCTCATGCACTTCGGTGATACCGAGTTTGTGGAGGCGCTGTGCCACAGGTGTGGAAGATGAACCAGTGATCACCCACACCTGGTATCCTTTCTTCACAGCAAGTTGCAAGACGTACCCATCCCTGATGTGCATGCGCCGCACCCATTCCCCATCGGGCATTACCCAAACCGTACCGTCGGTGAGTACGCCATCCATGTCAAAAACAAAAGTGGTGATGCGGGAGAATTGGGGCAAGATGTCCATAAAATGAGGGTTATTGGCGTTATTGAGGTTACTGGTTATTGATGTTATTGGTTATGGGTTATTACGCAATAACCCATAACAAAATAACCTATAACCGCATTTAAGACCTAATCAAATTTGAAAATAACTGGTACAACTGCTTTAACTCTGGATAGTTCCCCAGCATCTCGAGGTGCTTCTCCATCGTGGCCTGATCCCCGCGGATGGCTGGACCAGTCTGCATCTCCCGCGGATGGGCATAGATGATCCGGTCCGCTGTTTCCCGCAGCAGGGGCAGCAGCAGGTTCATGTTGAGCTGTTCAGCATCACAGTAGTCTTTCACCAAGGCAAAAAGGTGATTGGAAAAATTACCGGCCACCACCGCAGCCAGATGCATCTTGCTGCGGGCTTCGTCGTTCATCTGCTGCAGGTCCGAAGAAATGGTGGCTCCGAAGTCCTGCAAAACAGTCAGGCATTCCGGTGTGTTGGCATCAATGATCAATGGGAATGGTGGGATGGGATCGGCTACTTTGCGGATACTTTGCAATGGCCAGAGAACGCCGTAATTTTTGGCTACCGGCGCAAGCACGTCCATCGATACAGATCCTGCGGTATGCACTACAATGGCTTTGGGGTGCTGAAACCATTGGTGCACCAAGGGCAAGGCCTTGTCTGATATGCAAAGCATGTAAAGCATGGCGTGCATATCAATATGATCAAGATCGCCTGCAGATGCCTGCAGCGTTTTCGCCAATGCTCCAACCTCCAACCCATTCCTCCCTGCAACCTGTACAATCCGGTGGCCTGCGTCTAGGGCCTTTCGGCCGATCACAGCAGCCATATTTCCGGAACCAATGATAACAATGTCCATATTAAAAGGATTTGAACTGTATCTTTGTCCAAGATACAAGATGAAGCTGGCACAAAAAATCGCGGTGAATTATTTGAGGGCAAAACTGAATATGCTGGCAGTGGTGTCACCGGCTATGGCGGCCGACAAAGCCTTTGATTTGTTTACGACGCCACAATATCGATCCAAAAAAACACCTCCGGACATCTTCACGAAAGCTGAACGCATGCAGTTTGTCCTCAACGAAAAAAAAGTCAAGGGATGGCGATGGAATGAACGAGCTGAGAAAAAGTTGTTGATCCTCCACGGTTATGAAAGTTCCGTAAGAAAATTTGACCACCATATTTCGCGGGCCATTAAAAAAGGTTACGGTGTGTATGCTTTTGATGCACCTGCGCACGGTAACAGTGAAGGCAAGCGAATCCATATGCTCAACTATGTGGAGATGATCCTCATGGTGGAACAACTGTACGGTAAGATGGATGCCTACCTCGCCCACTCCTTTGGCGGAATGTCTGTTTGCCATTACCTGGAAAAAGCGCCACACAGTAAAGACACCAAAGTGGTATTGATTGCACCGGCCACGGAGAATGTAACCGCGATCGATGGTTTTTTCAAGTTCTTACAACTGAACGATAAGGTGCGGAAGGCCTTTGACCAGAAGATCAAGGACCTATCCGGTCATTTTCCGACGCATTATTCCATCCCCCGCACCATGAAGCATATCAAGGCATCGGTGTTGTGGGTGCATGATGAAGACGACCAGGTGACGCCGTTGAAAGACGTGGAAAAGTTGATCCAGCAGCAGCCCCCCAATGTTGAATTCCTCATCACCAAGGGGCTGGGACACAACCGGATTTACCGGGATAATGAGGTCAAAAGGAAGATATTTTCCTTTCTCTGAGCCGGGAATTTCACTGATCCATCGGTCCCACTCTTTTTTGATATTTACGACATTAATGTATTATTGCAAGGCTGAACATAAGCAAGTTATTAGGTAATTCGTTAATAACCAATTACTTATAACCAATACCCCCCATTATGGCGAAGAACCTTTTGATCGTAGAGTCTCCGGCTAAGGCCAAAACCATCGAAAAGATCCTCGGATCAGACTTCGAGGTGAAGAGTTGTTTTGGGCATATCCGGGACCTGGAGAAGGACGATATGGGGATCGATGTTAATAATAATTATAAGCCCCGCTATATTGTTCCGGAAGACAAGGAAAAAGTGGTGAAAGAGCTGAAGCAGTTGGCCAAGAAATCCGAAGAGGTTTGGCTGGCAACGGATGAGGACCGTGAAGGGGAAGCCATCAGCTGGCATCTGTGTGAGGTATTGGGACTGGATCCGAAAGAGACCAAGCGGATCGTGTTCCATGAGATCACCAAGCCGGCCATCGAGAAAGCGGTAAAATCACCCAGAACACTGAATCTTGATCTGGTGAATGCCCAGCAGGCGCGCAGGGTGCTGGACAGGATCGTGGGTTTTGAACTATCGCCCGTGTTGTGGCGTAAAATGAGCATGCGCAACAACCTGAGTGCCGGGCGGGTGCAGAGCGTGGCAGTAAGGATCATTGTGGAAAGAGAGCGCGAGATCAACCAGTTTTCTTCAACCAGTTCCTTTAAGATAGACGCGCAGTTCACGGGGAAGGACATCAATGGTAAATTGGTATCGTTCAAGGCCGAAGGCTCGCGCATCAACGCAGAGAAAGACGCGGAGAAATTCCTGGAAAGCTGTAAGGGTGCCAACTACACTGTGGCAGACATTCAGGTAAAGCCGGGTAAAAAATCGCCCGCTCCTCCGTTCACTACTTCTACGCTCCAACAGGAAGCTGGAAGAAAGTTGAGCTATGGCGTGAGCAGGACCATGCTTCTCGCACAAAAACTATATGAAGCCGGCTACATCAGCTATATGCGTACAGATAGTGTGGCATTGAGTGATACTGCCTTGCAGGATATCAGTGGGCACATCAAGACTACTTACGGTAACCAGTACTTGCAACCGCGCCGATTCAAGAATAAGAACGAAAATGCACAAGAAGCGCACGAAGCGATCCGCCCTACCTATATGGATCGGCAGAAAGTGGATATTGCCGATGCGCAGAAACTCTATGAGCTGATCTGGAAACGAACCATGGCTTCACAGATGGCAGATGCAGAGCTGGAAAAAACGACCGCGAAGATCAATATCAGCTCCAATGGCGAAACACTCTCTGCACAAGGTGAAGTGCTGAAATTTGATGGCTTCCTGAAAGTATATATGGAAGGACGGGACGATGAAGAGGACGATGAAGAGAACAGCAGCATGTTGCCGCAACTGGCTGTGGGACAGGATTTGCAGCTGAAAGAACTTCGCGCAACGGAACGTTTTTCAAGACCTTCCCCAAGATATTCTGAGGCATCGCTGGTGAAAAAACTGGAAGAACTGGGTATAGGGAGGCCTTCTACCTATGCACCAACGATTTCCACTGTGATCAAACGAGGATATGTGGAGAAGCGCGATAAAGAAGGCGTTCTCAGGGACTTTCGGGTACTCACGCTCGTAAGCGATAAGATCACGAAGAAAGTTGACCAAGAAACTACAGGCGCAGAAAAATCAAAACTGTTCCCAACGGATCTTGGCCTGGTGGTCACTGATTTTCTCCTGCAGCATTTCGATAACGTGATGGACTTCGGATTCACGGCGCGGATAGAAAACGAGTTCGATGAAATCGCAGAAGGCAAGGTGAAGTGGAGCAAGATGGTGGATGACTTCTACCAGCCTTTCAAGAAGGAAGTGGTTGACACGATGGAGAATGCGCAGCGCATAAGTGGAGAAAGGGAACTTGGAGTAGATAGTGCTACCGGCAAAAAAGTCATAGCCCGTATGGGAAGGTTTGGACCGATGGTTCAGATAGGCGATGTAAGTGATGAAGAAAAGCCCAAGTTTGCGAAGCTGAAACCCAACCAGAGCATCGAGACCATCAATTATGAGGAAGCGATGGAACTGTTTCGCCTGCCCCGCATCCTCGGCGAATTTGAAGACAGTGAGGTGCAGGTGAACATCGGAAGGTTTGGTCCTTACATCGCACACAATAAATTATTCTACTCCCTGAATAAGGAATTTGATCCATATGAGGTGACGCTGGATGAAGCCATCCCAATGATTGTTGAAAAGCGTCAGGCTAAATCTGAGCGTACGGTGAAAGTCTTTGAAAAAGAAAAGATCCAGTTGCTCAAAGGCCCGTATGGCATCTACATCAAGAAAGGCCTTCGCAACTTCCCCATTCCCAAAGAGCAACAGGAAAAGGCAGTTGATCTGTCGATCGATGAAGTGAAGAAGATGATCGATGATGCAATAGCTAATCCCCCAAAGCGGAAGATTCCTAAGAAGAAGAAAGGCTAATCGCCATTAGCTAATAGCAACTAGCTAATAGCAAGTGGCGGCATGCTTGTATATCATTTCCACACTGCCGCATTGCCCCATTTCCACATTATCATGGGCATTGTGGATAATTAGAATCTTGCCCTCCGCTTCTTTCCCCCGATATTTATTTTGGAATTGGTTAACAATAAATTAACCCGTCCAAACGTCATATCCTAGAAGGATATGTAAACCCCTGACCACCTTATGGATGAGAACAAGGAAATTTCGGCCCTTCTTCACCTGATCGACGATCCGGATGAGGAAGTGTTCTCGACAGTTAGTGAAAGGATCGTTTCATTAGGCAAGGAGATCATTCCCAACCTGGAAAATCTTTGGGAAAATACCCCCGCGGAAGAGGTACAAGAAAGGATCGAACTACTGATCCACCGGCTCCACTACGAGGAGTTACAGATGGATTTCCGGGAGTGGCATAGGAAAGAATCGCCTGACCTGCTTGACGGTGCGCTACTGGTATCCCGGTATAAATTCCCTGACCTCCAGACCCCTTCAGTGGTATCTGAGATAGAAAAATTCAGGCGCAACATCTGGCTTGAGCTAAACAGTTACCTCACAGCACTTGAACAGGTGAATGTGGTGAACAAGATCCTTTACTCTTATCATAAGTTGAAGGGCGTTGAAATTTCATACACCCACCAGGAGGAGTTCCTGCTGAATAAAGTGGTTGAAACCAGGCGCGGCAATTCCATCACCAACGGGATCCTCTACCAATACCTTTGCCAGATGCTGGACATCCCGGTGAAAGTGGTGAATATTCCCAGGCAGTATATTCTGGCTTATTACGACAACTCACCAGACTATTTCCGGACCACTACGCCGGATCATAAAATTCATTTTTTCATTGACCCGATGACGGGACAGGTGTATACCCAAAAAGACGTGGACAACTATTTTGCCCGCATCAATGTGACACCAACAGCTTCCCACTTCAAGCCCATGAACACACGCAAGATCGTTCACTTCCTCTTGCATGAATTTGCGAAGTGCTTTGACGATGTACCGAATGCGTATAAGAAGGAGGAGTTGGTCCGGTTGAGTGACATACTTGTTTCCTAGGGTGAGGGTTTAGGGTGAGTGTTAAGAAGAAGGGTTCAGACTAAACACTCTCTAAACCCTCCCCCTAAACACTCCCCCTAAAACTTCCTATACTCTCTTTTCACAAACGCATTCGCCTCTTCAAAATTTGTAATGCGCATGTTCTTACCGTCCCACAAGAGTTTCTTTCGACCGGGATAGCTGTATCCCCCATCGGCATTCATTTTGCGGAAGGCAAAACTACGGGTAGCGAGATTACCCATCAACACCGTTTCTGTCAACGGACCTGCCATCGAGAAAGGAGAACTGGTATAGGCTCCCCATCCTTTTTTACAGGCAGCGGTCCACTGGGCCTGGTGACCATCCCATCCACCGGGGACAAAAGGCCTGTCTGGTTTTGGAAATGGATTGCTTTGCATTTTGCTCTTCGGCAATAAGGTTGGGTTTCTTCCAAACAAGCCTGCCAACAATTTACCCTTTGTGCCTTCCATCAGGATACCCCCATCGATCTCCCCCATCTCATCATCGGGCCCCAATTCCTCCGGACGTTTGGGCTGAATACCCCCATCGTACCAGATCACTTCCACGGGCTTCATGTTGCCACGGGCCGGGAATTGAATATGGATCTTGGAAGCCGTGGGTCCACTATCAGAATAATCCGCCTCCTGGAAGAAGCCTGACCATACGCCGGCCACGCTACACTCTACACTAACGGGATAGCCTAACCGAAGTGCACGGAAGGGCACATCCATGAAATGGCAACCCATATCTCCGAGTGCACCGGTACCAAAATCCCACCATCCGCGCCAGATCGCCGGTAGATAGCCATTGTTGAATTCCCTGTAGGGTGCAGTGCCGAGCCAGAGGTTCCAATCAAGTTCCACAGGTACCTTATCCACATTTTTAGGACGCATGATCCCTTGTGGCCAGACGGGCCTGTTGGTCCATACGTGCACGGTCTGAATATCTCCCAGCACCCCTTTCTGTACGGCTGTTTCGATGATGCGGGTATCATTGCCACTGCTGCCCTGGTTGCCCATCTGCGTAACCACCTTGTATTTTTGTTCAGCCTCCGTCAGCCATCTTGCCTCAGCAATATCATGGGTGAGCGGTTTTTCTGTGTACACATGCTTACCTAATTCCATGGCAGCGATGGTTTGCACATAGTGCATATGATCCGGTGTGGTGACCATGACGGCGTCTATGGACGACTTTTCCTTTTCGAGCATTTCCCGGTAATCTTTGTAATATTTTGCCTGTGGGAACTTTTTGCGCATGGGAGCAGATTGCCTGTCGTCTACATCACAGAGCACGGCAATATTATCGGCACCATTGTTCCAGGCCTGGGTAATATTGAACTCAGCCTTACCGCCTGCGCCAATGGCTGCAATATTCAGTTTGTCGGAGGGAGGGATAAATCCCTTTCCGAGCACATGACGGGGTACGATGGTGAAACCTGCCGCGGAAATGCCGGCATATTTCAGGAAATTGCGACGGGTAGTCATATTGGGAATTTTCGGTAAGTTAAATAAAATGAATATTCATGGAGTTGATCAGTTGGGAACAATTTGAACAGGTGGAAGTCAGAACTGGTACCATCATCGATGCACAACCCTTTCCCAAAGCGAAAAAGCCGGCCTACCAGCTGACCATTGACTTCGGTCCCATCGGAATTAAAAAATCTTCTGCGCAGATCACGGTTCACTATGCATTAGACACATTGATCGGCCGTCAGATCATTGCAGTTGTGAATTTTCCTCCGAGACAGATCGCTAATTTTTTCAGTGAATGCCTGGTATTGGGCATATATGATGCCAATGGCGATGTGGTGTTGCTGAAGCCGGATCATCCCGTAGAGAACGGCTGCCGGATGGGATGAGGAATGGGAAGTTGCAAAAGTGTGGCTTCAAAAGATGGCCGTTTGAACATGAAGCAAAGTTTGCCAACAGAATCCGAACATTATTTGAATAGATTCACAAGTTTTCGATGGAGAAGGCATCTATTTCTCGATACTTGAGCCCCCGATTCGTAGATAAGATTTATTTTCACATTCCATGAAGAAACGTACTGTTTTCATAGCCACAATGGCCCTCCTGACCTTGTTTTCCTGTAAGAGTAAGAAAGATGCTGCCCCACCACCGGGACAAGGCCCCGGCTCTCCGGCGCCAGTCATCAGTGTGGAAGGTCTGGTTGTGAAAACCAGTTCCATCAACGAAGTGGTGGAAGCTTCCGGCACCATCCTGGCCAACGAAGCCACAGAGATCCGGCCGGAGATTTCAGGAAGGATCACCCAATTGAACATCCGTGAAGGCGCCGTGGTTCCCAAAGGCAGCTTGCTCGTTAAAATATATGACGCTGATCTCCAGGCACAACTGAATAAGTTACTGGTGCAATTACAGATTGCGGAGAAGACCGAAGAGCGCCAGAAGGAATTGTTGAAGATCGGTGGTATTGCACAGCAGGATTATGACCTCAGCACACTTCAGGTAAGTAATATTAAAGCAGATATCGAATTAACCCGTGTAAACATCTCAAAAACAGAGATTCGTGCACCATACAACGGACGGCTTGGCTTGAAAAGCATCAGTCCGGGTGCTTACATTTCTCCAACAACTTTGATCACTACCATCACGCAGATGAACCAGATGAAGATCGAGTTCAGCGTGCCGGAAAAATACAGTGCGCAGATCAACAACGGATTGACGCTTGACTTTATGCTTGACGGATCTACAAAATCCTATAAGGCGAATGTGCTGGCCCGGGAAGGTTCCGTTGACCAGAACACCCGCAACCTTCGTATCCGTGCCGTGGTGCAGGGTGGCGCAGACCAATTTCTGGTTCCTGGTACTTTTGCTAAAGTGCGCATGATCCTTGGAGAAAACAGAAACGCCATCATGATCCCCAGCAATGCCGTTATTCCGCAAGCACGCAATAAGCAGGTTGCGCTGTATCGTGGCGGAATGGCTTCAATGATCGATATCGATACGGGCATCAGGGACTCCTCCAATGTGCAGGTACTCAGTGGGCTTAAAGCCGGGGATACTCTAGTAACGTCCGGCCTGCTGTTTATCAAACCCGGCGCCAAGCTGAAGTTGTCTAAAATTGTGAACTGACCTGAAATCCTACGCTGATGAATTTATCTGAACTCAGTCTTAAGCGTCCGGTACTTGCGATCGTTTGCTCCATCGTCATCATCATATTCGGGTATATCGGATTCACCTCACTGGGTATTCGCGAATATCCTGCCATCGATCCACCTGTGGTGAATGTACGAACCTCCTATACGGGTGCTAATGCGGAGATCATTGAACAACAAATTACTGAACCGCTGGAAAAAGCGGTAAATGGTGTGGAAGGTGTGAAGAATATTACTTCCTCTTCTTCACAGGGTAGCTCCAACATCACCGTGGAGTTTGAACTGGGGGTAGATCTGGAAAGAGCCGCTAATGATGTACGCGAGAAAGTGTCTCAGGCTGTTAACGCCCTTCCGCAAGACATCGATGCACCCCCTTCTGTTGCCAAACAGGATGCCGACTCCGATCCGATCCTTTTCATGCAGATACAGAGTAACAAACGCACCTTGCTGGAGTTGTCTGACATTGCTGAAAACGTGATCCAGGAACGCTTACAGACGGTTGCGGGCATCAGCTCCATCAACCTGCGCGGTCAACGCTTTGCGATGCGTCTATGGTTTGACCCTGCTAAACTATCTGCCTACCGCCTTACCATTCAGGACGTGAAGAACGCGCTGGACAGGGAGAACATCGAGCTTCCTGGTGGTAAAGTTCGTGGTAACACTACGGAGATGACGGTGAAGGCTTATGGCAAACTCACGACTGAAGATGATTTCAATAACCTCATTGTATTGCAGGACGCCGGACGCACCATTCGTTTGAAAGACGTTGGTTATGCCACTTTAGGTCCTGCCGAAGAAGAGAGCGCATCGAGAAAAAACAATATTGAAGTGGTTTCCCTGGCGGCCATTGCACAACCCGGTTCCAACCAGGTTGCCATTGCCGATGAAATGTATAAACGGATTGACCAGCTGCGCAAGGAACTGCCGGCGGATATCACGATAGAGGTGGGTTTCGACAGAACCACTTTTGTACGTAAGGCCATTACGGAGGTGAAAGAAACACTCTTTATTGCGATTTTATTGGTAGTGATCATCATCTATTTGTTCTTCAGGGAATGGTCCATCGCATTCAGACCATTGATCGATATTCCCGTTTCGCTGATCGGTGCCTTTTTTATCATGAATGTTGCTGGCTTTTCCATCAATGTACTTACCCTGCTTTCGCTGGTGCTTGCTACAGGACTTGTAGTGGACGATGGGATTGTGGTGACGGAAAACATCTTCAAGAAGATGGAGCAGGGCATGGACAAATACAAAGCGGCGAGGCTTGGTGCCACAGAGATCTATTTTGCGGTCATCGCCACATCCATTACCCTGGCCATTGTGTTTTTGCCGATCATTTTCCTGCAGGGTTTTGTGGGAAGGCTGTTCCGTGAGTTTGGTATTGTGGTGGCCGGTGCGGTGCTGATCTCAGCCTTTGTATCCTTGACCCTGACGCCAGTGCTGAATATTTACCTGACGCCAAAGGAGGGGCTTCGCCACTCCTGGTTTTATAAGAAAACAGAGCCATTTTTCAGGGCCCTGGAAAATGGTTACAAGAGTCTGCTCACCTCTTTTATGCGGGTAAGAAGATTGGCATGGGTGATTGTTCTGGCCTGTTTTGGTATCATCTATTTCATCGGAAAGAGCCTTCCCACGGAGCTTGCACCCCTGGAAGACCGAAACCGTTTGCGTGCAAATGTACTTGCACCAGAAGGAACGGACTTTGACTTTATGAATAGAACCACACAGGAAGTGGTTCAGATGATCCTCGATTCTATCCCCCCTAGTGAACGATATATCGTGCTTTCATTTGCACCCAGTTTTGCAGGTGCCGGTGGCAGCAACTCGGCGTTTATCAGTATGGGTCTTCAGGATGCTTCCAAGCGCGTGCGTTCCCAGGATGATATAGCCAAACAAATGAACAGGATGTTCCGGGGCTACACAAATGTGAGGGTGTTAACGATTCAGGAGCAGACCATCTCGGTTGGCCAGGGTTCCCGTGGAGGTTTGCCGGTAAACTATGTTCTGCAAAATCTCAACTTCGACAAGCTCGTTAAATATGTGCCCCTTTTTATGGAAGAGGTGTCTAAGAGCCCCGTCTTTCAGGGTTTTGATGTTAACCTGAAATTCAACAAACCTGAGTTGCAGGTGAGTATTGATCGCCTTAAGGCAAGTGAATTAGGCGTTTCCATTCTTGATATCACCAACACACTTCAGTTGGCATTGAGCGGTCGCCGCTTTGGCTATTTCATCATGAATGGAAAGCAATATCAGGTGATCGGGCAGGTAGACAGAAAAGACCGGGACGATCCTTTGGATCTGAAAGGATTTTATGTCCGCAACCGGCAAGGTGAGCTGATCCAGTTGGATAATCTTGTAAGGATTGTAGAAAACGCGAACCCGCCAACCATATATCATTACAACCGATTGAAGAATGCAGCCGTATCGGCAGGTCTTGCACCGGGTAAAACGATGGCAGATGGAATTAATGAAATGGAGCGGATCAAGGCCAAGGTGTTGGATGAAAGCTTCTCCACTTCATTGGCTGGTGCATCCCGTGATTTCCAGGAGAGTTCTTCCAATACCAGCTTTGCGTTTGTACTCGCGCTGGTTTTGATCTTCCTGGTTCTGGCCGCACAGTTTGAAAGTTTCGTGGATCCCCTAATCATTATGATTACTGTACCACTGGCATTGGCCGGTGCTGTTTTCAGTCTGTGGCTTTTTAACCAATCGATCAATATCTTCTCCCAGATCGGGATCATCATGTTGATAGGACTGGTTACCAAAAACGGAATCCTAATTGTAGAGTTTGCCAACCATATCCGGGAACAGGGCGAGAATAAGATCGATGCAGCGATTGATGCATCGGTACAAAGGCTTCGTCCGATCCTGATGACCACACTGGCGACCACGCTGGGTGCATTACCCATTGCCATTGCCTTTGGATCGGCGGGTCAGAGCCGTAAGCCGCTGGGTATTGTGATCGTTGGTGGAATGTTGTTTGCGTTGGTTCTTTCATTGTTTGTTGTTCCTGCATTGTATACGTTCCTGTCCAGGAAGAAAAAGGTTCACTATGAAGATTAAGTTCCTCCTCGTATTATTCGCTGCCCCTCTTGCGCTGCAGGCGCAGCAGGACAGCACCGTTCTGAATGCGCAAGAAGCAGTAAGGATAGCGCTCGAGAAAAACCTGAACATTAAAATCGTTCAGGAAGACCTGACCATTGCCAAGATCAACAACACCTGGGGCAATGCCGGAAGGTGGCCAACTATCACGGCTTTTATTCAAAATACGGAAGCGTTAACCAACCTGGACCAGCAGCTGTCTAACGGAACCAACATCAAACGGAACGGCGTTACCAACAATATACTGAATGGTAACCTGACGGCACAGTGGCGCATCTACAATGGCCAGCGGGTAGTGGCATCCAAACGCCGATTTGAGGAACTGGAGAAGATCGGCCAGATCAACGTAGAGGCACAAATGCAGCAGATCAGTTTCGATGTGCTGGTTACTTACTATAACATCGTTCGGCTCAACCAGCAGGTGAAAGCCTTCAGTGGCATCATTGCACTTGCCGAAGAGCGGTTGAAAATTGCACAGACGCGTTTCGAAGTGGGCAGTGCCGCAAAGACAGACATGCTGCAATCTGCCATTGACCTGAACGGCCAACAGAATAGTCTTGTAGACATCAAAAGACAGATACAGAATAATAAAGCGATCCTGAATACCTTGTTGCTCCGCCCGGCTAACCAGGAACTTACCGTGGCCGACAGTGTGTTTACTATTCCGGTGATGAACTATGAGGAAGAGATCGCTAAGATCGATACCCAAAATCTGAATCTTCTCCGGATCCAGCGGGAAAGGGCCTTGTTGGTGGAAGACAGGCGGATCATCAATTCACAGCGTTTACCTATTTTTAGTGTAAACAGTGTAACCAACTTTAACCGCAACAAATCTTCTGCGGGTCTGTTCCTTGTAAACTCTAGCTATGGCCCCAATATCGGCGTGAGTCTGGCCGTTCCTATCTATAACTCAAACATCTTCAAGACCCAGCTGAGGGTCAATGAAGTGCAGCAGAAGCAACAGTACATGCAGCAGGAGTTGTTGAAGACGCAGGTACAACGAGATCTGCTCATCGCGTTCCAGGAATACCAAACAGCGATCCGCATTGCAGAAATGGAGCAGAAAAATGTAAAGAACGCCGAGGAAAACAATTTCATCGCTACAGAGCGCTTCAAAAAACTTCAAGGCAACACCATCGAACTTCGCCAGGCACAGCTCAGTCTGATTGAAGCCCAGGACAGATACATCAACGCCGTGTTCAGGTCAAAAATCGCTGCGTTGAGTATTGATTTGTTGACGGGGGAGGTTAGGCCTGATTAGGCATTGGGCAGTGGGCACTGGGCATTGGGAGGCGTTAGGGTTTAGGGGTTGGGATTGGGGGAAGGGTTTAGGGGTTAGGGTTAGGAGGCTCCTTCATTTTTCCAGTGGATTTGATTAGGGCGTTCAACATACGCAGGATATCATCGGCCTGCAACAGCATTTGTTCAGCTAGTTCTTTATTGATCAAAGCCCGATTCTTTGCAAGGGTGATATGCGTCTTTGTTTCTAGTAGCGAGCCTCTTGCATAATAGTAGAATGACTTCTTTTCCGCATAGTGGTATCGCCCAAATCCTTCACTGATGTTGGCAGCAATGGAATCTGCCGACTTGACTATCTGGGTCCCCAAGGTATTCTGATGAAAATGAATCCACTTTTCCACCAGCCCATAAATGGTATTAGCCAACGCTGTTGATTTTTGATACACCACCATATCTTCTATCCCCTTAACCATACCTGAAATTACTTCCTAGATAGTGCTAGCCAATCAGTGTTTTGTGCATTGAATCATCGTTTTTCTCCCAGTTAATCGCGCTTCGTCTTCGCACTAGTTCAGGTCACTATTTGATCCGATTTTGGTATCAACTTTCAATTTCGGTAGAACTGCGAGATTTCTCATAGTGATTCATCCAGCTAAGAAGCAATTAAGAAACTTAATATGCCCATTGGGGCGGATAGAAAACTTGTAAATAAGATTAGATTCAATAGGATCAAATTCATTCTCAGAAACCTCCACAGCCGAATGAATGGAAAGATTCAATTCAATCTCGCTGCTCTCGCGATCATACCTTGCCCGTAATTGATATGTTTTCTGGTCTTTTTTCCATTCAGGGCTTTCACTATGGCCAGTGTTATACAGTTCCTTTATCTTAACTTTCAAAAAACCTTTCACCAATTCCGAAGGAAAAACATGATCAAAGTAACGATCCAGATCTTTGGCAGTGAAATACTTAGACGTAGCGGCAACGTCCGTAGCATTCGAGAACCCACCTAATGCCAGATACCATAACTCGCCGTCTGCAGTATCCATTGGGAAATCAAAAAAAGCCTTTGCTTTTGCCTTATTTCTTTGGTAGATCGCATCCCTGAACTGCTCAAAATTTACCACCCAGTAAACGGTGTCTGTTTGATGGTAAGGAAGTGATGCTCTACTTTTCTGATCCGTTGCTTTTTTCTGGGATAAAGCAGTTATTGGGGAAAAGATGATCAGGATAAAAAAAATCAGTACTTGCATGTGTACTATTTATCTGACTAGTAAAAACTCAAGATCTCGGCGAAATGACTATTTCCTCCCAATGCCCAATGCCTTTTGCCTATTGTCTTTCTCTAAGAGACTTTCCAGTAAAGGCTAACGGCAACAGGCTCTGCGCGCTCGGGATGACATACACCTCGCCTTCCTGGCCTGCGAGGATCAAGCGAATAGATTGCTGCATGCGGACTTCGTACTCAGTAAGTGCCTGCCGGCAGATGCCGCAAGGCGAGATGGGTTCGTTGTTGTTTTGCTGACCAAGGTAACTGATGGCGATGGTCTTGATAGGAACGCCAGGGGCCATGGCATTCACTGCGCCGAGCAAGGCTTGTTCCGCGCAGATCCCTGCGGGATAAGAGGCGTTTTCAAGGTTAACACCAGAAACGGTGTTCCCATTGGCCAACAGCGCAACGGCCGATACATTGAAATGAGAGTATGGTGCATAGGCATTTTTCGTCACCACCCGAGCCTGCTCCAGCAAACCACCGTCCTCTTCATTCAGATCTGCTGAAGAAGCATACACCTCAAACTCAAATGATACTATCTGCTTACTCATGTGTTAATGCCCATTGCCCATTGCCCAATGCCTACGCAGCATGATGGCTACTTAATGGTTTTAAACAACCTCTTCCACCTCGGACCATTTTGCCAGCTGAACCAGATCAACGATGCCTTGCCCACAATATGATCCTCGGGCACAAATCCCCAGAACCTGGAGTCCTGTGAATTGTGACGGTTATCCCCCATCATCCAGAAGTAATCCATCTTGAAGATGTAGCTGTCTGTAGCTTGTCCGTTGATCACAAATCCGTTTGCATTCTGCTCCAGTTTATTGCCCTCATACACTTCAATCACCCTGCGGTACATCGCAATGTTCTCATTCGTCAACTTCAGCGTGCTGCCTTTCTTAGGAACCCAGACAGGTCCAAAATTATCTTCGCTCCACTTATAATGAGCGGTATCATATGGGAAGGTATTGCCATACCCAGCCGTGTTCAATGTCTTTACCACCCCTTTGGGGCCAACAAACGGTAGTGCGACTACCTTGGCAGCCTGCTCCTCTGTTAAGTTGATTTGCCAGGTGTTCGGCATATCGTGTACTTGACCCATATCGCGCTGCATGTCATCATCTGGATCAATGTTCAGCTCGTTCTTCAAAAATTCCTCGGAGAAAAAATCCTTGCCGTTGGTGGTGACGTAGTAATAGGTCTCCGACTGGCTTGGTGCCGTACTTTTAATACCATTCACAAATACATCACCATCCACGATCTTGATGGTGTCACCGGGAATTCCGATGCACCGCTTGATGAAATTCTCGCGTTTATCTACCGGACGCACCAGGATATCGTCACGTTCAGCAAACAATTGCTCTCTTGTGCCCCTGTAATTGCGCAAATAGTCATAGTAGTTAAGGTCAGATTGGAACTCACCAATGACCGTGTCGCCAACGGGATAGTTAAATACAACCACATCATTCCGCTTCACGGCACTGGCAAACAACCTCGTGTATGGAATTTTGATCCATTCCAGGTATGATTTACTCTTGGTAATGGGCAGAGTATGATGCACAAAGGGGAATGAAAGGGGCGTATTGGGAAGCCGTGGTCCGAAGGATGATTTATTCACAAAAAGAAAATCATTCACGAGCAGGGTCTTCTCCATTGAACCCGTAGGAATGGTGTAGGCTTCAAACACAAAAGTGCGGATGATGGTAGCGGCAACCACTGCAAACACGGCCGCATCCACCCACTCCCTTGTGCCGGATTTCTTATAGTTCTTCACGATCTTGGTGCCTGCATATCGCTCATTACTGGAAAAACCGAGATAAGGGAAATACAGGAAAGGAACAAACACGGCAGCAGCATGGTGCAGCACGGAAAAACGTCCGAAATGCTCCACAAATTTTATATAAATCCAGATGCTGATAAACTGACCAACAATTGGGATGAATTGCAGCCAGAACCAATACTTTTTCAGCTCCATCGCCTCAACCATCTCCCAGGTATTATAATACGGAACCAGTGCTTTCCAGGGTGCAATACCCGCTTTTTTGAACATGCCATAAAGGCCAATATGAAATCCGATGGTTGCCAGTATAAAAATGATCCAGCCTGCGCTCATGCTTGTTGTATTGATTTGTCCAAAAATACTATAATTCGGTCATTCATTGGGGTAAGTCGTACCTGCTCTGTAAATGTTACAGGCCTTATTATGTTTGGTTTTTCTTAACAAAAGGGTTTCAATTGGCATGGTTTTACTACATTGTCGATTATCGATATGCATAGTTTCACCATCAGGGATATGGAACAACTGACCGGTATCAAGGCCCACACGATCCGGATCTGGGAGCAAAGGCACCAGCTGGTAGCTCCGAAACGGAAGGAAAGCCTGCACAGGATGTACGATACCGAAGACCTGAAATTTCTATTGCGCGTCGCCTTCCTCTACAGAAAAGGGTATAAAATCTCAAAGATCGCATCCATGAAGCCAAGTGAGATCGATCAGCTCGTGTTACAGGCGGGCCGGGTAGGTGATTATGAAAGCCTGATCAATCAATTGATGGAGGCTTCTATTGACCTTGATGAAGACCAGTTCCGCCAAACCCTGGGTCACCTGAAGACATCCATCGGAATAGAAGCTGCCTTGATCCATGTGGTATATCCTTATTTCGAAAAAATAGGCTTACTCTGGATGACGGGCAATGTAATACCCGCACAGGAACATTTCGCTTCCAACCTTGTACGCAACTGGATCCTGAAAAATATGCCCCCGAATCCAACATATGATGGCATCATCATGCCAGCCACCTTGTTGTTGTGTCCGCCGAATGAACACCATGAAATACCCATTTTGTTTTTGCAATACTTATTTAGGCAAAACGGTAAGCGTGCAATCAATTTCGGCATCAATACTTCCGTGGATATTCTTCAGCAATATTTACAAAAACAACATGCAAATGAGATCCTCGTGTACCTCATCACGAGTTTTGTCCATTCCGGACCCAGTGATTATCTCAGGCAATTGCTTGAGTTGTTTCCATCACAGGATGTGGTAGCAGCCGGACCAGCTTTTGTTCAGGTAGACATTTCTTCAGAACGTTTACAGATCATGCGTTCCCTGGACGAATTATTGGCCTACGTTAAAAGTTAAGATCGCAACATCACATAACTGCTCACGTCAGCCGCGGTGATTGTTTTTCCAGACAGAATGATCAGCCTTTCCACCACATTGCGCAACTCGCGAATATTGCCGGTCCAGTTGTTTTTCTTCAGAGACTCGATTGCTTCTTTGTCAATCAACTTCACCGGGATACCATACTCTGTACAGATCAGTTGGAGAAAATGATGAACGAGATTGGGAATATCGTCCCGCCTGTCGTTCAAAGAAGGCACATGCACAATGATCACACTGAGGCGATGGTATAGATCCAGCCGGAAATTTTTGTCTTCCACTTCATTCAACAGATCCTTGTTGGTGGCGGCCACCACACGCACATCCACACTAATGTCTTTATCACCACCTACGCGTGTAATCTTTCCTTCCTGCAATGCACGCAAAACTTTGGCTTGTGCACTGAGACTCATATCACCAATCTCATCCAGAAAAAGGGTTCCCCCGTGGGCCTGCTCAAATTTGCCGATGCGTTGCTTTACTGCAGAGGTGAATGATCCTTTCTCATGGCCGAATAATTCACTTTCGATGAGCTCCGTTGGAATGGCGGCACAGTTCACTTCCACAATCGGTGATTTGTTACGGTTGCTTTTTTCATGAAGCCATCGGGCCACCAATTCTTTCCCTACCCCGTTCTCCCCGGTGATCAGCACACGGGCATCCGTAGGCGCAACTTTTTCGATCGTGTCCTTGATCTTCATGATCGCCGACGAATCCCCGATCATCTCTTCCACCCTGCCCACTTTGCGGCGCAACACTTTTGTTTCGGTAACGAGGTTGGTCTTATCCGTTGCATTGCGGATGGTGATCAGTAAACGGTTGAGATCCGGAGGCTTGGAGATATAATCATAGGCCCCTTTCTTCACTGCTTCCACTGCTGTTTCAATGGTACCATGACCGGAAATCATGATCACCGGTACATCAGGATTATGTTCCCTTGCTCTATCCAAAAATTCGATGCCATCAAGTTTTGGCATCTTGATATCACACAAGACCACATCGTAGGTCTTTTCTTTGAAACGCTTAAGGCCTTCTTCCCCATTCTCTGCTTCATCGATCTTATATCCCTCATAGCTCAAAATCTCAGCAAGGGTTTTCCTGATCGCCTTCTCATCGTCTATGATCAACACATTTGACATCCGCGTGAATTTGATTAAAGTTAGAAACTGAATCGTACACCACCATAATAATTCCTTGTTGCGGCAGGGTTATAATAACGCCTGCCAAACGCGTTGATGTCATTCCCAAGACTATAGGCCTGATTAAGGGCATTATCGATCCCAAAAAAAAGATCGATGGTACGTAAATCTCTTCTCGCCCGCTTCCATCCTACCCTGCCCTGTAAAAGCGTGTAGGCGTCCGCGTATTGATCATTGGCATCGTTGAGGGGTAACCGTGAGGTATAGTTCACAGTTCCCTGGATATAAAAACCATGCTTGGTTTCAAGGTCAACACCTCCAAGTACCGTGTGACCCGGTACGCCAGTGAGGGCATTGCCACTAAAATCCGAATTGCCGGATTTGTAGTCGGTAAACTTAAACTGGTAGTACGTCAGGCTGGTCCACAGGCTAAGGTTTTGTATCCATCTCTCGTTGCTGGCACGCAAGGCAAACCATTCCGCTTGTAGTTCAATCCCTTTTTGCGCCGTGCTGCCTGCATTCACAAAAAATTCTGCGCCTGCCGCATTTGTTCTGCGTACGATGGCATCGTTGAGATTGAATTGAAACAGTGCCATGTCAAAGCGGATCCGTGAATGCAAAATATTACCCTTGATACCTGCTTCATAATTCCATCCGTACTCCGCCTGCAGGTTGGTGTCAAAGCCACCCGCGGAAGGTTTTACTTCAGCTAATGTAGGTACCGAATACCCTTTGGAAGCAGAAACATAGGCATTCAGCTCTTTGGCGAAAGTAAATTGTACAGCGAGTCTGGGTAACCATGGATTGTTGTATTCCAGTTGGAAGGTGGAAGGTTGAAGTTGAAAGGAAAAATGGTTATAGCTGAGTCCGGCCTGAATGAGCCATTTTTTAGCCGGACGGTAATTGGCCTGGGTAAACACGAAATACTGACCTGATCGCAGCTCGCTTCTCACCCGGTATCCACCAGTCACACCGCCAATGTTTCCGGAACTGTCGATCTGCGACCAGCCTTGTTGCCATTCTGCGCCAAAGACAACACCCAGGGATTGTTGTGCCCATGCCTTATCCCAGTTAAATCTGGTGCGCAGGCCGAGGCCATTTTCTACCCGGGTCTCATAGTTTGTAATGAAAGGGTTTCTGAAGTAGGTATTAGTGTAGAGGACGGAGGTTGTATTTTGTATGTTACTGCTCAATTTCCACTGGTGACTGAGACCTGCAAACAATGTTTTATTATAGATGCCGGCGCGCTGGGTTTCTGCTGATGGCAAAGTGGGTGTGGCCGGCCTCGACTGCCGTGGATCCTGTTGCATCTGGAGTAGGGTGAGTCCGCCGGGTGTGCGATAACCCAGGTCCCCATATAAAGCAAAAGCGTTCAACGCAACCTTCTTGGAATACCTCCAGGAGGCATTGAACTGTGTCACATCGCGCCGCATGCTGCTATTGCGGCGGTAGCCGTTGGCTTGGAGGTGCGACTGCAAAAAGTTCCATTGAAACTTTTTGTGTGATCCGGTGAGGAATGCCGAAACACCCCACATGCCATAGGAACCGGCTTGTGCCTGAACGGTAGCTCCCACGCCTTTGTCTTCAAAATGCAGATAGCGTTCCTTAAATGTTACTACACCACCTGTACCTGCACCGTAAACCGAGCCTGCAGGCCCCTTGAGGATCTCGGCCGTGCCAATGCTATTTGGATCGATGAGATTCAGATAGGTATTGCCACCCGCATCGGTAAGGGGCATATCGCCCCAATAAATTTTTACGTTCCTAACGCCGAAGGGTGACCGAAGTAAACTACCGCGTATGGATAACCGATAACTACCGGGAGATCGTTCTTCCATCCGCACACCGGCAACCGTATTGAATGCGGGCACCAGCGATACATTTCCATATCGCTGGAATTGTCGGTTACTCAACACCGTTATAGCCGCGGGAACTTTTTGTTTGGTGCCATTTTGCCCGAACGAGCTCACCAATACTTCGTCCATGTATGGTACGGAGTCATAGCGGGCAGGCTCCTGGGCATGGAGAACACCTGACAAAAGAAGCAACAAATAAAAATGGGAACGTATCATAATTTGAGGGCAGACGAAGAAAGGGAGAAGATAATGGAAGAAGTTGGAAGGTCACTTCGCACTTCTACCTTTATCTTCTCCCTTCAACTCAACCTGCAAACTATTTCTTCAAATACATCACTTCCTTCACAAGCTTCACCGTCCTTGCAACATCTGGAAGATACAATGCTACCAGGTTGGGGGCGTAGTGCATGGGCGCGTCAACCGAAGTGATCCGGCGAACAGGTGCATCCAGGTAGTCGAATCCTTCTTTCTGGATTCGGTATGCGATCTCGGAACTCACGGATGCGAAGGGCCACTGCTCTTCAACGATCACCAGTCGGTTCGTCTTTTTCACACTCTCCAGGATCGTGAACCAATCCAGCGGACGGATGGTGCGCAAGTCAATGACTTCAGCGCTGATGCCTTCTTTGGCCAACTCTTCAGCTGCACCCAGTGCAACCTTCATCATTTTATTGAAAGAGACGATGGTCACATCGGTACCAGGCCTCTTGATATCAGCCTTTCCGATGGGGATCAGGTATTCTTCTTCCGGAACTTCCCCTTTTTCGCCATACATCACCTCAGACTCCATGAAAACCACCGGATCATCATCACGGATCGCGCTTTTCAGAAGGCCCTTGGCATCATATGGATTAGAAACGGAGATCACTTTCAAACCGGGGATGTTGGCATACATACTTTCAAAAGCGGTGGAGTGCTGGGCACCGAGCTGACCGGCAGAGCCGTTGGCGCCGCGGAATACGATGGGGCAACCCACCTGACCGCCACTCATGGCCAGCATCTTGGAAGCAGTGTTCAGGATCTGGTCCAGTGGCAACACTGCGAAGTTCCAGGTCATGTATTCTACGATGGGACGCAGTCCATTCTGCGCTGCACCTACTGCTACTGCAGTGAAGCCCAACTCAGCGATAGGAGTATCAATGATGCGTTTCTCACCAAACTCCTCCAGCATACCCTGGCTCACCTTATAAGCACCATTGTATTCAGCCACCTCTTCACCCATCAGGAACACCCTTTCGTCCCTTCTCATTTCCTCACTCATGGCTTCGCGTAACGCTTCCCTGAACTGTATAATCCTTCCCATGTTTAATGCAGATTTTCGAGGGGCAAAAATAAGGGAAAAATTGGTGTGGAAGTGTGAAGCTATGGAGCGGTGAAATAGAATTTGCGGTTAGAATTGATCAGAAATCTTGGCGTACATCATGACTACGCCATCGGCAGCAATAGGACCGTAGTAAATCCGAAGGGTGTCGTCCCGCAATTCAAAGGATTCTGAAGGAACCTGATCGAATACAAACTGGTCAATATTCGGCTGTGTATTGGGGTCCGTACCAGTGCCTCTGCTGACGGTATATATTCCCGTGCGGTAGAGGGTGTCTTTAAAATACCTGCCATTCATATACTTCAGGTTATACCATCCTGACCCTTGCATACCCAGAAACGTTGCAAATTAGCCCCATGGCATAGAATTTATACACACCAAACAATAAAATGGCTGGGGCTTCGTGTCTTGCGATTTACCGAAAAGCAGGGTACTTTTCAGTAAGTCCAGGATCCAAACTATAAACTAAAACAGGTTAGGTATGAGAAATACTACCAAGAGCTTTCTCCTCGGAGTATTGCTCATCGTAGCACTGGTTTCCTTCCGCCCGGTCCCAAGCCACTCTAACCAGGTCTCCTGGGGTAAGGTTGGGGAATCAACTGTTGAACCTACTGCCAGCGGAATGACCACCGTAAATGCCGTTGCCGGCCTGCCCCTCAAAGCCATCAAGATCAAGGTTCTCAAAGGGGGTGTGAATTTGCACCGATGTGAGATCTGGTTCAATGACGGCAACAAAAAATCTATAGAACTCAGGAACGATGTCTCCGCCGGTAATGAAAGCCGGGAGATCAACCTGACCGATAATAACAAACAGGTCAACAAAGTCATCTTCTGGTACGACACGAGGAGCTATGGAAATCAGTTGTCTTCGGTCGAGTTGTGGGGAAAACGTTTTGCGTAGGGACTGGGCATTTGGCACTGGGCATTAGTAGGGATTAGGCATTAGACAGCTTCAATCACCATGGCCGATGCGCCGCCACCGCCGTTACAGATACCCGCTCCACCTCTCTTGGCCTTGTTAGTATGCAACACATTAATCAGCGTCACGATGATGCGCGCACCGCTGCAGCCTAAAGGATGACCAAGAGAAACCGCGCCACCAAAAGCATTCACCTTTGCGGGATCAAGTTGAAGGCGCTTGGTATTCTCAATACCTACCACTGCAAAGGCTTCGTTAAGCTCCCAATATTCTATATCCTGAACACTTAACCCTGACTTCTTGACGGCAATAGGAACAGCAATGGAAGGGGTTGTCGTAAACCACTCCGGCGCCTGCTCAGCATCGGCATAAGAAAGAATTTTGGCGATGGGTTTCAAGCCGAGTTCTTTTACTTTCTCACCACTCACCAGCACCAGCGCAGCAGCCCCATCGTTCATGGTAGATGCATTGGCCGCAGTAACGGTTCCTTCTTTGGTGAAGGCCGGACGCAGCTCAGGGATCTTATCGAACTTAACATTAAAAGGTTCTTCGTCTTTTGCAAACATCACAGGATCTCCCTTGCGTTGCGGGATGGGAACGGGCACGATTTCATTGTCGAAATATCCATTATTCCATGCCGCTTGAGAACGTTTATAGCTCTCTATCGCAAACGCATCCTGGTCTTCCCTGCTGATGCCACATTCACGTGCACATAATTCCGCCGCCATGCCCATGGCTTGGTTGTCATAGGCATCCGTCAACCCGTCTTTTGCGAGTCCATCCACCAATGTAACGTTTCCATATTTATTACCCCAACGCATATTGGGCGCATAGTAAGGTACATTGCTCATGCTCTCCATGCCACCCGCCACTACAATATCTCTATCGCCCAGCATGATCAGTTGCGCCGCCTGTGCAATGGCTTTCATACCGCTCGCGCAAACTTTATTGACCGTTGTGCAAGATACATGGTCCGGCAGTCCGGCTTTCTTTGCAGCCTGCCTTGCCGGTGCCTGGCCGAGATTGGCCTGGATCACAGAACCCATCAATACTTCTTGTATAATCGCGGGATCAATGCCAGCTTTGGCAACGGCGCCTTTGATGGCGATGGCGCCCAGTTCAGTTGCAGAAAAATCTTTCAAAGCGCCGCCAAAACTTCCCATGGGCGTGCGCACAGCGGAGACGATGTATACTTCTTTATATGGCATAGGCAAAGATAATGCGGCAATTTGATAATGTGGCAGTGCGGCAATGGCTTTATCGCAACGTACCTACTGGCTGGCAAAAATCGACGACTATATCACTGCATCAACTTTAGTTCCCTGAATACTGTATCAAACATGTTCATATCATATCCCCGGTCTGCAAAATATTGATAGTCTTCCCGCATGGAATCCTGCCAGCTGAAACCCGGACGGATCGTGTCATTTAGGTGAGCTTTGTAAATGTCGCGCGCCTTTGTATACTCTTTGTTGAATAGATGCAAATGTGCTTCGTTCATCCAAAGGTTCAGGTCCTTGGGATGCACTGTGGTGCCGCGCGTGAAGACACGAAGCGACTCCTTATAATTCTTTAGTTCAAAATAATACCAACCCATGCTATTGAAGATCTCAGACGATGCATTTAAGGTGTCAATGTTCTCAACCCTTGTAGCCAAAGGAAAACTTTGCGCATCCACCTGTCTTTTGTAGCCAATCACTTTCCCCTTATCGTCTTTCACAAAGGTTTTTACGGCCCTGAACTCTTCATTAAAGAAGGTTTCCGGAGAAGTGAAATACATCTTTGCAAAGGTTTCACTCGTATAGAAATGATAAGCATTATCCTTTTTTCCAACTGCCGCAAATGCATCGTCAAACAGGTAGATTCCTTCATAAGTCTTTATCACATCATCGCTCACCTGAATGGCTGTTTTGCGTGCAGGGGCCTTGTAGAAATTTTTCCAGTTGTACGCTTTGGCAACACTATTCATTACTTCCGGTAATAGTTGAAAATTATCGGTATTCTGAAAAATGGCTACACCATATCCACTGTCGAGACTGCCATAAAAAATCCCTGAAAAGCCATCATTCCCCGCACTGTGCATAAAATACATGGCGCCATCCTTATTCTCCACAAAAGTTCCCATCGCTGCATTCTTATCGATATAAGGTGTAAGATGCAGCTTCACCATCTCTGGGCTCAGCACTTTGGATGGCTTGCCCTGATAAGCCAGTTGCATATCGATGATATAATTGCAAAGATCACTCGGCGTCATCCATAAACCGGCAGCAGCCTGCTCCGGATACACATGGAATTTTCCCTTCAGCGGTTGACCGTCCCTGTTATACGCCGTTGCAGAAAGATGCCGTAAGTTGGCAGCTAACGGTTGTGCATAGGTGCTATGGGTCATGCCGATGGGTTTCAGCACATGTTCATACATCCAGACATCATAGGGTTGTTGTACGATGTCCGTCAGAATGACCTGTGAAATGGACGTGCCGCCACCAGAATACTGGAACCGAAGGCCCGGTTCAAACTGGCTCCGCACCGCAGGTGTATAAGAAGGTTTGATGCCATCCAGCACCTGCAAGAGTGTTGGCACCGGTCCATCGATGGGGTGACCGGGAAATCCATGGACGGTAAGTCCGGCCGTGTGACTGAGTAAGTTTGCAACAGTAATTTTCTTTCCTTTCGATAAAGAATCATAAGGAAACTTCCATGATTTGAGATAGGTGTTGATGTCCTGATTCAAATCGATTTTTCCGTCCTGTGCCAATTTGAGCACACCCACTGCATTGAGCGACTTCGAGATAGACCCCGGCTCAAAAAGCGTCCCTGGCGTAACGGGCCGCTTCTCGTCTTCATCGGCCCATCCATATCCCTTGGCCCATACAATCTTGTAATCATGAATCACCGCGATGCTCAGGCCCTTGACCTTGTACTTCGCCATTCGCTCCTGAATGGTAGCGGGCTTTTCATCATTCACTAAAAGATTACCCGTGATATTGGTTTCCACTTCCCTGATCTTATCCAGGGTTTCTTTGGAATAGGTTTGTTGGGCGGTCAAACCGGAATAGAAAAACAAGGCGGTTAAGAAGACTCCGAAAGAAAATAATTGGGCTTTACGCATGGATTGTATTTAAGGAGATGTAACCGAAAGAAGATACAAAATACAGGTTACTTATTTCCAGAAATTACATATCTGGTAAAGTAAAGCTCGTCAGCGAAAAAAATCTAAGTATTTCACTATGCTCAGAATGATTTCTCGTACCTGTTGATAACGAGATATCTTGGCTTATTCCTGACAGCACTAACATGAAATCTGCTCATAGCGTCATCGAAACTATTTTGTTCAGATCTTTCCATGAAGATCCTTTTTAAGCGAAGACTATTGATGGTTGTGTTTGAAAGTCGTTTCGGTTTCCATCCTTTCAACATTGTTAAAGGTTGAATAGATCCCGAGTCTGCCGGAGAATAAATAATCCAGTTTAACTCAGTGTCTTCCCACTCTGAAACATACATGTACGGTTTCTGGCCAACAAACCTGATTCTGAAATCCGTGTCTGTGGATGACGATAATTCAAAATTATCTTTGGTTAGAAAGTTACCCGGCCGCACAATGGAATCACCAAAACTGTAGTGCAGAATTTTCTCTCCTGTTAATTTGTTTTCTGCGCTGGAAGCCCAACTGTATTTCTGAAAACCTGTTGGAGGATAGATCAGGAAATCCGGATCAGGAGCACCAGCTAAACGCAGCGTTTTTTCAATATTTGTGGTGTCAATCAAGCCATGTGCAAAAGCAGTTAGTGGGGCAAAACCAGCCGGGAATCCCCATGGCAACTTTACTGATTTGGCCAGTTGGCTGAGGTCAACCGTCTCATTGTCTGACGTTGGCGTAAATACTTTGTGCAATCCTTCTTTGGGGAAATTGATAAAAACGGGTAGCCCATTTCTTCTTTGGTAACTAACAACAAGCGTATTTGAACCTATTCCGCCGATTGCGGTACTTGAACTGCCAACATAACAACTGAAGTAAGGCGAGCCTGTTGGTGTATTTGTCAATGTCAATCTACCGGAAGTAAACGGTGTTGATTCAAAATAGATCGGAGGCATCCGATAGCCAAACCAGGGAGAAAGGGTATCCCAGTTGGTTGGGTCAACACTACGGTATGTAACGGCCAGATACTTTCTTTCCGAAACGCTATACGAGATGTAGGTAAAATTAAACCGCTTTTCATTTGATGAAAACTTGACGGATGCATCGATGTTTGAAAAAACGACTGAATCAAACAATACCTTGCCAGATGCAGTACTGACAATAACCTCAACTTCATTGTTAGGGTCTGTCACCCTTATCCTTGGAAAGAAAGTATAGGTCTTTTCTGGTTCTACCTTTTCAACGGGATCCTTAGAACATGCTACCAGGAGTAAGAAAGAAAGACATAAAAAAATCGCCGACGGTGCTTTCATAGCTATCATTTGATTAAAATTACACAACAATTTACTCTTATCCAATGGCGTTGATGCCATATCCTATGCTGCTGTACAAAACGGATTTCCTAATAAATCTTCTGAAATATAACATGTTGTATTCGATCCCCACCCAACCGTAACTCCCGGTCACTAAGTTCCAGCACATAATTATCCACCAACATTTTACCAGGTGTAACCAGCAATCCTTGGGTGCTATCGGTTCCGATCTGCACCGTATAGCTATTTCCCCGATTATGCTGCATCGAAATAACTACATCAGTTTCGGTATTCAGATACTTGCCCGTCAGGGAAGCGAAATCAAATCCGTCAAAGTTTGCATTCACCTTGGTGAGCGTATAAGGTGCATGTGAAGTATAATAAGCCGTTACGGTGAATTCACCCTTCGCATTTTTGAGAAATTCCTGCTTGAACGCCGGATCATAGGCCTGGTGAAAGATATTGGCCCCTTCCCTTTCCAGCAGCACATCATTCCGCCCCACCCGCTTTAGGTATAACTTCCCCTCCCGCTGCTCAAACTGAAAAGCAAAATTATCCTCCGTGAGATAAGTACCTATGATCTCTTCTTCTTTCACCGTCGGTCCTTCTGACGTTGGTTTCGTTAACCAGAATGATGCGTTTTTCGGAATGCCAAAGAATACATCGGCCATTTGCCGGGTCTGCGTATTGGGTGTAGCCTTGCCGGTATTAACCAGCGTTACAATAGACACCTTTTTTTCCGGGAAACGGATCACCGTGGCCTTCCACGCGCCTGTAGCCCCTTCATGAAAGGTATACAGCATACCCTTGTATGTCCCAAATTCCAATCCATACCCGTAATTGGTAATGGATGATCCCAATACAGGCTGCTGACTTCTGCCTTCCACCTTCCAACTTCTTCCTTTCTGTAAACGTTGTTCATAAATCATAAGGTCTGCCAGGGTTGTAAACAAGTTCCCGTCGCCATACACATTCCAGATCCAATCATAAGTGGTCCAGGTGCCAAAATTGAAGTATGCCCTGGCAATGGGTCCACGGATCTTCTGCGCGTCGGATTCAAAAGACGTATTATGCATGCCCAGTTTCTTGAACATCGCATTAGTGTAGTCAATAAAGGATCTTCCCGTGACCTTCTCAACGATGGTCGCCAGCAAAATGTAATTGCTGTTGCTGTACAGGTATTTGGAGCCCGGCGTAAAATTCAGGTCCTGCTGTTTTTCCAGAAGGCTGATCACATCTTTGTTCCCAAAACTTTGCTTCCACCAGGTGATACCCTGCAGGCTCCAAAGGTCATACACATCCCGGATGCCGCTGCTATGGGTTAGCAGGTGACGAATGGTGATCGGTTCCTTGATCCCGGGATACAGGCCGGGCAGAAACTTCCGGAGATCATCGTTGAGGCTAAGCTTCTTTTCATCGATCAACCTCAACACCGCCAGCGCCGTAAACTGCTTGCCATTGGAAGCGATGTTGAACCGGGTGGTGCTGGTGATTAACATAGAATCCGGCAGGTTGGCGAAACCCGAAACCTTCTGGTAAATGATCTTGCCATTTTGCACAATGCCGGTGGCAATCCCTGGCGCGCCGATCAGCACATCCTGGGTAGCCACCGAATCCAGCGCTCGGATCATAGACGGAGAAAGCTGCGCCCAAACAGTACAATACAGAAATAAGGCGATGATTAAAAACACAACACGCATCGGGTTCAATTTCAGCAAAAATGGGACAGCAAAAGTTGGGGACGGACCTAAATCCGGATTTGAGACCTAGTTTTTGTGATTTTTATCGATGTATTCCTTGGGGGTGAGGGAAGTCTCCCTTCGAAAAGCGCGGTTGAAGGTGGATTTGGAGTTAAAACCGCAGTCGAACGCCAAGCCGAGGAGCGTCTGAACATTATGCTCGCCTTCATCGATCTTCTGCTTCACTGCCTTGATCCGGTAGTGGTTCACAAAATCATTAAAGTTCATCCCAAAACCCTGGTTGATGACCTGGGAGATTTTCTTTGCGTGGGTATTCAGTTTCCCGGCCAGGTCTGAGATCACAAGCTCAGGATTCTCATACATTCTTTCTTTGGTCATCAGCAACGCTACTTTCTCCTTCCAGATATCCAGGTCCGGCATCTTTTGCTCCAATTCGGTTTTCGGCTCCGGATCGGGTTCGGATGCTTCCGCAGAAAAAGGGGTAGCAGAAAGCAGGGAATTGGTGTATCCGCTGATGGTGATATAATAAAACAAAAGGGAGAAGCAGACATAGTACCAGAACTTCTGTCCAAATGCACCGGTTTCCGGGTTGATGATGAAGAAAAGTAAACGAATGCCGATGAGCAACAGAAAAGCAATGAGGAAGCGTTGCGTCCACCGGAACATGACGGAATCCGCGAAGCTCACGAGGTTATAGGTCATGGTCCGATAGGTATTGTAGATGCGCAGCGACTTAAAAAGGTAAAACGCCAGGGAACAAAACCCGGCGATCTGGTACCATGAGGAAAAATCTTTATCGTTCCCGTCTTCATAAAAATAAGCCTCTTTCAATACCAACACATCGGTCACAAAGACCACCAGAGCATAAAGCCCGTAGAGTGCTGAGGGCAAGAAATGAAGCCAGTGTTTGCGGGAAAATCGGAACGACTGATCCAGGAGCGACCGCACATAAAAATACAAGACAGGCCCAAAGAGAAAGAGCTGCTGGAAGGGAATATAGAACAGAATGTTCCGATTGGGCTGTTTACTATACCAACCAGCGTAGCCAAGCATAAAGGGTGTTATGTACAGTGCGCAAAGCAGAGAGAACAGGCCCAGCCATTTCGTGGAGCTCCGCTCCTGTTGCCACCCTTTGATAAACAAGAGTGAGGCAAAGACGATCCCATGAAAAAAGAAAATAAGAAGAATGGCACTTTTCATCGGCTACAGCACTATTTCCCTTTTAAGGCTTCCACTACCTGTCTTACTGCTTCAGCATTTGGTATCGGCGTGTAGTTAAATCGCTTATTAAACTTACTGCTATCGAAAAAATAATCCCGATCATACTGATAGAGCATTTCATGCATTTCACGAAGAATGGGCACAAACAATCCCAGTGCCTTCACTCCCCAGGCGGGTAATACCTGTACCTTATTTCCGGTTTTCATAACATCAGCAAATAGTTGCACCCATCCTTCTCCGGTGATACGCTCACTATCGGTCGGAAGGTTCCATATCTGCTGAAATGCATCATCTGTATTACCAAGCATAGCGGTTCCTTTTCCCAGATCCGGGGCATAACCACAACTGTGAACCACTTTCGCATTACAAAACCACTGGGCCTTTTTGTCCTTCGCAAGATTGTCGTAAATCAGGTTCATCAACACACTTTTATCCTTTATCACCCCGAAAAAATCAGGGGATCGTGCAATAATGGCCTTGAGGCCGTTTTTCTCTGATGCCTCGAGGATGATCCTATCCACTTCAGCCCTCACCTGGCCTTTCTGGCTGGAAGGGTTAATGGGCGATGATTCAGTGATATGTTTTACGTGGTCATCGCCAATGGCATAGATATTATCGAAGAACACTAATTTCGCCCCGTGTGCAATACAGGCATCCACCACGTTTCTCGCCAGTGGCGGCCAAAGGTTCTGCCAGACTTTGATAGTGTAGTTGAATCCCACCGTTAGGTAGACGATGCTGCTGCCCTCAACAGCTTTGAATATCTGTTGGCGATCTGTAAGGTCGGCAATAAAAAGCTCATCGGAGTCATTGACTTTCTTCGGATTTCTTGCTACCAGTCTAATATTTGACGTATATGCAGTTAACGCTTTGGCAACTTCAACACCAATGGCACCGCCCGCACCTAAAATAGTCTGCACCATCTAATACCGTTTAGAAATAACGAAATACTGTTTTAACAACAGTGATAAGTTAGGCAAAATTTATGCTACTCAAACGAATATTATGTTGAGCATGTTGGTTGTTTATTGTTTATCGGCAAAAAATATACTCCACCATTTTCCAGGTCATACCCTGCAGAAACTATCTAAAGCGTTCCACTATCTATCATAGATCTCAGAAGCGGGCTTTTCATCTTTATCTCTTTGACTACATTCATGACATTCTGAATGGCAACCTTGGTGATATAGTCTTCATTGCTATACTCTTTAGCACCTTTGAAATCCTTTAATTCTGTTATGGCCGGCTTTGTCCTGCGATGAAAGGCATACCCAGTTTCAGTCCCTTGAAGGTATGAGGGTAAAGCTTTTCTTCAACCTCAAAAATGGCTTCTCCAGAAAATAGTAGGACAGTACGGAAAATAAAACCGTAGCCATAAACGCAATAACAATACCAACCTCATCTTTCCAATCTATAAGGCCAAGTTTCATACTTATTGTAGCCAACTCATCCTTAAATATCCGAAATACTACCCAAAACATAGTGATATGAAAAACATACATTCCGTAGGAGATGCGTCCAAGATAAACCAATATTTTGGGCATCAACCGGGCGGATGCACCATACAATGAAAGGAAAAAACACATCACCCCGGCAAGAATCAATAGCCAGCCGCTGACGGATTGCAACATTGTTGCCATGTGCGGCGCATCGGCATTCACCTCACAAACGATGGAAGCCAATAACCAACAAGCGTACCCTGCAAGAAAGAAAAGAATACGAACCAGGCCATTCCATTTTGGTTGCCAGCCATTGGCGAACACAGAAAAAAGGATACCGGCAGCAAAAAACTGAAACTGCACAAAACTGTTTGTCCATTGTCCACTGAATCCTTCCGTTGGCCTCTGTGCATAGTAAACAATGGCGATATACGCAGCAATGAGCGCGCAGAACGAAAAGATCTTCAGCCCTTTCTTACCTGAAAAAAGGATTACCAAGGGAAGTAAGATGTAAAGTTGTTCCTCAACGGAAACGCTCCATAGCGGATTGATACAATAGGATTGCCACTTGTTAAAGGTGATATACCAGTTACCAGAGAACAAAGAAAATGCCAGTTGAGCGCCTCCAGGGATTTTTGCACTAAATATATCCGTTGCAGACGTCAACAATACCATTCCAAAAAAGAAAATGAAATACAAGGGCCAGATACGGAGAATGCGCCTGATATAAAATGCCCTGACATTTACTTTACCAAATCTTTCCTGCTCCCGACTAAGCAGGTCGGTGATCAGAAAGGCACTTAAGAAGAAAAACAAGGGTACTCCATAATTACCTACTAAGCTGATATGATATCCCCAGTAATTTTTTAAAGGGTCAATGGGGGCAAGGTCAAGTCGATGAACAAAAAACACAAAAAGAAACGCGCATAAACGAAGTACATCCAACTCGGGCTTATAATATCTTTCTTCTGTCATGATTGGCTATTGTATAGACCAGCGTACTTATTAAAACTGAAGGCTCTTAGAGATGTACGCTAAGTGAAAAATTAATCCTTTTTTTGTAGTTATGTCAGACATCAATGAACAGCCGAAAAAGAAAAAGCCGAAAAAGATTCTCTCCACGATCCTGGTTATGCTGATCAGCGGCGGCTTAGGCGCTATTGCTGGCATCGCCGGAATAGATGCTGCAAAAACGATGACCTCCAGCCAGGTGATCACCATCGCCATATTGCTGATACCTGCCTTTATCATGGTCATAGCGGTACACGAAGGCGGACATGCCCTTGCGGGTATATGGGTGAACTTTGATTTCAGAATGTATGTGGTGGGCCCGTTCATGTGGGACAAAGAACCTGGAGGATGGAAGTTCAAATTAAATAAGAACGTGAATCTGTTCGGAGGACTGGCCATGTGCCTGCCTAAAGATTCAAAAAACCTGGCCAGGCGATTCTCGATATTTGCATTGGGTGGACCGATCGCCAGCCTGGTCTTTGCTGCACTTGCCTTTGGCATGAAACAATGGGTGGGCCACGAAGTCTTGCATTCACTCTTCACCGTGTTGGCCTATCTCTCCTTTTTCATATTCGTGGTCACCATCATACCCATGCATACCGGTGGATTTTATACCGATGGTGCCCGAGTGATCCGGCTCCTAAAGGGTGGTGATACGGGACGTTTTGAATTATTGCTCCTCAATGCAGTCACCAGTGCATCAGCCGGTATCAGGCCCAGGGATATGAATAAGGCAGATTTGAACGAGGCAGTGGAACTCGGCAATAAACTCAACGCCCCTATGACGGTCTACCTGCACCTGTATCTACACCAGGCTGCGCTGGATGAGGGTGATGCAGACGAAGCAGAACAGCATCTGGACAACTATCTCGCCAATATTGAAAGCATTCCCGATGGACTGCGCGGCATGGCGCATCTTGACGCAGCATTCTTTCACTCATATGCGCGAAAAAACCTGGCCCAAGCCGAGCAATACTGGAAACAGTTTGTTCCCTCAGCCATGTTCCCCAAGGCCCAGGTACTGGCCACAGAGGCTGCCATCGGAAAACTTCAGGATGATCCAGGTGCCAATGCCAAAATAGAGCAGGCACTCATCGAAATACCCAAAATGATAGACCGGGGCAATGCCATTGCGCTTAAGGAGAAGTTGATGACGTTGAAAGAGGCTTAACTGGATATCAAAACACCGAGACTGTAAGACCTTTATTTTGTATTTCTAAAATCCGTAAAGGTCTTCCCATCATAGCGATACACCCCAGATTGCGGTCCGCCGGCCCCATACCAGATGCTTCCATCTGCGGCTTCCAGCAAGTCTAAAAATGCCATGACTGGTCCTGATTTGATCTCTGTAAAAGCGGGCGTTTTGTCATACAGGGTCTTTGCGTCATAACGGGTAAGTGCCCAGACTTGTGGATCAGTGCCGCCAGAGGTCCAGATATTTCCCTCTTTATCCTGGATGATTTCATAGGTGCCCCGGCGCGAAACTCTGGTAACTGTTTTGCCATCGTATCGCCACAGACCGGGATCATAATATATCGTGCTGCCTTCTCTTTTTGTGATGATGGAGCCACCGAACCAGATATTTCCTTTTTTATCTTCGATGACTGACCAAACATTGTTAAAGGCATAGCCATCTTTATCTCTCAATACAGTATATGTTTTTCCATCGTATACAAACAAGTCATCACCTTGTGCACCAAACCAAAGCCTGCCGGTTTTATCTTCAAGCAATAAACGAATGTTGTTACTCGGGAATCCGTCTTTGGTGGTATAATTTCGAAATGATTTACCATCATACACCGTTGACCCAATCCAAATTCTACCCGATCGGTCTTCATACAGATGCAGCGCCAAATTGCTGGCGAGTCCATCATTTGTGGTATAATGCTGAACGGATTGACCATTATACATATAGACACCAGAATCCTTTGAACCGAACCAGAGATTTCCATTTCGGTCTTCGAGGACGTCCCAGAAACTGGCGACTGGCGTTGGCACGATTTCTTTTGTTAGATTGGTGAACGATGTTCCATTGTATCGAAACACACCCAGATAAGATGCCACCAGAATATCGCCGTTCCGGGCTTGTTTGACATGCCGAACCATACTCATCGGCACATTAGACGTATCTGCCTCTTTCAACTGATCATCAGTGTAGTTGGCCACTCTGGGTCTGGGCTTATCTTCTACTACATCCTTAGGTGCTTCCTTGCAGGAAAAGTGAAAGATGCACATAAAGATCAGTGCATACCATCTCTGAATATTCTTCATCACTTGATAATCTTTTGTGGTGATTAATGATTAACAACCAGCAACTCTGGGTATAGCATAGATGACGTTACCTGAGACGGTCAAATTGTAAACCTTACCATCTTTAGAACAGAGTAATAATTTCCATGTTTTGCCTTTATCGGAGGATTTGTAAATGCCATCAGGATGACCGCAAAAAAGGTCCTCGCCCAACTGAACGATGGAAGAAATTGAGCTTTGCGCCGGAAGACCCTCATCAATGGCCTGCCAGGTGACACCACCGTCGTAAGAAGTTCTCACTCTCCTGGTCTTTGTAGCGGTACTATAGGTGATGGCGGCAAATCCGCCATTGATCTTTGTAACATCGATCCCAACACCGCCCTCTTTGATCACCCAGAACCAATTGTCGCCGCCATCAGTAGACCGCATGATTCCACTTGGGCCGGTAGTCAGGTGCACCCCATCGGCCTCAACAATTTTCCCGCCCATGCCACCGGCAGGAATCGTTTTCCAGGATTTTCCCTGATCAGCGGATTTAAAAAGACCTTTGTCAGACGTAATGTAAATCACGCCTTCGGCCGTTTCTACCACGCCGCGTACCTTTTTGTCTTTAAACTCTGTGAATACCGGCTTCCATTCATTTGTCCCGATGGCTTTTTGGTAAATTCCACTCTCGGAGTGGTATGCATAAATCCCGATTTTACCGGGAGCGATGCTGCTCCGTTCATTCGGAAAATCTGCTTTTGTCCAGAAAGGCACCCCGAAATCAGGCTTACTGTTGAATATCCCTTTTCCGTCTGTTAACCATAGCCCGTTCTCATCGGCAAAAAATACCCTACGGCCGCCGCTAAAACTATCAATGACGGGTGCGGGCAGGCCTTCGCTGATATCCTGCCATGTTTCTCCCTTATCGGCAGACCTGAAGACGATGTTCTTTGTACCGGTTGCCTCTCTTGTTGCATTTCCCAAGCCATCCGGCATGGGTGATCCCAGGGAAAGTTCCGATGCCTGATCGCAGGATTGAAACAGTAAAAACAGTGCGGCGGCAAGACTGAAGATGGTTTTCATGACTTTTTCGATTTTGTGATTCGATGACATGAAGATATCCTTCACCCCCGACCGAACATATTTTTTAGGGTAAAGAGATGTAAATGAAGTGTAAAAGGCTGTAAAAAGGGGTGAAAGACTTACTTTTTCTTCTTCGGTTTAGGTGCTGGCAATTCTTTCAATGTGATACTAACCAGTTCACTCAACCATTCGCTGTCCTCAACTTTGTCTTCAATTAAAAAACTTGGCTTAGCGCCCTCGTATGGAGGTGCCTCAACAACTTTTCCGATAAACTTTCGCCCTGAATCTGTTGGCTTAATAAACAGTTTATTGTCGCATATTAGTCCAAATAGCTTCTCGTCTGCATAAATGCCGTATTCACCAAACATCTTTTTAGCAGTTATTTCTCCCGAATGCTTTATTTGTTCGAGTACAAAATCCACAAAATTTCCGTCGGATGCCATTGTTCAATCTTTTGTTTAAAGTGAGGGTTGTAAATAAAGCATATGTATCTACGAGGCAGTCACGATCATGCATGTCCCTTTGACCCCAATTCTTGCAACTCTATTTTACAGGCTTGGCCTTTCTGTCGATTCAAATTCCAACAGAGCGGTATAAGGATCGCCTACAATAGTTCTAAATTTTCAATAGTTACATTGATTTTGTTTTGATTGATATACTGCACGCACCAAAATAGCCCAAGGCGTTTTTATCTGGTTTATTTAAATTCACAATATTACCTTTTATATTTCCTGGTGGCACATCACCAGAAACTGGCGATGATGCTGTTAAATTGAATATGGAGTAATAGTAATTATACATTTGTTCAGAGATGTTCAGTTGATGTAATCTTGCAACGTCACCTGTAACCACAGGAAAATTGTCAAATGGCAAATAGTTAATTAAAGGTTGTCCGTTGAAAAAGTCATCTTTTTGTATGGCTCGATAAATGTTTCCTGGTGAAGGATTAATCATTAACTGCTCGTTTATAAACAATTGCCATAAATAGAAATTTCTTTCATTCAAAGGATCAGTTGTGTTTACCGTGATAAAATTTCCATCTGGACTACCTAAAGCTGATGGGAAATATTTCACTTTGAGACTGTCAATACCAGCACCTGCTGCTTTCAAAGTTTCATAAGCATTGTATTCATCCCCATCGTAGTTTATAATTAGCTTATATGTTTTGTTGATTGCTGCAATAAAACTACTTCTGTAAACCCCATTTCCCACATGATTGTATATATAGGCATTTGTTCCATCGTTTACCACAACCACTGCGTTTGTTACAGGCATTGGACTAGTATTGCCTGTATAATTAGCGGAAAGGCTAAGCTTTACTTCCTGCAAATTTATAACACTGTCAATACCCAATAGAACATTACCTTCTACAATTAATTTGGGACTAGTATTCTTCAAATCTAAATTTATTTCTTTCTCGCAAGAAGTAAAGACAGTAGATGCTGTCACCAAAAGCCAGATTGTATTTACTAATTTCATATTTGTATTCGTTAAAATTTAAACTCGTAACTAATGCTTGGTACTATACCAAAATAGGTAAGCTTATAAGCCTTGTTGTTACCTGTTCCTAATCCAGTTTCACTATTGTTGTTGGTCAAGGTTTCTTTGAAGGTAATGTTTGCGGCATTTTGACGGTTATACACATTGTAAATACCAAATACCCACTGACCCTTCCATCGTTTAGTTTGTTTACCTTTTAACGTTGCTGCAACATCCAATCTGTGATAATCGGGCAAACGATGGGCATTGCGTTCACTATACTCCGGTATAGAAAGTCCGTTAAATGAGTATTTTGATTCAGGATAGGTAGCTGGTCTGCCAGATTGGTAAATGAAATTTGCAGAAACAGACCATTTCTTTGAAATTACATAGTTTCCAGTAATGGCAATATTGTGAGGCTTATCATAATTTGTTGAATAGTACGCTCCATTATTTATTCCTCCTCCACCATCAACTCCTGGAGTTCTGCGTTCGGCTTTTGATAACGTATAACTAACCCAACCAGTAAACCTTCCTTCACTTTTCTTTATCATAAGTTCCAAACCATAAGACCTTGCATCGCCATTGAGAATGATGGTTTCAGGAGAATTATTGAGAAGTGGTGAAGCACCATCAATATAGTCAAATTGGTTTTGCATCCATTTGTAGTATGCTTCCACACTAAACTCAAATACATTATCCTTAAAATTTCGGAAATAGCCCACAGCAATTTGGTCTGCAATCTGAGGTTTTATAAATGAAGAACTTGGTGTATATATATCCAATGGAGTTGGAGAAGTTGCAGTAGAAAGCAAATGAATATACTGGTACATTCGATTATAACCCAGTTTAACACTCGACACATCATTTACTTGATAATTCAAACTGAGCCGTGGTTCAAAGCCAAATGAATTGTTCAGGAGTTCATTTTTACCATATTTTTCATAAGATACAATGGTTCCTTTCTCATAATTATTGATAACTGGATTATAGACTACCGCTTTCCCATTCTCATAAACTGGAATGGAATCGTTCGCCATTTGAGCGAATTGAGATATTCTTAATCCATACATTACTGTAAGCCTGTCAGAAATCCGGTAATCGTCCTGCACGTATGCATAACTCTCTAAAGCCCTTTTGTCTTTATAGTTAGTCGGATTAACTGTGGAATTGCTGCCAAGCGGACTAATACTTCCAGGACTAAATTGATAGAGAATTGAACCAATACCAAGCTTGATCTTATGTTTTTCTCCTGCATAATAGTCAAAATCAGCTTTGATGTTTACATTAGAAAGTGAAGAGGTCCATTGAAAACTATTGCCCGGATAAAAACTGATTTCATAATCGTAGTTTGAATAAATGGCACTCACATTCATAAACAGCTTAGGACTAAATAAATGGTTCCATCGAAGCGTACTAGTTATATTCCCCCAGGAATTCCCAAAACCGTTAGGCACATCGATCTTATCCCGACCAAAATACCCTGAAAGAAATACTCTGTCTTTGGACGATAAACGGTAGTTGCTCCTGAAATTCAAGTCATAGAAGTAAAGTTTATTGCGATTTATTGTTGTGTCTGACGAAAGCGGCAAAAAAATATCTGCATAAGACCTTCTGGCAGACAGAAGAAAAGACCCATTTGCAACGTCTTCGTGCAGTTTGCCAATTGGCGCTTCCAGAGTTATCCTACTTGATAATAGCCCAATCCCGCCTGTTGTGGTAAATTTCTTATTGTTTCCTTCTCTCATCCTGATGTCCAATACGGAGGAAAGTCTGCCACCATATTTTGAAGGTATTCCACCCTTATATAAAGTAGCATCTTTGAGTGCATCAACATTAAAAACAGAGAAAAAACCAAAAAGATGAGACGGGTTGTAAACAATAGCTTCATCTAGTAAAATTAAATTTTGGTCTGCAGCTCCTCCTCTTACATTAAAACCACTCGATCCCTCATTGGGTGCAGAAACACCTGGCAGTAACTGAATAGACTTAATTACATCTGCTTCACCAAGCACCATAGGGATCTGCTTGATATCCTTTGCAGTTATTCTCTCAACGGACATATCAGTACTAGCTATCTTCTGGTCTTTTTTTCTAGAAGAAACTACCACTTCGTTCAAGGATGTAATTCTCTCTTTTAATGAAATATCTAAGGTTAAGTCTGAAGCTACATCAATTGTGATTCTTTTTTGCTCGTAGTTTACATAGTTTATCAATATAACGTATCTGCCTTTATCCACTGTCAATGAATAAAAACCATAAGCATTTGAGGATACCCCGACTTTAGAACTTTCAATTTGTATCGTTGCTCCGATAAGAAAGTCACTTGTCAGACTGTCTTTCAAAAACCCTGATAAAGTGTACTTCTGAGCATTTGCATTAAGTACCGAAAAAATAATAATAATGAAGAAGAAGTAGCATTTACAATTGACTACCATAAATAAAGATTCTAATTTATGGGGAGTAAGTTGCAATGCTTCAAGAAGAAAAACATTACCAAATGATAAAAAATCACTTCTGGGCTTTAACTCGGCTCAAACTCTCCTGAGTAATGCCCAAATAGCTTGCTACAATCTTGTTTGATAATCTTTGAATAATTGCTGGACTAGTTTGCAACAACAAGTCATACCGCTGCTTGGCAGACATCTTTAAAAAACTCTCCAACCGCCAATGATTGGTGATATAGGCAACTTCAAGTTGCTTATTGTATAAATCTCGAGCCAGTGTTGTTTTTTCAATTAATGTTTTAAAGTCAATGTATGATATCTGGAGAAGTTCTCCTTGTTCTGTTGCTTCTATAAATTCATTGGTTGGGGTTTGGGAGATGAAAGAGTGTATTGTAGTAATAAACTGGTTTTCAAGAGCAATATATCTTGTTGCTTCCTGTCCATCCTCATCAATAAAGTATGCCCGAACAGAGCCCTTGCAAACAAAATATGCATATCGACAAACATCTCCTTTTGAGATTAGGACTTCGTTCTTTTTTACGCTTCTTTCCTTAAACGCAGATACAACTTGTTCTATTTCGGCTGTTGTTGCCTGAAAGTTGTTAGCAAAATATGTCTTTAATTGTTCTGTCATTTCTAACTGTGTAATGGAGTTGTCATACACTTGCAGTAAATGTCTACGGCTTGATGCAGGCCGAGGTCGCACCACGGACTGTCAGTGCCGCCGTAAATATATTCATGAATAGTGCTGGCCAATATACATCGGAAATGGAAAAAAGCAAATATGCATTTATAGCTTGGAGCCGGGGTGCATCAAGCCGATCTTGGCGGAACTAATGGTCAAGGCGTCTTGCACATTCTGTTTAGCTATAAGAACTATACTTAAAGCTCAATTAAAACAGCAAAATGACCTAAACATGCTTGTGAGCGTACCCAAACTTCGGCAGTTTAAAAGTTGAGCAAACTTCTTAATTTTAAACTACCAATCAAAATGAAAAAGACAAGATTTACAGAAACCCAGATCGTAGGTGCCATCAAGAAACAGGAAGGCGGAACACCAATCAAAGAGATTTGCCGGGAGCTCGGTATCAGTGAGCAGACCTTTTATAATTGGAAAGGCAAGTATGGCGGCCTTGAAGTCAGCGATGTCCGCAAGATGAAGGAAATGGAGATCCAGCTGGCTGAATATAAAAGGATAGTAGCAGAACTTACGTTTGAGAACAGGGCAATCAAAAATGTGATTGAAAAAAAGTTCTAGAGCCAGCTGATAAAAGAGAAATTGCTCATCTGTTGATAGAAGAGCAATGCAGTAGCAGCCAGGCATGCCGGATAGTGAAACTGCCACGAAGTACATTTCAGTATAAACACAAACCCAAACAGGATCAGGAGATTCAGGATGCTCTGACGGAACTTACGACCAGGCATCCCGCAATCGGGCTCTGGCAATGTCATTACCGGATACGCAACCGGGGCATTATATGGAACCATAAACGCCTGAGACGAGTATACCGATCGATGAACCTGAACATCCGTCGCAGGTCTAAAAAGCGCCTTCCGGAGCGGGTTCAGCAAGCGTTATCGGTACCCACAGCATTCAACCAGATGTGGAGTATTGACTTTATGAGTGATGCGTTGACTGATCGCCGTAAGTTCCGACTGTTAAATGTGATCGATGACTACAATCGCGAGTCACTGGCTATTGAAGTAGATACCTCATTACCGTCACAGCGTGTAATCAGGACATTGGAGAGTATCATCGCCCGACGTGGTAAACCTTCGAACCTCCGGTGTGATAACGGTCCGGAATTTATATCCCACACACTGGAACAGTGGTGTGAAAAACATAGGATCACCATTCAATTTATTCAACCAGGCAGACCCATGCAAAATGCATACATCGAACGAAACAATGGCAGTATTAGGCGCGAACTTCTGAATGCTTATATGTTTAACGGGTTGCAAGAAGCCCGCGATATGTGTCAGTGTTGGCAAAAAGATTATAATGAAGAGCGTCCACACAAAGCTTTGGGCTATCTATCGCCGGTGAAATATGCCAAGCAAAGACTCGCGCTTTATCCACAAACGGCGAACGGAAATCAATCACAAATTGCAGTAAGCCGTTTTGTGGATAAAGCAATCGATTCAACGAAATCAGATATAAAAACTATACTTTCGAATTGACCGAAAAAAAGGTACGCTCACAAGTTCACTCAACCATTCGCTGTCCTCAACTTTGTCTTCAATTAAAAAACTTGGTTTAACGCCCTCATACGGAGGTGCCTCAACAACTTTTCCTATAAACTTTCGCCCTGCATCCGTTGGCTTAATAAAAAGCTTATTGTCACATATAAGTCCAAACAGTTTTCCGTCTGCATAAATGCCGTATTCACCAAACATCTTTTTAGCAGTTATTTCTCCCGAATGCTTTATTTGTTCGAGTACAAAATCCACAAAATTTCCGTCGGATGCCATTGTTCAGTCTTTTGTTTAAAGTGAGGGTTGTAAATAAAGCATATGTATCTACGAGGCAGTCACGATCACGCTTGTCTTTGTCGGCTGGTGCCATTTTGTAAATAATCAATACTTTCAAAATTCCGATCCACTAACCAACTTTTGGGACTAAGATATCAATTCGCTAAAAACTGTCAGGTTTAAACTATAATTGTAGCACTAAAGTTGATGGGGTATTCAGTCAAGGTACCCTTGTACAAACCTTCTAGATGGCTGCTGTAGCTATTCCATAGGGCTATTTTTATCGTTTAAAATTGACAGGATTTCAGATAGCTGATCAGTGTCCCGCCAATAAATCCAATGTTCATTCAAAAATTGCCCCCCATATTTCAAATAGAATGCTTTGTATTTATTTTCTGGTTTAATACCAACACACAAACTTCTTGCATCCATGTCAGTTAACCACGTTAAAAATTCCGTCAACAGTTTTGTCCCAATATTTTTACGCTGCTCTTTTTTCAAGACGTAAAAAGACTGAATTTCAGCGTCCAGGTTATACCGTGTTGTAAGATGTCCAGCTATATAACCTATAATTTGGTTGTTATCAACGGCTTTTAAAACAATTCTCTCGGGTTTCGAAGTTTGGGGCGATTGTCCAGTGAAATATGTCTGCCAACGGTAAAGTCTTGACGAAAAAACAATTTCATATTCTTCAGTACATTCAGGAATAGAATCTATTTTACTCTTGATCTCAACTTGAGTCAATTCGTCTATATCTTTTTCGCTCGCTACAAGAATTTTCATTTTCTATCTCCCCCTAAAGTTCAAATTTAATCAGCACATATTTAATGGCTACCTATAGCAGCACCGTATGTTGGCTGCAATACCTTTTCATTGTTGATCAGCAAACAATTCCTTGTCATTTGGGTCAGTGCCGAATCTCAGTATATGTCCATCTGGGTCCTCAACTTGCATTTCATAAGCCCAGGAGAAATTTGTAGGAGGCAGTTTAATTGTCACACCGCTAGATTTTAGCTTTTGATGTAGTTCAGATATGTCTCCGTCAAAACCAATCCAAATCCATGTTCCACTTACACCTTGTCCACCTTTACATAAATAAAGTCCAGAGTTATCCCTACTAATACTTGTGAAACTGTCATCACCCCAATCAGCATTCTTAAAGCCAAGTATGTCAATATAAAATGCTAAACTTCTGACCATATCACTGACTCTGAGAATGGGCGCCACATTCTCTATACGAAATTTCATATTTTCCTTGTTAGTCATGTCAGATTGTTTTCGCACTGATGTAATATTTCTGCCTGTCCATATAGCAGCCAACGTTCTGGACTTGACGCAGTCCGGGTCTATAGGAACCAGATATGCACTAACGCCCCATATCCAGCCTGTGCTTTTTTGCATATTCCAATTAATTGAGTCGTCGCACTCCCGGCATCATCATCATACTCAATTGTCTCTTCCGGATAAGCCAAGCTGAGTTGTTTGTACCATGCCTTAGCAATTGACTCACCGTCCTTTGGATTAAGATGTGAAAAAAGCAAAACAATCTCATTCGATACCAAAACTCCGCCGCGATCCTGCTCGTCAACTGCACTCTCGTCAAACAAAAGGTGCTCACGAAGGCTTTTCACTTCCGTACCCTATGTAGAAGCGGCAACACGCACGAGGTAATCAAGATCCCTAGGCTCAAGATGAAGACTAAAATCTGCAAGATCTCCTGCTTCTTCTAAGCTTTCCAAATAATCAAAATCTTCGTCTCTGATAGCATCGAGAATAACATCTTTTGGACCAACAGCAAATTGTAAAGTTAAACCCATAACTCTTTGGATTCAGGAATTTTAGTGGCGCATAATGTCCAGGGCTTGCTGCTGGGCTGGAATTAGTACCGTGTCTGCCCATAACCGCTGCCCAATAAAGAAATAAAAGCACAGTTAACAAATAAAAGCCCGGCGATGTTTGTCCTCCCGGATGATGCACAATAGCGATATGCTGCCAATTGCTTCAACTTCCTGCCAGACTTGCAGCAAAACCCATGTTAGCAGCTGGTGTATTTCACTACTGTTCGATTATTCCTCAACCTCACCTTTATTGAAAAGTCTATTTCTATGCTTCTTTCCCCAGTCGCGTAAGGCAGCTATAACATCATCTAATGATTTTCCATAGTCTGTCAAAGCGTATTCTACAGTTACCGGAATTGTATCATAAACTGTACGGCTTACCAGTTTATTCATTTCCAAGTCCCGCAATTCTTTTGATAACATTTTTGGTGTTATGCCAACTACGTCTCTTTCCAATTCCTTGAAGCGTTTGTTTCCGAAAGCTAATGCAATTAAAATAGGCAATTTCCATTTGCCATTAATTATTTCCAATACATCCCTTACAGGTCTTATAAACTCAGTGCATTCTCCTTTAGTATACATATTACTTTTTTGCTGATATACTTAATTATACTAGTATACTTTGGTATAGTAGTATATTTTGTATAGCAAAGGTAGCGTATAATTGCATCCTTAATAACAATAAAATAAAAAAAATGAAAGTATTGGTTTATGGAGCGGCAGGCTCTCAACAATTCCCTGTCATTAAAGCACTATTGAACAAAGGTGCTGAAGTTTACGCAACTACACACACAGAAACAAACTTGCAAAAGCTAACCCAAGCGGGAGCAACAGCTTTGTTGGCAGATATGTCAGACGCAAACCGATTGAAGGAAGTTTCCAGTGGCGTGGATGCTATTTCCTTTTTAGTGCCATTCTTTCTTGCAAATCCTAATGACGGTATTATTTATGCCAAAAATGTCATTGATGCCGCCATCACCAATAATATAAAATTGTTGGTTTGGAATTCAAGTGGTTTCATACTACCCGTTAAAATTGGGAATCCAGCAATGGACATTAGAATTGACATTGCAAATTATCTGAAAGAAAGTGGCTTACCACATATTATTATACAGCCCTCGGTTTACGCTGAAAATCTATTAGGTCCTTGGACAGCTCCTTTTGTAATCAAAGATAAAAATGTGGCATACCCAACACCCGAAGAAATGCCTATTGGTTGGATTGCTACTCAAGATGTTGCAGCATTTGTTGCAGAAGCAATTTTTAAACCTGAATTAGCTGGCGAAAGTTTTCTAGTGAGTGGAATTGAAAATCTTACAGGCAATCAATTAGCTGAAAAATTTTCAGTCGGTTTGAATCAAAAAGTTTCTTACTACCCAATGCCCCCAAAAGATTTTGGACAAATTTTAGATACTCTTTATGGAGCAGGTGCTGGAAAAGGTGCTGAAGAAGTATACCAACAGATAGCTGATACAAAACAATATCCTCTTATGTTTTCTTCTAATATGTCAGATGTCTTAGAAAAACTACCCGTTAAGATGACATCTATTGAGGCTTGGGTTGGTCAGCATTCACATTATTTTAAGAAGTAAGTTTTAAATTGTCTGACCTGGCAAAGTAATTATTCTGTCAAGTCAGACAATTTTAGGATGAGTCTTTTTAAACTTGCTGCTAACGTGGGCGACTTTGTGCAGCCCGGGTTTCACTCAGGGTGCATGCCGCCGTATATTAGTTAACTTTCCTTTCGGACCAATTTACGGCGGCACTCGCAGAAAAGCAAGTCAGCATTTTGGAAACAACCCCCGGGTTGCATAATGCCGATGTTGTGGGCCGTAAAACTTTACTTAGCTATTGCAACATATCGGAATCCGAGCCATAACTCTGGCTTGCTGTACTCATTGAATTGTTCACCGTAAGATTCTTTCGCAAAATGAAAAAAGGAACCGCCCATGGCCATACCCTCCTTGGATGTCATCTCCGCTGCATTTCCTTGAAGACAATAAATCCCTTCCGATGTGGGTTGATAAGCATCAACTCTTAACAACGCTTGCCCCTGGTAAGCGTCTTGTCCTTTACAACTGCTGACCTTTGACCGGGGAATCTTGAAATTGAACTTATAGAAAGTACAGCTATCACATTTCTCTCTTGTACAAGTACTGTCTATGTTGGATATAAATCGGCGGTACAAATCAACAGAAGGCAATTCAACTGCAATTCTATCCTGAAATACACCTGAACTTTTCAGTAGATCACTCTTCCACTGACAGAATTGAAGGACCTGACTATAGCTTATTCCAGTTATGGGAACGCGAAGCGAGATATACTGATGATATTTATCCTGAAGCAAACCAAGTGCTTTCTTTGGCCTCACCGATAGTTCGCCAAACTGCTGCTTAACAACTCCCTTATTCTCAACCAAGACTAGATAACTGGAATTACCTCTCGCTCTGAAATCCCTGAAAAGTTCACTATAAGAAGAATCCAATACGCTCGTCTCCGGAAATAACTCTTCTCGAAAATCATTATTTGCTATGAATCCCATCCATTCCTCAACAGTTGTTTCAGTCTGTTTAATATACGTACCATTTCCGATGGAAACCATTCCGATAGGCTTAGGTTCAGAAATTTCCAAGTACGAAACGAAACTAAACAAGGAGATCATCAATATCAATGACAATAGTGCTTTCATGGTTCTTTTTATGGCCCACAACGGCAGAGTGCATGCTGTCAGGATCAAGTAAGTGTAACAATGTACACAGGCATTGGCACAAAAGCAACTACGTGTAGTCCAATTACTGAAAAGCCCAGCCTACAAACACGCCATAGTTAGGCTTCAGGTCTTTCTCAGGGCCGTACTGGTCAAAATTAGTACCCAAACCAAAGTTCAACGATTTCATCTTCAATCCTGCCCTGAGTTGAAGGGAACTTCTAGCATGAAGATTCTCGCGGGTGCTATGTACGTAAAGAAACTGTAGCCTGGTATACACTATAGAACTACTCCACGGGCAGCAACTTCAAATTATCCCTGGCCCATTGGTAAACGATGGCTGCAACACCATTTAGTTTAACCAGCCAAACGCTACTAAAGCTCTGTTACGAGCTTAAATAATTTCGAAACTATGAATGTAGCTTTCGTAGTCGGGGTATTTGGTGACAGCATATCTGGCACATGTTATTTTTCTAAGTAACTATAAACTAAATTTCATGCATCAACTGCTGTACATGCTTGATAGAGTCTATTTCTTAAACTTACCATAAACCGGTTGCCCCGCAAAAACCCCCTCCACAGTCTTACCATTCTTCAACATCACCACACCGTTCACGATCACGTACTCTATGCCGGATGAAAACGCGGGCCCACTCTCAAACGTCCCTTTATCAATCACCGTATTGGGATTGAACACCGTGATATCCGCATCGGCACCTACTTGCATCCTACCCTTGAACCGCATCATCGGCGCGATCTCCTCCAGCCTCCTGGCGGGTAACAACGTCATTTTCTCGAGAGCCGTCATCAGGTCAATGACCTTCTCTTCCCTCACATATTTACCCAACACCCTTGAAAAGGTCCCGCTCGTTCTCGGATGGGCCAGTTTTGCATAGGGCATCCCGTCTGATGCTATGATCACACCCGGTGCAGCGATGCCGGCTTTAATCCATTCCGGTTTCATCATATGTATGATCACCCTCCCGCTGCTCTTGCGATAGCTGGTAAATGTCTCCCTGGTGAGTCGCTCACCCGTTGCCACCCACTGCAGGTCGCCATAACTGATCCCCAGCCTCTCCTCCCATCCATCGGCGAACATCTCACTTTGCAACATGGTTGACGCCGCCGTATAGGAATACAGTTCTGTGGTCACATCCACGCCCCTTTTCTGCGCGGCAGTTACCATATCCAGTGCCAGCTGAATACTACCCATGGCCATGCTGTTGATATGTACGATATGCAGGGGCGCGTAGGTAAGCGCAGCATTGGCGATCACTTCCTGTATCGATATGATGTTGGGGGTCCTAACATGGGTAAAGACCAGGGCCTGCAACTCACCCGCGAGCTGGAACACCTGGTACATTTCTTTGGGATTGGATTTCGGCAGGTATCCTATCGGCACACCTATCCCGATCCCGCCTTCATCCAGTGACGACCTGATATTCTTCAGCGTCCTCTCCTGTTCCGCTTCCGTGAGTTGTTCGAAGGCAGCGGGAAGGATGGCATTGTTTCTTTTGTCGATGGACGACTCCCCTTTCACCGATGCTTCCATCAGCCCCGCCACCACGTTCTTGTATTTATCCAGGGCCTTGAACCGCTCGTAGGGCCAGCAGACGCTGGCGCCGTAGTTGATCAGGGCCTTCGACTGCCGGGAGGCATACCATTCTTTCAGGTTCTCGATCCCCCACTCCAGTTCGAGGGCCGTGGTGAGCCCATCATGCAACTGGTACTCCTGTTCCACATTGGTGCGGCCATGTACGTGCAGGTCGATGAATCCCGGAGCCACCACCAGGCCAGATACATTGATCGTTTGTTTCCCCTTCAACGGCGCCGATGAGATCTCGGCGATCCGGTTATGCAGGATACCCACGTTCCTTAGTGCATCGAGTTTGGTTTCAGGATCCATGACCCTGCCGCCGGTGAAGACGATGTCGTATTCAACGATTGATTGTCCAATGACGAGCTGGCAAAACAGTGTTGCCATGATAAATGCGAACACTGACCTTATCAGGATACGTTTAATAACCAAACGGTGTTTCGGCTCCTTATATACCAATACATGAGCTGAAGCAATTAAACATAAATAAAGCTTCATAGCAACTAGTCTAGAAATACGAGCGTAGAATCCTATCATTAGTTAAGAGTTGTATAAGAAGATACAAACAACGTCCGATATCCTTCTAGAAAACTTGAGGAATGACCAAATTCATCGCAAATGGAGAGGATCTCAAAAGTTACCTTCTTCGCGAAGTGGCACTTCAGTATTAGATAGGATCTCAGTCGCTTTCTGAGAATACCAAATGAGCGAACAACTGGGGAGCTTACAAAGTGCTTTACCCAACTGATCGTAGAAGCTATTGCAAATAAAAATAACGGCTTCGTTAGCAACAGTTGGGCTTAATAATTGTCGATAGTATTAACTTATTTGTCATAGTGAAACTCCAATACAAGGGGTACTCCGTCGTCACCTTTTCCATAAAGGGAAATCCAGTCACCTTTGCCAATTTCAACATTTTTTTTTCTCATTTCTGAAATTACCGTCCTCTTAGCTTTTTCTAAATCGCTAGGGGTTAGTCCAACAACTTGCACAAATATTACCAACCATCGTTTATCTGCCAACTGAAGACAGTCTAATACTCTATGCGGTAGGTCATCTCGTCCTGCGGTTGGGTCAGTATCTGAAGGCATAGTTATGCATAAGTCAAATTGATAAGTTCCTAATGTTACTCCTGAAACCCATTTTACTTTCTTGTTTGTAGGGCTAGGAATGTTTCGTAATTCTGTATGAGGAATTTGGATTCGAAAAATATTTATCGCCATGCTGTCAAGTGGTCGGCTAAAGGTCCACTTAATGAAATGTCTGTCTTTGTTAGGCATATCAATCTGTCTCGCTACAAAGTCACTTGTAAATGACCATTGAGCATTACCTGATTCATGAAGGCTCAATTTGAAGTCTGAACCAAAAAGTCGGGAGAATACATAAATGTCAGCCTTGTTTATTGCAACTGTCCAAATGCTAGATTTTAGCCCATTTCTTTCACCAACTGCAAATCGACAAGTTGATTTCATTCTTCAAATAACTTTTATCTCATTCAGTCTTCTTTAAATACGGAGCTCAACAATTGTTGCTAACGGACAGGTATTGCCGAAGTACAGGGAACAGAAATTCCGTCCGCCTGGCTAACTGACACTAAATATATAAATAAAAATAGATGATTTGCACATAGCCAAACTAATAACGTCAAACTAGATATGCAGATGCACAAAGAACAAAATCAAGAAACACAGCTTCCGTTCGACTGCCTTTGGCAATACCATGTCATGTGTTCGCCCTTCGTCTTGGTACTTCAAATATTTAGTCTGTGTCAATCGTAGCAGAGTTTGTCCTGGAAGCGTAGGAGCAAGGCCGACTCTTTTGCAAAGTCTGCTTTTGTGTCTCGTCCTCGTATGCCTTGCAAATGTGCCTGACTTGGTGCGTCGGCTATTTAAGTATGATTTTTTCGATCTCTCTGTCATACTTATAGTGTACAATTTGCTCGTCTAATATGAGTTCAATGGCCCTTTCAATTTCCTCAAACGGAACTACAAACCATTCTCTTGGTGTAATTCTCTTTCCTTGAATTACTTCTATGTCAACACTGAGGCAAACTTCCGCAAAGAATCTATGAAGCAGTTGTTCCAGTTTGTCTGCATTTCTGTTGTAGCACGCATATCCTGAAACTTTTGTTACATCAGCATATAAATAAGTCGCTTCGTTTTTAGCGTTTTTAATTCGCTCGTCAATCGGAGTAGATGAAAACCCAATTTTGAATAGGTTTTTAATACCTGAAATAGATGGGTGCGTTGACTTAGATTTTAAGACATAAATCCAACCAGTCTTTATATCTTCTTCCATTACCATTCCGGCATTTATATAAATCTCATTGTTAATTCCTTCATAAGTATTCGTAATCAACTTGCCACTTTTCTGGATCTGCTTACCCAATGAACGATAAAGCATGTTACTATACGTTCCGTTTTCAAAAATGGCAAGCGTTCGGCCTTCTATTCGTTCACGGTCTCCCGATTTCAATTCCCGGACTGCCTTTTCAAGTTTGGCTTCTTTTAGATAGAGCATTATGCCATCAATCAAATAGAAGTTGCCAACGTGCAGGTTTTTCTCAATATTGTGAAATGGTTTGATTTGTCTTTTACCTTCTTTGACTTCCTGATGTACTTTTTGAAACATAGCTTCATATGGTTTAAATTCTTCTTCTTTCAATGGTTTCCGCTGTGCAACATAATCTGCCTTTTCTCTTTCGTACTCTATTGAAATGTGCTTGTATCTAAAAATTGATAAATCGCTGTCTGTTTCTAATAATCCAAAATCATCATCATTCAAAATATCATCAATTGAAGCTTTTGGGATTTCTACATCCCCTAAAAGATTATGTCTGTCGAAAGGTTTCAGTGATATTTTTTGCTGTTCATTTTCTCTTATATTTTTCAAACGGGCTAACAGCCCGTATTCCGACATGCTTGATGTATTTGGTTCTCTGCCATTTTTATCAACGAATGAATTTATTTCTTCAAACGAATCAATCAACCTTTGGTCAGCCGTTTTTACGTTTGAGGCTTTTGCAGATGCATCCAACAAGCCAAACTCATCATCATTGAAGATGTCGTCTAATGATATTTTTTTCTTATTGCTCATTCAATGCTCTTTGTCTTTTTAATTCACGTAAAAAAATAACGGCCTCTGCCAATCTTTTCTCTTTCGGGTCATACGATTGAAGATTAGGGGCTTCTCCTGTTCGTCCAATCCATTCTTTAATTTTTGGCCAAAGCATTATAGCTTCATCTTCGGTCATTTCAATTTTGATGGATTGTATGTGTTCGTCAATAAGTTTCAGCACTTGTGTTGTTACCGATTTTGATAAAATCTCAAATGCTTTTTGAAATGGATTTACCTGGTCAATTAAGTCAATATGAATATCGTCTATGTTAACAAAGCTGTTTGCCATTCGCACAAATTTCTTTCCGCCTTGTTCTTCAATCACACTGTTTTTTATTACTGAATCCACTACTACATGCTGTCTTACTGCCTCTATATCTTCTTCACTCAAATCAGGATAAACTTCACGAATGATTTTTGGGATTAAAACAGTGTTGATCACTTCGGGTTCCACATTGCCCGGCATTGCTTTCAGCATTTGTTCGTCTTGCAGAATCCGTGCTTTCAAATCGTTCAAATCGCTTTCAATAATATCTCTAGCGCGCTGAGAAGTTGGTAACTTAAATCCTCTGATTCTTATAGTATTTTCTTCATCATTCTTTTCGTCTTCTTCATTATCTTCTTCTTTTAATTTGAATTTAAAGTTGGGAGCCAAAACCTGTTCCATCAATAAAGATGCTGTAATAGCCTTCAGCATATTATTTACCGCTACCTTCACTTCGTCAGTTTCTGCTTCGGGTTGTGCAATCAGATTGGTAAATTGAGCATGTGTTTTGTTGTTGCTGTCTCTCGTTGCCCGACCAATGATTTGAATAATTTCGGTTAATGAACCTCTGTAGCCTATAGTTAAAGCATGTTCGCAAAAAGGCCAATCAAAACCTTCTTTTGCCATGCCTAAAGCAATAATGATGTCTATGTCATCAGCAGTGTTTGAATCTCTTAAATAAGCAGAAATTTTATCTCGTTCTTTTTGATTGTCGTTTACCAAATCAGCTACTTTCAGCACTTTACTCGAACGCTTACTTTTTACATACAACACACCAGTATTTTCGTCTTGTGATTCTAAATCCCCCAAAGCGTCAATGATGTATCCCACTTCCTCATATTTTTCTCTTGATGATTCGGCAGAGTTTACACTTGGTATATGAATTATCGTTTTTTTGCTCTCATCCAGAATTTCTTCTAATGCCGACATTGGTTTGTCAGGTTGTTTTTTGAAATAACGACCTGTGTAAAAATGATAGCCAATTCCCAGTGATTTTAAATACTCGTAACCGTTTAACTGTTCGTAATAATTGTAAGTAACTTTTGTAAACATAGCTTCATCTTCGGGAAGTAACACAGGAACATTATCGCCTCTGAAATACGAACCTGTCATGGCTACAATATGGGCATTTGATTTAGCCATAATATTTTTCAATACTTCACCTAAACGATTATCACCGTCGGCTGAAACATGGTGAAATTCATCAATGGCAAATAGGGTATCGTTCAGTTTCTTTTCATCCAATCCGTCAAAGGCAAATCGTAATGTAGCATGGGTGCAAATCAAAACTTGCTCATCACTTTCCAGGAATTCTAAAAACGTTCTAACCTTACTATTATCTGAACCAGCCGTGCATAAATTGTATTTGGGGTTTACAGTCCAGTCAGCAAAAAAGCCATGTTCAGTTAGTTTGGTTGAACTAAACGATGCTCCTATGGATTTTTCGGGAACGGCAACAATGGCCTTTTTTATACTCAGACTTCTGAGTTTATCTAAAGCGATAAACATCAAAGCTCTTGATTTGCCCGAAGCTGGCGGGGCTTTTATCAAAAGGTACTGAGCCGTTCTGGCATTGTATGCCCGTTCCTGCATTTCACGCATTCCCAAAGCATTTGTCTTTTTGCTTTTACCTGTTTGACGGTATTCTACTTTTATTAAATCTGGCATATTTACTTTTTCGCACTTGCTGTTGTCTTGATTGTTTTCTTCTGTTTCTCAAACAAAGTTCCGCTTTTGGTCATTTCTGCATACAACTTAAACAAATATTCCAAACGCTCGGTGTCTGAGGCAAAGGGTTGCAAGCGGTAGCATTGTTCTACAGCACGGTTCAGTTCTTCGTGGGCTTGCTTTAAACCTTTGAATTCTTTGGCCATTTTATCCGGGTCATAAAGTTGAGCCATTGTTTTTTCAGGATGTTTGGCTCTTTCATCCAATATGGCAAAAACATACAAGTTCAGGTTTTCTTTCTGTTTAAGGGTGATGTCAGGAAAAGGAAAAGTGTTGTAGCATAATTTTGCTGAGTATCTGTAATCTGTTTTTAACTTTCCACCAACTGCATTCACCCAAACCATGTGCATTTTGGAATGGATAACTCCGAATAGCCAAGGTTGAGCATCATAGATAGCCATTGCTGAATCGGCGATAATTGTTTCATTAGTGAGAAAGCCTAATGGAATATATTCACGCCTTTCAGAGGAAGTTCTTGGAACTATGATTGAGTCAGTTTCCTTGTGTCCTGAAAAGTAAAATTGATTTGGTGTTTTTGCTTTCTCCCTTGTGCTTCTCTCGGTGCTTTTTATTCTATGCCCATATACTTTTTTAAATCGTTGAGCAATTTCAGAATTCTTTTCTGCCTTCTCCTTTTCAGCGTCACTTACAAATAGAGTGTATCTAATTTCTCCATTTATGAAATCAGAACCGCCAACGTATTTTTTAACATACTCGGCATCTGTTGGATACTTGGCAATGAATGTTTTAAATTCAGGTTCTTCAAATAACAAATTACCTCCATCATTTGGCATATTACCAAAAAGCATTTCGGGAAATTTTGCTAAAGGCTTTGTTCTTCCGAAAATATAAATATCTTCGCTGTCTAATAAATAGGCGTTAATGTTTTTGGCCTCTTTCTTGAGTTTATCAAAGAAAAGGTATTTGGGTTTTGCACTCTTGTTTCTTAGTCCTAAAATAATAACGGTAACACCTGCATTTCCTTTGGCGTTATTGGTCCATTTAAATGATTGATAAGCAAAACCAATTTCAATGTATTCATTTAAAATTCGTGGCCATGTTAATGAAACTAAGAGACCTTGACAAACAGAGTTTGTAGAAACAAAAGCCAATTGTGCGTTGTGGCCTTCAATATATTTTGCTCCTTTGTAAAACCAAATAGAAACGTAGTCTAAACTTTTATAGTCATCCCGAAAAACAAATTTCATGTCTTCTTTTTGTTCTTCGACTTGGTTTCTGCTTCCTAAATAAGGTGGGTTTCCAATCACATACACTTCATCTTCTTTCCCAATCGGACAAACGGTTTTCCAATCAACACGGGCGGCATTGCCTTGCACAATTTTTCCGGCTTGTTTTAATGGTAAAATGGGTTTGCTTTTTCCATAATCAAACAGCATTTCTTCAAACACTCTGTTCATTTGGTGTTCTGCCAACCACAAAGAGAGTATAGCCATTTCGTGGGCAAAATCGTCTAACTCAATACCATAAAACTGTGAAAGCTGGATGGAAGTAAATTCCATTGCAGGCGTTGGGCTTAAGTCAATAATACGTTGCAGGATTTTTACTTCCAGCAAACGAATTTCCTTGTAAGTAATAATCAAAAAATTTCCGCTACCGCAGGCAGGGTCAAAGAATTTCATTTTGGCAATTCGATTAATCAATTTTCGCAGTTGCGGAATGGTTTTGCAATTTTCAAACTCTTCGTATAACGCATCCAAAAATAAAGGTTTGATAAGTTTCTGAATGTTGGGAATACTTGTGTAGTGCATTCCTAAATCACTTCGGTATTCAGGTATCACCACTGCCTGAATCATGGAACCAAAAATATCGGGGTTAATATCCCGCCAGTTCAGTTCGCCCAACTCAACCAATATTTTTCGGGCTTTAGCTGTAAACACGGGAGAAGCAATTTTATCACGAAACAAACCACCGTTTACATAAGGGAACTGGACCAAATGTGCCGGAAATCCTTTTGCATTTTCTGTATTCAGTCGGTCAAACAAGCGGTCGAGAAACAAATGTGTATCGCTTCCATTTTCATTCGTGTGCTGATAAAGCGTGTTGGTGAAAATGCTGTCACCATCAAAAATTTCGGTGTCTTCCGCAAAAAAGCAAAACAGTAAACGAGATAAAAATATATTCAGATTATGAATGCCCTCTTTTGAATTATAAACACTAGGATTTTGTGTAATGAGCAAATCATAAAGCTGTGCCATTTTATAAGCGGCATTGCGGTCAGCCTCGTTGTCGTTGGTAGAGTGATAAACTTCGCTTCCTGCAAGCGGTAGAAAGAAAGCATAATGATTGGGTAAATCTATGATGGATATGTCCAGGTTCTTACCCAGTTTCAAATCCTTTGCCACCAAGTTTTTATAATCGGTAACTAATGAAAAGCGTGGTGAATGTTTTAAAATTCTTTCTTCTTTGGCAAAGATTTCAATAGAACTCAAAAGCTTTTCTGTTTGCTGTTGCTTGAAGAAGATTTTCTTTTTGTAAAGTATTTCGCCATCAACTTTAGAAAGGTTAAAATCTCCGCTCTTCAAGCGGGTAATGGACGTTTTAGAAATGCCATAAGCCAACAACAAGTCGAATAGAAAATTCTCTTTCGAGAAATTTTCCATCATTCGTTTTACGTTCAGTTCTATTTCGCGACTGTTCATTTCTAAAGTTTCAGTTTTTTAAGGTGTCGTTGCACTTCTCTTTCCACTTTGTCAAAGTCAGGCAGGTCTTTTATTTGTTCACTCATGGAGCTTTTCCAGCGGCCTTTGTATTGTGGTAAACGTTCTGCTAACTTTTTAGGGAAATCCGAATGCTTCAAATTTTTACTGGCACATTTTTTCTCAAACTCTTTCATGTGTAATGCAGCATCCATATCATGTTGCTCTAATAAAAACCAGATGTCGTAAAAATCTCTTGGCTGCATACGCTGCATAACAGTTCTCATTTTTTCTACCAGCACTTCTTCAAGTGGATAACATAAAAGCTGATGTGCTTCCAAATCGGAATAGCAGACAATCACATCTTTCATTACAGGAGCATATTCCAGTTGTTCACTTCTGGAGATATCAACCTTTACTCTTTTGTTATTACCCTGTCCACCCAATGGGCCGGTATAGCTGATGTAAAAATTGATACCACCATTTTCATGTTCGTTATTGTCAATTATTGCAAGTGGAATGTTTGCTTCTTCTTTTACATATTCAAACACTTCTTTGAACCATTCAAAAATATTTTCATTGCTTATTTCGTTACTGAGTAGTGTAAAATCGAGGTCTTCCGAAAAACGATAATCTTCAAAATAAATTTTCTTTAAAACTGTTCCACCTTTAAATACTATTGCTTTTGAAAGCTGCTCATGTTGGGCAATGCCTTTTAATATCCATGAAAGCACATAATCTTTTTCTATCTGCTGGTCACGAACACCCACCTCTCTGGCTTTTTGTTGTATTTCTCCCGGTTTAATCATGTATAAATGGCAGATCTAATTGTTTCCGTTTCTATATTTTGCTGGATGCCCCACCGGCTAATTCGTTTTCCCGTTTTTGGTAGTTCTGTATCAGCAACAACGTAAGAAGCTGATTTCATTTTTTGCAGTTCATCAATAATGCTGTTGTTGATTTCGAGTGTTTCCAAAAGAAATCCCAATCGTTTTATTACAGCCTGTGAATCAAATTTTTTAACGTAATCAAGCAATGTATCAAACCTGATTTTTTCTTTGGAGATATAAATGGCTCTCGCTATTTCAACAATACCGCCAGCATAATCGGGTTTAAAAAGGCAGTCAATAATAGTTTTTTCTAAGTCTGAGCAAAGCACCTTATTGAAGTTATCTACCCATGTTTTTTTTGCTCCAAAAAAATGTTTTTCGTTATGATATATAAATTGAAATGGAATGTTCTTAATTTTTATTTCTGATGGCCGTAGTTGTTTGGAAACAACAATCTGTTCTTTCAGGGAAGGTTGTGTAATCAGGTTATGAATTTGCAAAGCAGAGTAGTAGCCGATGTAATGTTGAACGTCTTTTACCAAATGCTCAGCAATCAAGTGCCAGTCGGGCATAAACGATTCAGCGTTTTGTTCGTAGGGAATAATGTAATAAACGCCTTCCTTTAATCGCATTAAAAGCCCACGTTTGGTCATGTCGCTAAGCAGTTCCCGGACTGCACTTTTCTTTGAATTTGGTAATGCAAGAAAGGCTTCATTATAGTCAAAGCAAGCTCTGTTCTGCTCATTGAAATAAGACAGCACTTCATTTGATTGAGTTGATATATACTTATTCTTCATAGTTAATCTGTCAGGATAAAGCTGACTAAAGCGATACGAAAGGTAATAGATATTTGTTGCAAATGCAAGAAAATTATCTTTCATAGCTGAATTGTCAGGTAAAACCTGACTAATTGAATATAAAACATCATTAGCTCTTTTAATCTGTTAAACAGGGAGTTGTAACTGAATTATTCAAAATCCTGTCAAATGGGTGGTGGGTGGGCATGGTGTCATGGAAAGATATATTGCCGATGTATTGAACTGCTGATGATAGATATTCGTCAGCCGGGGTGGGGGGCTGTGCGTAGGCATTTTTAGCTCTTGGCAATGTTAGCTTTGTGTCAAGGTTCTGTGTGCCTTGCCATGTGCTAAAAATAGCGTGGGGTCGTGTCGGCAAAGTCATGGGTGTTTGTATATGTGCATAATGCTGAAAAGGGTGACAAATAACGTTGAAGCATTGGCGATGTGGCGGTATTCAGTATTCCGTCCGCCTGGTGCCGCTGCTGATTAAAGATACTGAAGTTCATTGTTTATTCTGTTACTTGGCGTTATTCGGCTGCAGAAACCGAAGCTGATTTGCGATATGAAGCCGATTGTTCTTGGGTCGCTCGCCATATTGCCAATGCGATATTAGCTGAAGTATTTATTGTTCAAAGCTAAACCTGTCATATTGTTTCTCGTACTTTATCCAAAGAAAATTAAAACCGTTAATTTTTGAAGGCTGTTTGATTTGAAATACGTCCGTGCCTGTTGAATCAACAAGATTTGTTCTATGCTTATGAGTTAAGTACAACAGGTAATAAGAAAGCAATGCAGAATACACAAACCTTTTACTCCAATCGTCAAATGATATTTCCTGCAACTCCCACGTTGCACCATTGTAATTATCAAGAATAATTCTTAGATTATTGTTCATTGTGTCAAACGAATACTCTGAATGAGCAAAAGCGTTTCTTAAAGAAGTATGAAATCCATTTTTGATTACTTGAAAAAGTGGGTTTCCCTTGTCCTCAAAAATCTGTCGAATGTCATTTCGTATGAAGTCATGTTTGCCCATGTCAGGAATTTGAACATTCCAAACATACTGTTCTCCATTCCAAAGATGAGCAAGTCGATATAGTTTTTTTAAAAATGGTTTTGCCTCCCAAATGTGAGCATAAACCATCAATTCCATATGAAGTCTCTGTTCACTGTCATCTGTCGAAGTCTGAGTCGCTGGAAATGAATAAAATGTAGTCAAGAACTGTGTTAAGAAACTTAATCTTGAAGCATCTTTATATTTATCCATTCTATTGTCAATCGTATTTGGATTGAGGTTTAAAACATTATTCTCCAACTTTTTATCATATTCTCCGTCTGCAAGAAATAAAGCATAATCGTTTTGATTCGAAACTTTCAAATCATTTAAGGTGCCGTCAATAGCGGTTTTTATTTCGGCATCTATTGCCGCAAAGTCTACTCTTGAAATCATGGGATAATATTTCAGCTAACGACTAAGGCTTCTCGCTGGCCGTTTACCTAAATTACAACTTTCCTGTCAACCTGTGGGCTGGCGAGAAGCCGTTGTTGTTGGCAGTAGCTGTTGCTCCTACGCTCTAAGCAGCTCATGTAAGAAAGAATCCATTTCGTAAATGTCTGATTTACGAAGCGGGTTCTTTCTGGTCAGGCGTATTCCTGAGTGAGAAAAAAACTGATTTCCCATGTGGGAAACACCAGGGACTTGTAAAAGTCGCAGGCTAACTTCGATGATCGTTCGCCCCGACCAATAAACAAGTTTCTTATCGAGGCGATCGATCATCGAAGGTAGCCGTAACCCCTTTGCCATTCGCTGGTTTTTACCGCATGTAATATTTTTCTCGCGAAGAAATCGACTGAACATGGGCTGCGAGCAACCCCAGCAGGCCTGCGGCAACAGCAATTGCCCGCACCACTAAAATGTACCCAATCGTATTGTGAATTGCAACAAGCTGAACACAAGCTGGTAAAGAATTACGAAAATCTGAACAGAAATATACATCCGTAAAATGGCCACACATTACATTGGAATATCGCAAGTGTAATTGAAAGTTGTTGTTGCAACTATAGGGGAAATGCGAAGTGAAAAACCTGGAAAACGAGGGCGCAAACCAGCTTGACGATTGTGGGGAAAATGATGGGGTGAGACGCGTGAATAGAGTTTACGCATAGAGCAGGGACAGAAAAAGCTGCCCTATTCACTGCATATACCACACCGCCATACTGAACGCAGGCAGTTCACCACCAAATTTAGTCTTGCCTTCCACCACCTTGTTCCCCACAATAAATGGTTTCCACTTTCCCGGCTGAAGGTCAAACTTCTGCGCGGAAGAACCTCCGTTATACACCACCAGCACCTTCTTCCAGCTATCCCCCACCGCCGCGCCGTTGATGGTATAGGCCACCATTCCGGAATCCACGGGCAGGAATTCTATATGCTGCGCCACCAGGGTGGCCCCGGTCATCCGGAAGGCGGGGTGCGCACGGCGCATGGCGATCAGAGCGCGGATGTAGTCATATACGTCCTTGTTCTTCGTCTTCAGGTCCCAGTCGATCCGGTTGATACTGTCCGGACTTTCGTATGAATTCTCCACGCCGTTCTTGGTGCGCAGAAATTCTGTGCCAGCATGCAGGAAGGATATGCCCTGAGAAGTCAGCACGATACCCAGGGATAGCTTGTGCATCTCCTTGCGTTCGGCTTCGGAATTGGTAGTGGCGGATATCGCGAGCTTATCGAATAAAACGTGGTTATCATGACACTCGCAGTAGCTGACTACGTTCCAGGGGTGAGACGCGTAGGGCGCTTTGGAATAATTCACTTTTGAATAATCCACTTGCGGATGACGCACTGCTCCTACCACACCAAACTTGATGCTCTCTTCCATCCCGGGCTTGCCGCTGGCAAAGCCTTTGTCGGCATGCTCAAACACCGAGCCCTTAATGCCGTCCCGGATATCATCACTGAACACAGCAATGTTCCTAAGCTGCGCTGCATTCTTCTTCAATGCACGCATTCCCTCCGGCAAAGGTGATGCTCCCGCCGTCCAGCCCTCGCCATACAATAAAATATCTGGCTTCAACTTATGCAGCTCATCGGAAATGATATTCATCGTCACAATATCATGCACGCCCATCAAATCAAACCGAAATCCATCCACATGGTATTCCTCCACCCAGTATTTCACACTCTCCAACATGAACTTTCGGAACATCGGTCGCTCACTCGCTGTCTCATTGTTACAGGCTGTGGCATTGGAAAAATTCCCCTTCTCATCCTGCCGGTAATAATATCCCGGCACCAACTGGTTGAACCATGAGTCTTCCGTCAGCATCGTGTGATTATACACCACATCCATCACCACCTTGATGCCGTTATCGTGAAAGGTCTTGATCAGTTGCTTGAACTCCTTAATGCGCGTTACACCGTCGCCCGCGTTGGTGGAATACGATCCTTCCGGCACATTATAGTTCAACGGGTCATAGCCCCAATTGTATTGCGGCTTCTCGGGTTGGGTTTCATCCACCGTGAAAAAATCATACGATGGCAATAAATGCACATGCGTCACGCCCAGCTCTTTCAAATGGTCCAGCCCCGTTGATAAACCCGCAGGATTGGTAGTACCGGTCTCGGTCAACCCAAGGAATTTTCCTTTGAGGCGTATTCCGGAGTTAGGGCTGATACTCGCATCGCGCACATGCAACTCATACACCACCGCATCTACTGGGTTATTTGTTATTGGGTTATTGGTTATTGCTGGCTTATCCGATTCCCATCCAACCGGATTGCTCTCTGCAAGGTCCACCACCATCGCTCTCCTGCCGTTCACGCCCACCGCTTTCGCATAAGGATCCGGCACTTCATTCTGCCACTTGCCATTGATCATCACCCGGAACGCATAGAATTTACCACGCAGGTCGCCACCCGCCGTAACAATCCATGTCCCTTGCTCGGCCTTGCGCATCTCCAATCGTTGGACCGACTCGCCGCCCAGGGGCTTGTCATACAACACCAGCTCCGCCTGCTCCGCGGGCGGACTCCAGATCCGGAAAAACGATGAACCCCTGCGGTAGGTCAGCCCGAGGTCCTTGCCGTTATACACGGGGTAGAGATCATAATTAATCATTTGCGCATTCACTGTCATACTAAAAAACAGCAGAAAGATGGTTACCATCTTTCTGCTTCTTAAAACTTCTCCCTTTATCTTCATACTTCTTCCTTGACTTGTCGTCCGTGTTCATCAGCCAGCTTCCGTTGCAACTCAAAAGGCACCGGCAGGTAGTCAGAAAACTGCATCCTGAACTTGGCCCGGCCCTGGCTCATAGAACGGAGCGATGATGAATAATCATCCAGCTCTGCCAATGGAACCTTGGCGGTGATCTTTTGAAAATGCCCTTCATTACCCATGCCTTCCAACATCGCGCGTCTGCTTTGCAGATCACCAATCACGGAGCCAGTCAGATCATCGGGACAAAACACGTCTACCTGATAGATCGGTTCCAATAACAAAGGATCCGCTTGTTCAAAGGCCTGCTTGAAAGCCATCATCCCTGCAATCTTGAAAGAGATATCGTTGCTGTCCACCGGATGCATCTTACCGTCATACACGCTTACGCGTACATCGCGGACATAAGAGCCGGTGAGTGGACCGTTGGACATCCTTTCCATCACGCCTTTCAATATCGAAGGTATGAATCTTGTATCAATGGCGCCACCCACAATACAATTATAATATACCAGCTTACCGCCCCAGGGCAGTGGATGCTCTTCCCTGCTCCTGACGTTCAGGCCGTTAGGATCAGGCATGCCATCGTACCAGGGTTCTATCCGGATATACACCTCCCCGAACTGCCCCGAGCCGCCGGATTGTTTTTTGTGCCGATAGTTGGATTCCGCCGGCCTACGTATGGTTTCCCGATAAGGAATCCGCGGCCGGGAGAATTTCACTTCTACTTTGTGTTGATTTTCAATTTTCCATTTCGCAACCGCCAAATGCATTTCGCCCAAACTTCTGATGAGTGTTTGATGCAGTTCAGGAGATACTTCAATGATCAAGGTAGGATCTTCTTCACGAAGTGCATGCAGGGCCTGTGCGAGTTTTTCTTCGTCACCCTTGTTCACCGGATCAATCGCAACCGTCATATTCGGTGGCGGGAAAACGATGGGTTCCAACTGCGCATGTTGACCCTTTACATGAAGGGTGTTGTTGACGTGCGTGTTCCTTAGTTTCAGCGTGGCGCCAATATCTCCGGCCACCAGTTCACTCACCGGTGTGCGTTTATTGCCTTCCACCACAAAGAGCTGGTTGAGTTTTTCAGATACGCCCGTGTTTTCATTCACGAGTTCCATACCTGCTTTCACAGTTCCGGAATACACTTTGAAGTAACTGAGTTCACCTACATGCATTTCTGCCGTGGTCTTGTAAATAAAAATACACGCCGGTCCATTGGCGTCGCAGGTGAGGTAACTTCCCTGCACGGTTTTCTGTGCGGGCATCTCGTTGGCACTGGGACAAACATTATCAATGAAACCCATCAGCCTGCCGCTGCCCATGTCTCGTGCTGCCGACAAACAAAACACCGGGAACAGATCATGGTGGATCAAACTGCGCTTCAGTCCCTCGCGCATTTCATCTTCATCGAGTTCTCCTTTGTCGAGGTAATGTTCCATCAATGTCTCATCGTTCACCGCAACAGCTTCAACCAATTGCAGATGCAGCTGATTGGCGCGTTCGCGTTCTTCCTCAGGAATCGCCAACTTCTCGGGCTTGCCGCCTTCTTTTGGAAACTTATACATCGTCATTTTCAACACATCAATGATAGCATTGAAATCAGGACCCGGGGTCAGTGGATATTGCACCACCGTAACACTCGGACCAAAATGATCTTTCGCCTGCTGAACGGTTCTATCGAAATCAGCTTTTTCATCGTCCAGTTTATTCACCGCGATGACGGTGGGTGTTTTGAACTGTTCTGTGTAATCCCAAATAATATCGGTACCCACTTGAACACCGTGTTGGGCATCAAGCAATATCACACCGGTATCGGCTACACGTAAAGCAGCAATCACTTCGCCGGAGAAATCATCAAAACCAGGGGTATCGATGATATTGATCTTATAGCCTTTCCAGGTGGTGTACATCAGTTTGGAAAAAATGGTGTTGCCTCGTTCATGTTCCAGCGGATGGTAATCGCCCGTTGTATTTCTTTCCTGGATGGTGCCGCGTCTGTTGATGAGTCCGGCTTCAAAAAGCATGCATTCCGCTAAGGTTGTCTTACCGGTACCTGCATGACCGAGCAAGACAATATTTTTGACATGAGTGGTATCAAAATCTGCCATGACAATCGTTTTAATATGTGAGAAGATGCTATCCCAGCTTCTGTGCAAATGAGGTGAACTCATTCTTCAGCTCGCTGAGCGTATGTTCCAGCACTTCGTACCTGTCCAGAAGTTCTTCATGGTGCGTCCATGTAGCTTCGCTAACCGCTCCAGAAGGCCGGCCCAGTTCCCATGCCGCATTGCGTTCATGGTCCTTGATTTCATGCTTAAGC
>JBKCVJ010000024.1:0-27208 GCA_046317915.1 Sphingobacteriales bacterium
ATCGTGAAGAAATTTGAGCGGTAATCGCTATGGCCTTACTTAACTTTACCGAAGGTGCGGGGGAAACGTTCATCAAAGGTTACAGTTTGCAATACTGGCTTCAATATTTCAGGATCAACAAAGAAGACAGGGCTTACTATAAACAGCTCTGCAATGTGTTGGGATTTGCTCCTGGCAAGGTAAACCTGTATACCACCGCACTAAGTCACCGCTCCGTTAAAGAACATGCAGACGAAAACAATGAAAGGCTGGAGTACCTAGGTGACGCTGTATTGAGTGGCATCGTGGCCGATTATCTTTTTAAACGATATCCATACCGTGGCGAAGGCTTTCTCACGGAAATGCGAAGTAAAATGGTAAATCGCCAGACCCTGAATGAAGTTGCCGTAAAGATGGGGCTGAAAAAAATCACACTCTACAATCGCTCTGATAATTCACTCAAGATCTCCCAGATCTTCGGCAATACCCTGGAGGCCCTTGTTGGTGCTATATATCTCGATAAGGGATATGAGGCCACCAAGCATTGGGTCTATAAGCGAGTGGTAGCACCACATATGTTTGTGGACGATCTTGAAAACCTCGAGATCAACCATAAGAACAAACTCTACGGATGGGCCAATAAAAATGGAAAGGTCCTTGAATTTGAAACCCTCGAAGAAAAGATCGAAAACGGCCGCCGCCTTTTCCGCATCGGCGCAATGGTTGACGGACAACTGATCGCGGAGGGGAAAGCCTACAATAAAAAAGATGCTTCGCAGATTGCGGCGCAGATCGCTGTGGATAAACTGGGAATCTAGTTCGCAGGTCGCGAAGGTCGCATAGTTCGCAGAAGAACTGCTCCGCGACCTTTACGACCTTTGCGAACTGCGACCTAATTTATTTTTTTTCCTGACAGATCTCCAATAACACGCCCCCCGCAGATTTGGGATGAACAAAACAAATTAGTTTATTGTCTGCACCTCGCTTGGGCTGGTCCATGAGCAAAGTGAAACCTTCTTTTTTCAGCCGAGCCATTTCCGCGTAGATGTCTTCCACTTCAAACGCGATATGGTGTAACCCTTCGCCGCGCTTCTCAATGTATTTTGCGATCACGCCGGTTTCATCTGCACTTTCTAACAGTTCCACTTTGGTGTCACCCGCCTTTAAAAATGCAGTGATCACTTTTTCAGATTCCACAGCTTCCACTTTATAGCAATCCGTGCAAAGGATGGTTTCATACAATGTGATCGCGTCTTTCAGGTTTTTTACGGCGATGCCGATATGCTCCAGTTTTGCCATAACATAAAGATAGCTAATAGCTAATGGCTAGTGGCTAGATGCTATTATTTACGGATAACCTGGTGATTTTCAACGCCTTAATCCCGCCCTAATCCCTTACTCCCCTAATCCCCAACCCTCCCAATGCCCAATGCCCATTGCCTCAATGCCTTTCATTATCTTTGCTGTATGAAAATAGATTCCGGCATTTATATCAGCGATAAAGCCAAAGAACGTGTGGAGGTCCTGCTGAAGGAAGAAGGGAGAACGGAGAAACATTTTCTTCGGGTGAGTGTGGTCAGCGGTGGATGTTCCGGCCTTAGCTATAAGATGGATTTCGATAATACCATGAAGCCCACGGACCAGGTATTTGAGGATAAGGGGATGAAGATTGTCACCGATTTTAAAAGTGTATTGTACTTATTCAATACAATGCTGGACTATTCCGAGGGCCTGAGCGGAAAAGGTTTCCACTTCATTAATCCCAACGCTTCCAGGACCTGTGCCTGCGGGGAGTCTTTCTCTGTGTAAAGGGGCAAAAAAAATCCCGCCGGCGTGAACCGGCGGGCAGCAGTTGGTTTCGGTTGAAACTTCGTTAGTCTTTGGTTAATGGAAGGGTAATCCAATCTGTTCCATCTTTTAACCTGAAGAGGTAAAAACCTCGTTTCAGATCGTCCACCCTTACCTGACGTATAGCAGTATTACAAACAAACTTTTTACAAACAGTACCGTTTAAAGAGACAATCTCCACTTCGTATGTGCTGCTTGAAAATGAAAAATTTATGTTCAGAATATCTTTTACCGGGTTAGGGTAGATGATGGCCCCACCGGAGGTCATTGTTTTTCGGATGATTTTTGTTGAAATCTCGCCGCTACCCACCTTCATAATTACTTTGTAATAGGCCGTAGCTGGTGGGGAAAGGTCTTTCCACTGGTGCCTCACCAGGGTTCTGCCCGAACTTCCCAGGGACCCGATTTCGCTGAAGTGCAAGCCATCCGGGCTTCTTAGTATTTTGTATTGCAGGGTTTGCTGGTTTTCGTCGGCCTCCCAAGATAGCAGCATGCCATTCATTTCTTCCCTTACCGTGAATTGTAAGAATCCCAACGGCAGGATCACTGCATGCTCTACAATACCAAGGGAGAATCCGGAGCTTCCGGTCAATGTATCTTCCGAACTGAGCCATTGGTATCCCGACAGGCTTGTAGGTTCTCCAAATGCTTTCCAGTTGCTTGTTAAATGCGCCGGCCTAAGTTTTTCTGAAGGTGACAGTGTAACACTCCAGGGCCTTAGGCTCATATCAATCTTGACAGCGGATGTTATGGGCGCATCAAGTGTCCAGTGTTCCCGGTTGTTGATCCGCAATAGCGGGGACTGCACCCCTGTGTTGGCGGGCGGGACAGGTGTGTATGTCAGGATCCGAAACTCATCACTGGGATCAGTTTTGGTGAGCCGGATCGGCGCGAAAATAGTGTCTGCCCCAACCGGCGCGAGCAAAGTTTTGTCTTTTGTTAAGTGAAGCCTTAACGGACCCTCAATGAAACTCCGTTCATGTCCCTCATTGGCCGAACCATAACGGCTTGCCGGACTTAGGACCTTACAGGGTCCCAGTGTCAGCAAGTGTGGAAGGGTACTTACGATTCTCCCTTGCAGGAGTAATAGTGAATCCCTGATATAAAGGTTTTTCTGGAGTTGTAGTTGTTCGGGATTGTTGATTCCGAGGGCAGAAACGGAATCCGGTAGCCCATCGCCGGAAGCCTGCACCGTTGTGCTTTGAAATATATAAGAGGCATGTGAACTGAAGGATCTGGTTTGCGTTCGCACCGGTCCCAGGTCCCTACTGGCACTGAGGCCCTCCGGGTGTTGAATGAAAAGTTTACCCGTGTCCGCCAGTATGAATACGCCCGGTCCATCAATCTGAAAACCGCCAAAATGAAGACTTCCTCTGCAAACCAGTTGGTGAGTTGGTTGGGTCAGACTGACGTTTCGCCGCAGTTGCAATGTTGCTTCCCGCGCAACGTCCAGGTTTCTGAAATTCGCGCCCAACACTAATGCACCATTCCCGGATAAACTTGCCTGCGGACCAATGAATCGTAGACTTCTGGCCACAGCGCCCGCAGTTGTAGGCTGAAGGGTGAGCCTGCCATGAACCGTCAGGCTTCCGACCAGCACGAGATCTGCTGTAAGGGTACTGGTGACCTGCGTATTGCTATCCACCAGCAGGTCCCCGCGGATGGTCAGGGTGCCACTGCCGCTGCCGCTGTAAGATTTGGAGGCACCGGCAGCAGCGGCCCGGAATGAAAGGCTCCCAAAAACATTTCCAGTGAGGGACACCGTATAGCCTGCCGTTCCGGGAACATCGAACTCAAAAATCCCTTTTTCCGTGCCCGCTGTTTGTACGAGTTTATCAATTAGTGCAGCGTTTGACCGGGCTGTGCGGTGGATGTACTTCCCACCATTATGTATGGATAAACTACCCGCCAGCAACAGGCCTCCTCCCGCGGAGGCACCGGATGCATTGATGAAAATCCCACCGGCATGTATGGCCAATGACGCTGATGTTCTGGTCAGTGAAAAGCCGGGATTGGCGGTGTTGGTGGAGGGAAGTTCCAGCACGATCAGCCCCTGGGACGGAACGATCTTTAAGGATTGAACAGAAACAGATACGGGACCTGAAGGAAGCGTTACCGTATAGTTGCCGATGATCCATTGATGATCCAGAATTACATCCTCCATGGCAATCGGCACGCCATCAGGCAGCCAATTGGCCGCATCGGACCATTCCTTAGTGCCCGCACCACCATCCCAGAATTTCTGTGCATCGGCAGAGATCGCAAAGAATAAACCCATCATCGTCACCATCCATCGCCACATAATCCTTTTTATGCAATATATCTTCGCAGATAAGGCGTTTCCAAGGGAGTTTAACCATAAAAACAACGTTATTTTCCCCTATTCTTGTAATCTTGCATCTTTATTATCAATATGTGGTCTGTTTGTATCAAGGAACTAAGGCAATTCTTCAGTAGTCTCACGGGATATATCGCGATCATCGTGTTTTTGGTGCTCAACGGGCTGTTCCTGTTTGTGTTTCCGGATTCCAACCTGTTTGATTACGGTTATGCGTCCCTGGAGACTTTTTTCAATACCGCACCGTGGATCCTTTTGCTCTTGATCCCCGCCATCACCATGCGTAGTTTTTCCGAGGAATTCAAAGGCGGAACCTTTGAGATCCTAAAAACCAAACCGCTGACCAATGCGCAGATCATCGGGGGGAAATACCTTGCCTCACTGATCATTGCCCTCATCGCCATCCTACCCACACTGGTTTACGTATACACGATACGCGAACTATCTACAGGTGGCATCGATACCGGCGGCACCATCGGCTCATACCTTGGTCTTATTTTGCTTGCATCTGTATTCACCGCCATAGGGATTTGTTGCAGCAGTTTCACCAATAATGCCGTAGTGGCTTTCTTGCTCAGCGCATTCGCCTGTTTCGCGATGTACAGCGCTTTTGAAGCCGTGAGCAGGATATCCGCATTTCAATCCGGCGCTGATTATTATATCGGTATGCTCGGTATTGATTTTCATTATAAAAACATCAGCAGGGGCGTGCTGGATTCCAGGGACCTGGTTTACTTCTTCTCTGCCATCGTTTTCTTTTTATTCCTTACCGCCAGAAACCTTGTGAAACGCTGACCCAATGATGAAAAAACTGCTTCATTCCAAATTCGGATGGGTGATCATGCTGCTGTTGCTGGTGGCCCTGAATTATGCTTTCTCCCTGTTCCGCTTTCGTGCAGACCTTACATCGGAAAAAAGATTCACCGTTTCCCAGGCCACGCGCAATATGCTGGAGAAACTGGACGATAGAGTAGATATCACCCTGATGATGGGTGGCGATATGCCGGCGGGTTTCAAGAAGCTCGCTGGCGGTGCAACGGACCTGCTTAATGAATTCAAGGAGATCTCTTCTAATAATATCAGTTTCAGAATCGAGAAACCCGGGGAGAGCCTGGATGATTCCGCAAAAGCGGCACTCGTAGATTCCCTCCGCATGCTGGGTATCAATGCAACTAACGTTAAGGCACAAACGAAAGAGGGCGATGGCCAGGAAGAACAACTTGTGTATCCCGGTGCGGTCATTAAGTATAAGGATCGGACGATGGGGATCGATTTTTTACAGGGACAGAATTTTCAGGACGGATTGAACTCTCTCAACAATGCCGAGGCGCTGCTGGAATATAAACTTGCATCAGGTATTGAAAAGATCACACAAGACAGCGTACCCTTGATCGGTTACCTGAGTGGTAATGGAGAGCCGGTAGATTATCGGGTGTATGATCTGATTGAAAGAACACTGCGCCCCAACTATGCGTTCCGTATCATTCCGGTAGACAGTGTAGCCGTGATCCCTCCTGTGTTCCAAGCCCTGCTCATCGTGAAGCCCGTAACAAAGTTTACCGATGCGCAGAAGCTCAAGATTGATCAATATGTAATGCACGGCGGCAAGGTGGTCTGGATGCTGGATAATTTATTTGCGAGCCTTGATAGCCTGCAACGCAGTGAGGGACGTTTTGTGGCTTTTGATATGGGTCTGAACCTTGACGACCTGTTGTTCCGTTATGGCGTGCGCATCAACCAGGATCTTGTGCAGGATCTGCAGTGTGATAAGATTCCTTCAGTGATTGGATCGATGGGCGATAAACCGCAGATCCAGTTGCTGCCCTGGCCGTATTTTCCTTTGTTGCGAAATTCATCTGGCCATCCTATTACTAAAAATCTCGATTATGTTGTTTCACAGTTTCCACAATCCATAGATACAGTGAAAGCCGATGGGGTGAAAAAAACCGTCTTGCTTTCCTCGTCAACAGAATCGAGGATTTTAAATACACCGGCCATAGTGGAATGGGCGAGTGTCCGTAATGAAGAGGACCTGAAGAAGTTCACTCGCGCCAATGTTCCGGTGGTGATGTTACTGGAAGGGAAGTTCCAGAGTTTGTATGCCAACCGGCTTACGAAGGCCATGGCGGATAGCTTTGCTGCAGCAGGCCTGCCCTTTAAAGCAGAGAATGAAAAAGGAACGATGGTGGTTGCCGCGGATGGTGATCTGTTGCTGAATGGCATCAACCAGACAGACGGACCTTTACCGATGGGTATGAATGCGTACACCCGGCAGCAATATGCAAATCGTGAATTCATCCTGAATACATTGGAATACCTGGTGGGGAACATGGGTATTCTCGAAACCCGCGGGAAAGACTATACCTTGCGGTTGTTGGATAAAACCAAGTTCGAAGACAGCAAGAGTAACTGGCAACTGCTGAACATTGTTGTTCCTGTGGTGTTGGTGATGTTGTTTATAGCAATGTATCAATACCTAAGAAAAAGAAAATACGCCCGATGAATGCTGATCAAATCACATATCTCGTTTTTGGAATCCTGTTGGTGGTGGCCCTGGTATTTGACCTGGGTATCCTGAGTAAAAAAAACGAAGTCATTTCTATCAAGAAAGCTTTGTGGCAAACCTTGTTCTGGGTAGGCTTGTCGCTCGCATTTTGTGTGTTTCTATGGTTTGAGAAAAGTCCGATGGTTGCAACGAAATATTTCACGGCCTACCTGATGGAATGGTCTTTAAGCGTTGATAATATCTTTGTTTTCATTCTCATCTTCACCTATTTTAAGGTAGAAGAGAAGGATGCAGGAAGGGCATTGTTGATCGGTATATTATTGGCGATTGTCTTTCGCATTATTTTCATTGCAGTGGGGATCGGACTGATCGCTCGCTTCCATTGGATTTTGTACTTGTTTGGCGCTTTCCTGATCTATACCGGTATCAAGCTTTTTGCCAAGAAAGATGAGGCCGAGTTTGACCCTGGTCAGACGGGTATTTATAAATTCATGCGCAGTTATTTACGTCTATCTGAAGTGGAGCCGAAGGGCAGATATCTCATTAAGTTGCATGGAAAAACATTTTTCACCACTCTTGCTGTAGTAGTGGTGATGCTGGCCGCTGTAGATATTGCTTTTGCATTGGATTCCATACCTACGGTAGTATCATTGGTCAGGGATAAGGCCGATGCACCGTTTACTTCTGATGATATCCTCGTGATCTATTCCTCCAATATATTCGCAATCCTTGGTTTGCGTTCCCTCTTCTTTTTGCTGAGGGGTGCGGTGGACAAGTTCGATTATCTGCAGCAGGGAATTGCGATCGTGCTGATCTTTATTGGTATTAAGATGCTCATCGAGTACTTTGATATTCGCATATCCATTTTCGTGAGTCTTGGCGTCATTGTAGCCTGTATTGCCGCTTCCATTTTGTATTCTATTTACCACGGTAAACGTAAGATCGCAACCAAGGACGAATAGCCTTCATCTATGGCAAGATATTCCATACAAGAGATCATAAGCCTTGTGAGCGGTCACGCAGAGGGGTCCTCTGTGCAAGTGCTGATTGATCATTTGGTGACCGATACCCGCAAGATCACAGATCCTGCGGGTTCTGTTTTTTTTGCCATTCATGGCGAGAAACGGGATGGGCATTTATTTATCCCTGAAGCATACCAACAGGGCGTGCGGGTATTTGTGGTGGGTAGGGAAGGATTGCATCAGCAGTTTCCTGACTCAGTGTTTATTCTTGTCCAGGATCCCCTTCAGGCCCTTCAGCAGCTTGCCGCTGCGCATCGCGCTGCATTCGATATTCCTGTAATCGGGATCACAGGAAGCAATGGTAAGACCATTGTGAAGGAATGGCTAAATCATTTGCTGGAACCATCATTTTCGATCGTCCGTAGTCCCAGGAGTTATAATTCTCAGCTTGGTGTGCCATTAAGTGTATGGCCTATTAATGCATCACATACCCTCGCTATTTTTGAAGCCGGTATCTCCCAGGCAGGTGAAATGCAGAAGCTTGAACCGATGATCCGCCCTGGTATTGGGGTGTTCACCAACATTGGTGATGCGCATAGTGAAGGGTTCTGCAGCATGGAAGAAAAGATCAGGGAGAAACTGCAACTGTTTGTACACAGCAGGCAATTGATATATCCCGCTGATCAGGCATTGCTGAGTGATGAGATTAGGAAATTTGCGACTTCAAGAGATATCCGGATCATGGGCTGGGGAAGATCTGCTGACGCGGACCTGCAATTTCTCTCGGCCGAGCCCGAAGCATCACATACAACTATACATTACCGTTATCAGGGAATTGAGCGCCAGTTCACCATTCCATTTACCGGTACCATCGCCGAAGAAAATGCGCTGACCTGCGCGGCGGTACTGGAGTTGTTGGGTGTAACCGAAAATGCGCTGCCCTTGATGAAGGATCTCCCCTCATTGTCTATGCGTCTGGATATGCGGCAGGGGATCAATCACTGTACTATTATCAACGACAGTTACAGTGCGGATCTTGATTCCCTGAAGCTAGCGTTGGATTTTCTCCGCCAGCAACGGCAGCATCGCAAGCGCACATTGATTCTTTCCGATCTGTTGCAGAGTGGTAAGAAAGAAGAAGAACTGTATTCAGAGATCGCGGGGTTGGTGAAAAGCCACAGCCTCACGAGATTTGTGGGTGTGGGTAGCAAGATCAGCGCACACGCAGACTTGTTTCGGGCCATTGTACCGCAAACAGAATTCTATGCGGACACACAGGCGTTCATCCAGTCGTTTTCCCAGACCGCATTTCATCAAGAGTCCATTTTGCTGAAAGGGGCCAGGACTTTTTCTTTTGAAAAGATCAGTGCATTACTGGAGACCAAGTGGCACCAGACGGTGTTGCTGGTTAACCTGAGTGCAGTGGCGCAGAACCTGACCACGTATCGGAACATGCTGCGGAAGGGTACGAAGATCATGGTGATGGTCAAGGCTTTTGCTTATGGCAGCGGTAGTTTTGAGATCGCTAATCTTCTGCAATTTCACAAGGTAGACTACCTCGCTGTAGCCTATGCTGATGAAGGCGTTGAGTTGCGAAGGGCCGGTATTCGGTTACCCATTATGGTGATGAATCCTGAAGAAGCTACTTTTTCTGCATTGGTGAATGAGGATCTTCAACCAGAGATATTTTCTTTTCAGATGCTGGAAAGGTTTAACCGGTTTTTACAGCGCGAGGGTATACAGGAATTTCCGGTACACCTAAAAATAGACACGGGCATGCACAGGCTCGGCTTTGCACCGGAGGAGATTCCTGCACTGTTGACCCAATGGCCATCCAGATTTCGGGTACTCACGGTCTTTACCCACCTGGTAGGTAGTGAGGATTCGGCAGAAGATAGTTATACTTTGATACAAAGTCAGCGCTTTAAGCATGCCTGCGCCCAACTGGAGCAAGGTTTAGGGTATAGATTCACAAGGCATATCTCCAACACCGCGGCTATCAGCAGGCACAAGGAGTTACAGATGGATATGGTGAGGTTGGGTATTGGGCTTTATGGTGTTGATACCACGGGCACAAACACGTTGCCACTGAAAGAAGCGGCGGTGCTTACTACAACCGTGGCTCAGGTAAAAAAGATACCCGCCGGGGAAACGGTGGGCTATAACCGAAAAGGCCTGGTACAGCAGGATGCGTTGATTGCTACTATCCGTATTGGCTATGCCGATGGCTATCCGAGGCAGCTTAGCCTTGGTAAGGGCAAGGTCCTGATCCGGGGGCGTTTGTTTCCGGTGATCGGGACGGTTTGTATGGATATGACGATGATTGACGTTACGGGTGCATCGGATATTAAGGAAGGCGATGAAGTGGTGGTCTTTGGCAGGGGTTTGGAACTGAACCAGTTGGCCGCCTGGGCAGACACAATTCCCTATGATATCATGACCGGTATTTCGCAACGGGTCAAAAGGGTGTATTTCGAGGACTGAATTACGGTATATTTGTTCCCTAAAATACGTCTGTGAGATTCCGGCATGCGCTATTGTTGACCCTATTCATCCTGCTTGTTGATCAAATCCTCAAGGTTTATATCAAGACCCATTATTTTCTGGGTCAGGAGCACCTGATCACCAATTGGTTTCGTCTCCATTTTATCGAGAATGAAGGGATGGCCTATGGCTGGAAGTTAGGCGGCGAGTGGGGAAAGTTGGCCCTGACACTGTTTCGCCTCGTAGCGGTTATCTTCGGCACCTTCTACATCCGTTACATCATCAGACGGAGTTACCATTTCGGCTTCGTTATTTGTGCCACGCTGATCTATGCAGGTGCCATTGGTAATCTGATCGATAGTCTTTTCTACGGATTGATTTTTGAGAACAGCGATCCTTTTACCCAGAATGTGGCCCATTCCTTTATGGATAAAGGCTTTACAGGGGGCTATGCAGGATTCCTGCATGGTAAAGTGGTGGATATGCTCTATTTCCCGATCATTACTGATGCCACCATCCCCAAATGGGTACCGGTGTGGGGTGGTGAACCTTTTGAATTCTTCAGGCCGGTCTTCAATATTGCCGATGCCTCTATCTCCATCGGTGTACTCACGATCCTCCTCTTCCAGAAACGATTCTTCTCTCCTAAGGATGAGGAACTTCCAACCACCGTTGAGACGAACAGCACAGTAAACGACGAGGTTCAAATTAGCTAATAGCTATTACTGAAAATTGCATGCAATTTTCTAAACGGTTTTGCGTTATGGTTTTTTAATCCGACCTCTATGCAGAACCTGATTTTAGACATGCCGAAAGACGCGGCAGCCCAGTTGAATTATATGGCCGTCCTCGCTTCCTGCGAAAATTATCATATCCCCACCTGCCCCAATATTAGTGTGCAGGAATTGATCAGCAGTAAATTGTATAGCTGGTACCAGACAATGGTGACAACAGATGAACACGCGGTGGCGTGGTTTATGAACTACGAATAACTATTTACTAGCAATTAACAATTGGCACTGGTATCTAGATTCTAGTTTCTAACAACTAGTGCCAATTGCTAATTGCCAATTGTTAATTGTCATTTGCTAAATCAGCGCCCTACCATATCTTCTGGCTTGACCCACGCGTCAAACTCTTCCGGCGTTACATACCCCAGTTTCACCGCCATTTCTTTTAGTGTAGTTCCTTCTTTATGTGCTTTCTGTGCGATCTCTGCCGCTTTGTAATAACCGATCTTAGTATTCAACGATGTAACCAGCATCAATGAGTTGTTCACGTGCTTTCTGATGTTTTCTTCGATGGGCTCGATGCCTATCGCACATTTGTCGTTAAAGCTCACACAACCTTCACCGATCAGTCTGGCAGAGTGCAGGAAATTATAAATCATCACCGGCTTGAATACATTCAATTCAAAATGTCCGTTGGCACCGCCGATGCCGATCGCCACATCGTTCCCCATCACCTGTGCAGAGATCATCGTGAGGGCCTCGCAATGGGTTGGGGTCACCTTGCCGGGCATGATGGATGATCCGGGTTCATTGTCCGGGATAAAAATTTCGCCTATGCCTGACCGTGGTCCCGAGCTGAGCATGCGGATATCGTTTGCGATCTTCATCAGGCTCACCGCAACGGTTTTCAATGCACCATGCGATTCTACAATAGCATCGTGTGCGGCCAGGGCTTCAAACTTATTGGGTGCGGTAACAAAGGGCAGACCCGTGAGCTGCGCGATGTGTTTCGCTACATTTTCAGAATATCCTTTAGGTGTATTGATACCCGTACCCACCGCGGTTCCGCCAAGGGCGAGTTCGCTAAGATGGGCCAATGTGTTTTTGATCGCCTTCAATCCATGATCCAGTTGGGCAACATAGCCACTGAATTCCTGGCCGAGTGTAAGTGGCGTTGCATCCATAAAGTGCGTACGACCAATCTTCACTACGTTCATGAATTTTTCGCTCTTCGCTTTCAAGGTATCCCGCAGTTTTTCAACACCGGGAATGGTTGTTTCGATGAGCATCTTGTATGCCGCAATATGCATTGCGGTAGGGAAGGTATCATTCGATGATTGTGATTTGTTCACGTCATCGTTGGGATGCAGGAATTTTTCTTTATCGGTCAAACTACCGCCCTTCAACACGTGACCACGGTAAGCCACCACTTCATTCACGTTCATATTGCTCTGGGTACCTGAACCAGTCTGCCATACCACCAACGGGAAATAGTCATCCAGCTTGCCTTCCAGGATCTCATCGCACACTTGTCCGATCAGGTCTGATTTTTCTTTCGGCAATACGCCTGCCTCCAGGTTGGTCAGTGCAGCTGCTTTCTTCAGGTATGCAAATGCCTTGATGATCTCTTTCGGCATGCGGTTAATGTCTTGCGCGATCTTGAAGTTCTCAATACTCCTTTGCGTCTGCGCACCATAGTACGCAGTAGCGGGTACCCGCACTTCCCCCATGGTGTCTTTTTCAATTCTAAATTCCATATACTGGTTCTAATTGTTAATTGTCAATTGCCAATTGTTATTTCCTAAATGATGCTTTTCTCTTTTCGAGAAATGCAGTGACGCCTTCTTTCATCTCATCGGTATTAAAACACTCTCCAAACAACTTCACTTCTTCATCATAACCATTCACCGTGTTGTTATAACCTGCATTCACGGCTGCGATCACTTTGCCAATAGCACCGGGGCCCTTCGATAAAATGGTTTTCATCAGGCCCAAAGTTTTTTCCATCAATTGATCCGGCTCAGTCACATGATTCACCAGTCCGAGTTGCAAGGCCTGTTCTGCATTGATCATTTCTGCACTCATCACCAACTCCATCGCTTTGCCTTTTCCGATCAGCTGTGCGAGGCGCTGTGTGCCGCCATAGCCAGGGATGATGCCAAGGTTTACTTCGGGCTGGCCAAACTTTGCGTTGGTAGCTGCAATGCGGATATGGCAACTCATAGCCAGTTCACAACCGCCGCCGAGCGCAAAGCCATTCACGGCAGCGATGACGGGCTTTCTGCAATTTTCAATGCGCATGAATACATCTTGCCCGCGCTTCGCGAGGGAAGAGCCTTCTTCATTGGAGAAGCCCATGAACTCAGAAATATCTGCTCCTGCAACAAATGCCTTGGGACCTGCACCGGTGATGATCACACCATGGATGTCTGGATTGCGATAGATGTCGTTCACCAATGCATTCAATTCCTCGAACACGGTGTTGTTGAGGGCGTTCAACTTGTCTGGGCGGTTGATCGTGATCGTTAGGATGCCGTTTTCGAGTTGCGTCAGTAATGTTTCCACAAGCAATGTTTTATTTTTGTTCTTTTACCCACTTCCTTATATAGTCTGCGATATCTCTGGTGTTGGTACCAGGCGCAAAGAGTTTACCCACGCCCATGTCGTTAAGGGTTTTCATGTCGTCTTCCGGAATGATGCCGCCTCCTGTGAGGAGCACATCGTTCATACCCTTTTCTTTCATCAGATGAATGATCTTGGGGAAAACGGTCATGTGCGCACCTGATAGGATGCTTATGCCGATGGCATCCACATCCTCTTGTAAGGCTGCGCTGACAACCATTTCAGGTGTTTGTCGGAGCCCGGTATAAATGACTTCCATACCGGCGTCCCGGAGTGCGGTGGCAATGACCTTGGCGCCACGGTCGTGCCCGTCGAGGCCCACTTTGGCAACCAGTACCCTGATGGGTTTATCGTTGATATCCGTCATACTACAAATGTAGTTTAAACAGCAAGGCGTTGCAAAACATCCGTGATCCTTGTGGCGGTTTCTTCCTTGCCAAGGATGGCGGCGATGGCAAATACGGGCGGGCCAAACTTACCGCCTACCAGCATGATGCGGAGCGGTTGTTGGAGGTCGCCGGGTTTGATGTTCATCTCGGTGGCCAGAGCCTTGAAGGAGGCTTCGAGACTTGCGGCGTCAGTGCCGTTCTCTGATGCCCATTGGTTCACCAGGGCGCGGAAGAATGCAGCTTTACCATCGTCCCATTTCGGTTGGATGACATCTATATCAATGCTGTTGGGTTTTGCGAAGAAGAAGGAAGATTGCTGGACGAAGTCCGGGGTCAGCGTGCATCTTTCCTTGACGAGATCGATGACGGTGAGGAGGGTGGCTTCGTTGGCGGTTATGCCTTCCTGTTGGAGCACTGCCTGCACATCCGGGAGGAGGCGTTGAGCACTGCTGCGTTTGATCCACTCATGGTTGAACCATTTCGCTTTTTCGAAATCAAACTTGGCGCCGCCTTTGTGGACGCGTTCGATGTTGAATTGATTTACCAGTTCATCCAGGGTGAAGATCTCTTGTTCCGTGCCGGGGTTCCAGCCCAACATGGCCAGCATATTGATGAAGGCTTCTGGCAGGAAGCCGCGTTCGCGGAAGCCCGCCGTGAGTTCATTGGTTTTGGGATCGGTCCAGTTCATGGCGAAGACGGGAAAGCCGAGTTTATCGCCATCGCGCTTGCTGAGTTTGCCGTGCCCATCCGGTTTAAGGATCAGCGGCAGGTGGGCCCACTGGGGCATGTCTTTTTCCCAGCCCAAGTATTTCCAGAGCAGGATATGGGCCGGTGCCGAGGGGAGCCACTCTTCACCGCGGAAGGCGTGGGTGATCTTCATAAGATAATCATCCACCACCACGGCCAGGTGATAGGTAGGCATGCCATCGGCCTTCAATAAAACTTTGTCGTCACTCTGGTTGGTATGGAACACCACTTCACCGCGGATGAGATCGGTAAAACGCACTTCTTCATGGTCCGGCATTTTGATGCGGATGACGTAGGGGGTGCCTTTAGCGAGGAGGGCCTGTGTTTCTGCTTCGCCAAGGGTCAGGGAGTTTCGCATTTTGGTGCGGATCTTCCCGTCATATTGGGGTGATGGGTTTTCTTCCGATTTGAAGCTGGCGCGCATAGCCTCCAGTTCTTCGGGGGTATCAAAGGCATAGTAGGCATGGCCCTGGGCCACGAGCTGTTCTGCATATTGGCGGTACATGGGCTTGCGTTCGCTTTGGCGGTACGGACCGTAAGGGCCGCCTTTCAGCGGACTTTCATCCGGCTCCAGGCCGCACCATTGGAGGCAGTCCATGATATATTGTTCTGCGCCGGGCACGTAGCGGGACTGGTCCGTATCTTCTATACGGAGGACGAACCTGCCGTTGTGTTGGCGGACAAAAAGGTAGTTGTATAAAACGGTGCGTACGCCACCGAGGTGGAGGCCGCCGGTGGGGCTTGGCGCGAATCTTAGGCGAATCTTACTCATGGATGGCAAAGATACTTCTGCCTATTGGAATACAGGAATACAAGAATACAGTAATACAGGTAATCTGGAGTGGTATCCGGAATTCCGGGATACCACTCCAGATGGCCTGTATTACTGTATGTCTGTATTCCAAAGACGATTTACCTTTACGCATGTTTTATCTCAACTCTTCTCCCTGGTGGCTACGGCGTATTTATCCCGACTGCCTTTGGGAGATGCCGCCGGAAGATGGCAAGGTATATCTCACCTTTGACGATGGTCCGCATCCCGAGGCCACGCCAATGGTGTTGGATATGCTGGCTGCCGCTGGCGCTAAAGCGAGCTTCTTTTGCATCGGCGACAATGTGCGGAAGTATCCGGAGATCTACCAGCGTATCGTCCAGGAAGGACATCGTGTCGGCAACCACAGCTATCATCATCTCAATGGCTGGAAAACCAATAATGGCGCATATTTGAAGGATATTCACGAAGCGCAGATGCTCATCGATTCAGATTTATACAGACCACCATACGGCCGGATCCGTCGTGCGCAAATCCACGCCTTGCGCAACATGGGCATGAAGCCGGTGATGTGGAGCCTGCTCAGTGGAGATTTTGATCCTGGCATTACAGATGCAAAATGTGCAAAGAATGTGCTGCGGAATCTTGCGCCCGGACATATCGTTGTTTTTCATGATAGCAAGAAGGCGCTGCAAAAAATCAAGTATACATTGCCGTTAGTGTTACAACTGATCAGCGAGCGGAGATGGGTGGCTGAAAAACTCTAAGTGAGGGGGTGTAAAAGGTTGGGGATCAGCCCTGAAAAAGAATTGGGCCGGGGTAGACACCCTGGCCCGTTTTTAATCCGTACCCTATGAAAACTAGGGCTAAGTTACAATTCTTTTTGATGTATGCAACAATTTTTTAACGCAATTTTATGGTCTTACTGACCCCATTTACCGTAATGGTGGCTTCATCGTCGCAGTTGCCATTGCCAAAATTCAGGGTTCCGTTTTGATCATTCACACTGATCTTGATGACGCCTTTTGAGATCCACTTGCAGGTAAATGCCTTGATCAATGGGGTGGTTACAGTAGCGGTCCAGCTGCGTCCCAAGGAGTTTTCACCTTTACGGCTACCCGTGAACTGGAAGATATCATCGCCGGGCCATAGGGGTGTTCCGTTGCCTTCCACCTGTGTCATGGTAGTGGTTCCGGCCCACTGCCTCCATACCTGGGTTTCCATATTCAGCACCTTGGTCTCGTAGGTACGGGTGAACTGGCGCTGGTTGGATCCGGGGAGGGTGGTGTTCTCTATCACGTGCCTGCCGGAGATCCTGCGGTTGTCAACCTGATAGCCGTTGAACTCGGTCACGGCTTTGTTACCGGGTTTGTGCAGGGGTCCGGAGTACACAGTGATGATCTTGCCTTTGCGGAGCTTACCATTCATCTGGCAGCCATCGCCGAAATCAAGAACCACGGTTTTGGGGAATACACCTCTTTCCTTGGGGGTTACGGTTACGGTAAAGCAACGGCCGGCACCGGGGTTGTTGGGTTCAGAAGGAAACAATCCGAAACCGGTGGCACCATACATGCCGAGGTCCTCACCGGCAGAGGTCCCATCAATACCGGCAGTATTGTTGAACACATCGTCAAAGGTTTCTGTAAAATCAACTTCGTTGGCTGTGGCTTCCTGCACATTGGCAGGGATGTCTGCACTGTTGCTGTCTTCTTTCTGGCAGGATGCTGTTATCAGCAGCAAGGCACAGGATACAGACAGCAGCGATGAACGCATTTTCATAATAGGCGATTTTTAGTGATTCATTTTGTTAAAGGGCCATAGTAGGACGATGGATGATCGCCCAGGTTTAATGGTAACGTAAAGATTTCCGAACTTCGCAGCATGCATAGCCTTCAACTAGTTGATACTCATTGTCATCTTTATGCGGAAGAATTTTTGGAAGACAAGGCCGAGGTGATCCGTCGCGCCAAGGATGCCGGTGTGTACCGGATCCTTCTGCCGAATATCGACAGCTCATCGATGGATGCGATGCTGGAGATGGAGCGCGATAATCCTGGGTATTGTCATGCGATGATGGGTATCCATCCCTGTTATGTGAAGGACGATGTAGAAGAGCAACTGGAAGTGGTGCGCGATTGGATCAATGTGCGGCGGTTCATCGGTATTGGTGAGATTGGTTTGGATTTTTATTGGGACCTGGCCTTCAGGGAGCAACAATATGAAGCGTTTCGCAGGCAATTGAAATGGGCATTGGAGAAAGACTGGCCCGTTTCCATCCACTCCCGTGAAAGCTTACGGGAATGTATAGACGAAGTGAAACGCATCGGCAACGGAAGGGTTCGTGGAATCTTCCATTGCTTCGGCGGATCGGTTGAGGAAGCGCAGGAGATCATGGAGATGGGTATGTTTCTCGGGATAGGTGGTGTACTTACATTTAAGAAGAGTGGAATTGCTGAAGTCATCCAGCAGGTAGGTTTAGAACGTGTAGTACTTGAGACAGATGCACCTTATCTCGCGCCGGTACCCTTCCGTGGCAAACGCAATGAACCGGCTTATGTGCGGCTGGTGGCGGAGAAACTTGCGGAGGTGATGGGCAAGACGGTTGATGAAGTGGCGGCGGCGACTACGAGGAATGCAGACCTGGTTTTTGTTTAGATTGAAGGGTTTAGGGTTTGGCTTTTTTTCGAAGGCCTTGAATGATATTGAGGAACAAAAGAATCTGTGCAGCTAGGGCTAGCACAAACGAAAGTCTTGCTATCTGCGTCATGGGTTCGTAGTCAGCGAACAATGGTTTTACATCATAATAACGTCTCGGGAAACCCGCTAAACCCTGATTATAGTGTGCTAAAACATAGGGTATAATTGTAAATAAGGAAATGCTTATAATGCTGGTGAATACATGGATTGTTGAAAGAGTGAGACTGTGCATCTGCTTTTGTAAAATCCAATAAACTATCCCTAATATAAAAAGTGAGAGTGGAGGAATCCACCTTAGATGGTTAAGGTCGATTCCCTTCGAGACTTGCAAAAAAAAGACTTCATTTCCGGCAAAAACTCCGCACAATGCGTTAAGTATTGACGCTATGAGTAAAAAAATGAAGGGCGTTTTCATGTATTTGTATTTTCTTCAAACTTCCATCTTCCAACTTCTCACTTCAGCAGGAAACTCAATCCATTCAGCAAATAAACCAACGGAGCATTCCAATTGATCGCGATCTCATTGCTCGCGTAAGAGCAATCATCATCTACATAGGTGGTCTCGGGTTCTGAAAATGCGTAATTGCATTTGTCTTGCTTGCCGGGATTGGGTCCGCCCGCGAGAAGACCGGGCACAGGTGCTTCAATGCCATCGGCAACAGAGGGCCGATGGTGGGGGCGCATGGTAGACTTAGTGCCAGCCCCTGTCACAAAGCAGTATCCGGTGGCGTTGCGACCAAGGATATAGTCTGCATTACTCAGGGCTGCGTTCAGGTATTTTTTGTTTTTGGTTTGCAGATACGCGTGGATGCAGATCATGCCCTGGTTAGCCGCTACCGCATTGGAACCCCATTCAAAATCCTTGGATGACCCACCCATCACAGTGCCGAAAGCATTGTTGCCGATGTTGTTCACGAGAGAGTCTGCAAAGTTCAGCAGGTAAGTACGGATAGCAGGAAGGTCCACACCGGCGGAAGAGGATAATTTTTTAGCGTGCCTGGAGATGGAAAGCAAACCCATCGTTCCCACATTGTTCCATGACATCAAACCTGTTTTACCTTTGCTATTCCCGATAGCTGCTGCATAAATATTTTTACCTGTTGTAATCCAAAGTTCGGCCGCGGCCCACAGTTTTTCATCGGCTACACTTCCATCTCCGTAAGCACCCGTACTTACGTCGGGGTCAAAAGTTTTATTCATCGCATCCTGGTCATACAGGATGTTGGGATGTTGTAGCGCCCATTGCCATGCTTTGGTGGCGGCTTGAAGGCATGAATCACTAAGACCGGGGAGTTGGGTAGAAAAGTTTTTAAGGATACGCGCAGATTGTGCCAACACTGCAGCGAAATCGAGTGTGGCGGCAGTGGATTTTTGCACGGCGTAACGCGGCAGTGTGGTGACGCCGGGCATAACCATACCATCAAAGGCAGCGTTGGTGAGTTTGTGGTATACTCCGCCATCATTTGGATCTTGCATCGTAAGCATCCATCGCAGGTTGATGAGGATCTCGTCAATGAGGTCAGGCAGTTTGTTGCCTGATTCCGGAATATGGGTGCGAAGGGTATCAAAATAGATCTTGAAATCTTCATAGGCTGAAAGCAGGGTGCTCACGGTGATGCCGGAATTGACGATGTATTTGTTGTAATCGCCCGCATCATACCAGCCTCCCGGTGATGAGATAACGGTGCCGGCTAACCGATATTTGTTGGCGGCAGATGGATGGATATAGACGGCCGTATCCGGATGCCCTGCTGCTCGTGCCCAGGTCCCTGCATAAACGAACTCCAGCGGTTGCGAGACCCTTTGGTAGTAGAAACCCTTTAGTGATGAAACGGCAGTGGCCCGCAAGGCTGTTGTGGAAATCGAAAATGGATAGGATGCTGGCACATTGCCGACATGTATGGTATAGTTACCAGGCATTTGCAGGGCAGAAAAATCCAGCAAACTTACTTGTAGGGAAGAATTTTTAGATGCTTTCGGCGAAGAGCTCATCCCCCTGAACACGGTATCGGGTCTGGCCCCAGTGCGCAGGATATAAAATTGGGCCGATGTGGTTGCACCAACCCATGCGGCCTGCTTGGGGCCCATCGGCAAAAAACCTTCCTGGTTCAACGCGATGAAGCCTTGCTGTGCCTGTACTGCAGTTGTGCAGAGTAAAAAGATGATGATCCTGAGCATGGCAGTAAGTTAAGGTTTATCTGTAATTTGTTGCATGCAATTGAAACAGACCTGGCGATGGTTTGGGCCGGAGGATCCGGTGACCTTACAGGATATTTTACAGACAGGGGCGCAGGGCATTGTGACGGCACTGCACCATGTGCCGCATGGTGAGGTATGGGCACCCGCGGACATACATAAAAGGAAAGCAGAGATTCAGGCAAAGGGATTAAGCTGGGATGTGGTGGAGAGTGTGACCGTCCACGAAGACATCAAAACCAGAACGGGCGAGTATACATCCTGGATAGAGAAATACCAGCAGACCCTGCGTAACCTCGCGGCAGAAGGGATTAAGATCGTGACGTACAACTTCATGCCAGTGAACGACTGGACACGTACCAGCCTGGATCATCCGATGGCAGACGGATCCAAGGCATTGTATTTTAACTGGGTGGATATGGCGATGTTCGATATCCATATTCTGCAAAGGCCCGGTGCGGAAATCGACTATCCCTTACCGGTAGTTCAAGGTGCGGAGGAGAAATTTAAGTCGTCTTCCGAAAAAGAACGGGAGCACCTTGCCTGGATCGTCCGTTTTGGGATACCTGGTGAACGAAAGCTCAGTCTTGCTGAGATGCGCGAGAAGATAGCCATGTACAGCGGCATGGGGCATGATGCACTTCGCGAAAACCTTTATCATTTTTTAAGGGCCATCACGCCGGTGGCGGATGAGGTGGGTATTCAACTGGCTATCCATCCGGATGATCCGCCCTATGATATTTTAGGCATTCCGCGGATCATGAAGAACCGGGAAGATTATTTGCAGTTAATGCAAGCGGTACCCGCGAAGAGCAATGGTGCCTGTTTTTGCACGGGTTCTTTGGGAGCGTCATCGGCCAATGATCTTCCGGAGATGGCACGGGTCTTGGGATCGAGGATACATTTTATTCATTTGCGCAACGTGACCAAGGATGCGGAGGGTAATTTTTTTGAAGCCGATCATTTGGGTGGCGACGTAGATATGTATGCGGTGATGAAAGAACTGCTGACCATTCAGCAAGCGGTTTCCGCACCTATTCCTTTCAGGCCGGATCATGGCCACCAGATGTTGGATGACCTCGCGAAGACTACTAATCCGGGGTATTCCTGCATCGGAAGGATGCGGGGGCTGGCGGAGCTGAGAGGGTTGGAGTTGGGGATCTGTAGGGAGAACAAATGGTAGTTCGCAGGACGCATAGGTCGCACAGGTCGCAGTGCGACCTACGCGCCCTCGCGCCCTGCGAACTTATGAACGAATTTTCGCTAACAGTATTCCAGCCAAAACGATCCCGATTCCAATCAAACTTTCCATCGGTTTATCGATGGCCGTGAATACAAGCACCCATGCACTGAACAGGAGAAACAGGATCTGGGGTATGGGTTTGAGCGGTGTTTTGAAAGCACCTGGTTCCGGTTTAATGAAGAGGCTGGTAGACACGGTGAGCGCAGAGAAGAGTTGTAATATGAATCCCGCATATACGAGGATCTGTTCAAAGGAACCAGAGAGCGTCAAAATGATACTGATGAATGCGTGAAGCCAGAGTGCGCGCACGGGAATACCATGTTGGTTTTGTTTACTCAGCGGTTTCCAGTGGTGATGTGCCGATGACATCGCCCAGGTAACGCGCGGACCTACCCATAGATAGCTGCTCATGGTGGCAATGAGTTGGAGGGCTATGAAAAAACTTACCCATTTTGCCCCAACATCGCCCCAAAGATGCTGGAAGGAAATATAGCTCACTTCTTCTTTCCCCTGCATCGCTGCGATTGGCGCGTGACGTAACAACACCCATTGAAACGCGGTATACAATACAATAATGAGCAGGGTGGAAAAAATCAATGCCTTTGGTACATTCTTTTGTGGATCTTTTATTTCTCCCGCAATGTAGGCGGCAGAATTCCATCCTGTGTATGCATAAGTCACGAAGATCATGGACACGGCGAAGCCCGTAGTAGTGATCTCCTGCTGCCAGCTGTTGCTGGTGATAATGGATGCAGGGGCATGCGCGGCAAACAAACTGCCTGCAATGATCAGCGTGAGCAGGAATCCGATCTTCAGAATGGTGCTCAGGTTTTGAAGCCTGCTGCTATGGCGGAGTGTGAAACTATGAAGTAAAGTGATCAAGACAATGATACCAACTGCTATGAGCTTTGCGATCCATGGCTCCAAAGCAACTACGGGTGCCATGTATTTGATAAATGCGATGGCGGCAAGTGCGATGGGTGCAGAGAATCCGATGGTAAGCCCGGCCCATGCAGAAAGATATCCGGCAAGGGGATGGAACACACGGGAAAGAAAGATATAATCGCCACCTGTTGCTTTGAAATGCGCACCCAGCTCGGCGTAGGATAGAGCGCCGCATAGTGCGATAATACCGCCGCCCAGCCACAAAATCATGATACTCCAGAGGTTTTGTGCCGTCTGCAGTTGAAAGCCCAGAGAGGTGAACACCCCTGTGCCAATCATATTGGCCACCACCACGGAACAGGCGGTGATCAATGATATTTTATGTGGTTGATTTGTTTTTATGCAGAAGGTTGTGAGAGGCTAAGGTAATGGGAAAATGGTATTTTTAAAGCATTGTAGGGATTGGCACGAAACCTGCACGCTAATGACCAAACGATGCTTATTCAACCAGCTTCGCTTCCTTAGCAAATTTGCCGGATGCAATATCTTACCTTTACCTATTGATGTTTAAACATTGAATTATGGAGATCGGAATTTGTACGTTTGGCGATATTGGCACGCATCCGGTAACGGGCGATAAGATCGGTCCGCATGAGCGGCTGCGTAACCTCATGGAGGAGATCAGCCTGGCCGACCAGCTGGGGCTGGATGTGTTTGCGATAGGGGAGCATCATCGGCCCGACTATGCGATATCAGCGCCGGCGGTGGTGATGGCAGCAGCGGCGGAGCGTACAAAAAATATTAAACTGTCCAGCGGCGTGACCGTATTGAGTTCTGAGGATCCGGTGCGGGTATATCAGCAATTCGCGACCGTGGATCTTTTGTCTGGCGGAAGGGCCGAGATCATGGCGGGCCGTGGATCTTTCATCGAATCATTTCGCTTGTTTGGCTATGATCTTTCAGATTACGATGCTTTGTATGCAGAGAAACTGCACATGTTGCAACGCATCAATGAGCAGGCAGTAGTGAATTGGCAGGGCAAGCATACACAGACCATCCAGAACAAAGGCATTTATCCGCGTGCATACCAGGAGAAATTGCCGATCTGGGTGGCGGTGGGTGGTACACCGGAGTCTGTTGTTCGTGCGGCAGAATATGGGTTTCCGATGATGATCGCTATTATTGGCGGCATGCCGGCGAGGTTTGCGCCTTTTGCAAAATTGTACAGGGACGTATATAAGGAAGCGGGACATGATGCGGCTGCTTTTCAATTGGGGATCAACTCCCACACTTATATTGCTGCAGATGGTAAACAGGCACGCGATGAGTTTTTTCCCACCTATGCCGAGGTGATGACGAGGATCGGCAAAGAACGCGGTTGGAACGGGCTCACGAGGGAGCAGTTTGAGTATTCCACCCAGCCACAGGGGGCATTGTTGGTGGGCAGCCCGCAGGAAGTCATCGATAAAATCCTTTATGAACATGAGCTTTTTGGGCATACGCGCTTCCTGGCGCAGATGACCATCGGGGCATTGCCACATAAGCTGGCGATGAAATCCATTGAATTGCTCGGGGATGTGGTGGCACCGGCTGTGAGGAAAGCGGTTAGGGGGAGTGTTCAGGGGGAGGCGTTAGCTTTAGGCAGTAGGGAGTAGTTTGGATCGTTTTGTTTAATTGCTACATTTTTTTAGGCGATCTTTCCAGCGTCATACGTAGGTTTATCATATGAAAATCATAACCACCTTTTGTTTTGCCCTTTTTATTGTCACACTGACTGTGGAGGCGCAAACTTCTGCCGAAGAACTCGCTAAGAAACTGGCTAACCCTATTTCCAGTTTGATCAGTCTTCCGTTTCAGAACAATAGTGATTATGGGATAGGCCCGAGGAAGGGATCGAGGAACACGATGAATGTGCAGCCTGTGGTGCCCATGAGCCTCAGCAAAGATTTAAACCTGATCGCGCGGTGGGTGCAACCCATCGTTTCCCAATTCAACATTACCGGCGAGGGACAGTCGCAAACGGGTTTGGCCGATGCGGTGGTGAGTGGGTTCATCAGTCCCAAAGAAGCGAAGAATGGATTTACCTGGGGTGCGGGTCCTGTACTCCTGTTACCCGTAGCAACCAGTAATGCTTTTGCCTCCAAACAATTTGGCATCGGCCCAACAGCCGTGGCCTTGAAACAAGCCAAAGGTTGGACATATGGTGCCCTGATGAACCAGATCTGGGGTATCGCGGGTGGGGAAGGAAGACCAAAAGTGAATCAGTTTTTTCTACAGCCATTTACAGCCTACAACTGGAAAAGCGGTGCCGGCGTTGGCGCAGCATTTGAATACACGCATAATTGGACGGGCGGAACCAACACCTTGTGGCTCATTCCTACCATCTCTGGCCTGACCAGTTTCGGAAAACAAAAGGTAAGTCTCGCATTTGGTCCGCGCTTTAACCTGGTTGCGCCGGAACCGGCTAAGGCAAACATGGGATGGCGCGCCGTGGCTACCTTACTTTTTCCCAAATAGATCAGAACGTGTACTTCAATCCCAGCACCGTTCCATAGTCCCAGCTCCTCGGATCGCCCGAGGGCGGACGATTGTCGAAGTTGTGATATATCTGGATAGACAGTGCCAGGTCTTCTATGAGTTCCCAGGAGATGCGCGTGTCACCATCCCATCGTAACCTTCCTGGATCGGTAAGGCTAATATAAGCGGATTGGGAGGTGTTGACCGAGATATTGGGTTTGCTGAATTTGAAGAACTCAGCCTGAATGGTCAGGGGTACTTCTATCTGGTTGGAGAACGACTGACCTTCGATGTTTCTTTCCTGGTTAAATACAAGACCCGTCAGCGATTTCACCTGGAAGTTATTCCTGGAGAGCCAGTTGTACACAATACCTAAGCCTTCCTGGAAACGGCGTGCCAGGCCTAACTCGTAATTGCGCTGGTATTTGACCATACCACCCACGGATAAATAGGAATTAATGAGGTAAAAACTCTGCAGGTTCAGGTTTTCGCGATCCCGTACCCAAGTGGTATCCGTTTGGGAAACAAACATCGATCCTGTGAGATCCGTACGCACCCGTTCAAACTGCCAGGCAATGGCGGCATCGAAATTGAATCTGCCGGCATTGCTGGAACGTGCATAAGTGAACCCTGACGAGACATACCCACGCACATGCATAAACGAAGATCCGTCGTAAGAGGTCATGAATGCGATTTTGTCAAGCGGAATCAGGACAGCACTGTCTTTGGTAAGTATGCGTAATATGCCTGTTGAATCTGATCTTCTGATAAAACCAAAATAGATCTTGCGGTCGCTGGTTTCCACACGGTATTGGTGTGTTATAGCCTTCACGAGACGGATGCGGTCAAATTTTATTTTTACGATAGATATATTATCGATATCAAACTCCAGTCTGCCTGATTTCAAACCCTTCAGCTCGCCAGATAATACGGTACCGTCCTTCATGATAATCGTGTCCTTAACTTTCGTTTGTGCATATCCGTTAGTGACAGACAGAACCAGCAGGAGAGCCAGCAGGAAGTGTAGGGAGCAACGTATGGATCGATGGATACGCATATTAAAGCCGCCCGAAGATAACAGTACCTGCTGTGTATCGGAACAATTCCCCCTGTAAATTTGTGCGCAATTCTTATCGCAGGGCAATTCCCACCAGACAACGGAGCTGGCAGGTAACGGGTCCCTTACCGAAGCGCTGGCCTATTTCTTCTTCAAGCAAATGGGCGATGCGTTCCACCGCGTCTGGATCCTGTTCCCGGATCTCATGACCCATCTGGTGTTTATAGATGAAGCCCTGCACAAGTTCTGCTGGTGAGGCAGCCGTTCCTGTGAGATCAATCTTCTCCAATGACCTTTGTTGGAATCCGGCCTGTTCCATTAGTTCATGCAATTGCTCCAGATGATGCATGTGAAAAGGGATCACATATTTTGTTTTGTTCGGCGTTTGAAAAAAGGGCAGCAGTATTTCATCAAACAAGAGCGTGAGAAAGGGTATTTCCCTGGTGCTGTCCCAGGTGCTAAAGATCATTTGCCCACCGGGTTTCAGGACGCGATGCATTTCACGGAAGACTTTGGCCTTATCTGGTGGGAACATGACCCCATATTGGCAGATGACAAGATCAAACGACTCGTCTGCGAAACTGAGTTGTTGCATGTCTTCCACCTGGTAACGCATACCTGTATGATCAGCCTTTTTTTCAGCGATGGCCAGCATATCAGGGTTGAGGTCCGTTACGGTGAGCTGTGCAGGGTTTGCCAGGCGACGCACCAAATGTTGGGTGAGCCTTCCTGTTCCGGCGGCAAGTTCCAGCACCTGACCTTTGTAATGAGGCGGCACCAGTGCAGACAACATCAACGCAGAAGGTTCAAACAGGAAGGGACCCAGGTATTGATCGTAGCTTTTCGCAGCTTCACCGGAAAATGTAAAGGCCTGCTGGCTCATGTTGAAAGTTTGCACATAGGTACGAAGCTTCATCGGCATAAAAAAAGAGGCCCGCTTTCCGCGGGCCCCGTATAGATCAGGCAGGTGTTTTTCTAATATCTTCTGCCATAGCACTGTGCCCTTCCTCTGGGTGCCGGCACCACCACTACTCGGCGGGGATGATAAGGGCGGGCATACACCACCCTGCGGGGTGCAACCACTACAGGCCTTGGCGCATAATACATGGGCCTCATGCCATACACCGGGCTGCCGAAACTGACGCCCACACCAACCCTCGCTTGCGCGCTGGCGGTCATAAAGAAACCGGCGCAGATAACGAATAATATAAACTTCTTCATGGGTAAACGTTTGA
>JBKCVJ010000025.1:0-5933 GCA_046317915.1 Sphingobacteriales bacterium
GCTTTTTCTACCAGCGCGTCCATGCCATGTACATCATCAACCGAAATAAAATTTTTCATCCGGGCTTATGCGTTTTGGGTGGTGAGCAAATGACTGATCTCGTTTTGCAGCGCATGCGTAAACTGTGTGGCTTCTGCATGGTTAAGCGCCAAAGACGGTAGTAGCCTGATCACTGCCGGCTTGGCCTCTCCGGTGAAAATACGATGTTTCCACAGCAAGTTCTTGCGCAGATCCTTTAGTCCCTCTTCCACATCGAACCCAATCATTAAACCTCTGCCTCTTACGTTCAGTAAGCCTTCTGTCTGGCTGAGTTGTTGATGAAGATATTCGCCTACTTCTGTAGCATTGGCCATCAGGTTTTCTTCTTCCATCACTTCCAGCACGGCAAGTGCAGCTGCACAGGCAAGATGGTTGCCTCCAAAAGTTGTACCCAGCATGGAATGTTTTGCATGGATATGTGGGGCGATGATGATGCCTGCCACCGGAAATCCATTGCCCATGCCTTTGGCCATGGAATAAATGTCTGCATCCACACCAGCAAAATCATGGCTGAAGAATTTTCCGCTTCTGCCATATCCGCACTGAATGCTGTCTGCGATATAAACGGCACCATGCTGATCACACAGTGTTCTGATCAATTGTAAGAAACGGTTACTGGCCACATTGATTCCCCCAACGCCTTGTATACCTTCAATAATCACCGCGGCGATTTCGGATCCATGCTTCGCAAAATGATCCGCGAGTGCCTGCTCATCATTGAATGGCAGAAAGGTTACATTGTCTGTTTGGTTAACCGGGGCAACAATGTTAGGGTTGTCTGTAGCAGCCACGGCCAGTGATGTTCTGCCGTGAAAGGCTTTTGAAAAAGCAATGATCTTTTTCCTTCCGGTATGAAAAGAAGCCAGCTTCAATGCATTCTCATTGGCTTCCGCGCCGGAATTACAAAGAAAGAGCTGGTAGTCTGGCTTGCCGGATACCTTGCCCAGTTTCTCGGCGAGTTCTTCCTGCAAAGGAATATGGATGGAATTGGAATAGAATCCCACCTTGTTCAGTTGTTCGGTTACCCGCTGCACATATCGGGAGTGGGTATGGCCGATGCTGATCACCGCGTGACCGCCATACATGTCCAGATACTGCTGTCCTTTGTCATCCCACACGTAAGAGCCCTTGGCTTTTACGATGGTGATGTCATTGATCGGGTAAACGTCGAATAACTTCATGATATCGATTTAAAAATAATTTGCCTTGAGTTGAAGACCTGTGGTTTCATCGATGCCAAACATCAGGTTCATATTTTGCACGGCTTGTCCGGATGCTCCTTTGAGCAGGTTATCCGTGATGGAATGTACGACCAGCTTGGTGCCCACTTTCTCCGGCTGGATAACGCATTTATTGGTGTTCACCACCTGCTTCAAAAAGATCGGGTCTTTTGAGACATGCGTAAAGGGATGCCCTTCATAGAACTGTGTAAACAACGCATGGATCTCTTCCGCTTTCCATTCGCAGGTAACCAGTGAACTTACAAAAATCCCTCTGGTAAAATCCCCGCGCCAGGGAATGAAATTCACTTCAATATCACTGTTGGGCTGCAGTTTGGTCAGGGATTCACCGATCTCACCGAGGTGTTGATGTGTCAATGTTTTATAAGCCTGGATATTGTTGGCCCTCCAACTGAAATGGGAGGTCTGCGCCAGGCTCTGTCCTGCACCGGTTGAACCGGTAATGCCAGTGACATGCACCTGCTCCAGTAAGCCTGCTTTGGCCAGCGGTAACAATCCCAATTGAATACAAGTGGCAAAACAACCTGGGTTGGCAATGTTTTTCGCTTTGCGGATGGATTCACGGTTCAGTTCTGGCAGTCCATACACAAACTCACGATTACCTATAACCGAAGATGCCTTTAATCGGAAATCATTGGACAGATCGATGATGCGAATGTGTTCAGGAATATTCACTTCCTGCAAAAATTTCATGCCTTCACCATGCCCTGCGCAGAGGAAGAGTACATCCACATTCAGGTCAAGCTCTCCGGTGAAATGTAGGTCGGTATCCCCCAGTAGATCTGCATGGATCTTATGCACAGGGTTGCCTGCATTGCTTTTGCTGTGCACGAAATGGATGCTTACTACGGGATGGTTGACCAGCAACCGGATCAACTCTCCGCCGGTATAACCCGCGCCACCAATGATGCCTGCTTTGATCATTTGTTTTCCTCCTGCACATTGTTCCAGATCACGGTCTGGTTGCCAAAAATTTTGCTGAAGCCCCGCACATCCTGTCCCGTGAAGCCGCTGTTCATTTCCCCATACTTTCCAAACTTGCTGTTCATCAGGTCAAACGGTGAAGAGATGCCTGTTACCTGGAAACGATAGGGCATGAGTTGGATGAACACATCGCCCGTCACATTTGCCTGCGAGTTGGCCAGGAATGCTTCAATATCCCGCATCACCGGATCGAGGATCTGGCCTTCGTGGAGCCAGTTGCCATAAAACAGTGCGAGCTGGTCTTTCCATTGCAACTGCCATTTGGTGAGTACATGCTTTTCCAGTGCATGGTGCGCTTTCAGGATCACCATCGGCGCAGCCGCTTCAAAACCCACCCGGCCTTTGATGCCGATGATGGTATCACCCACATGGATATCCCTTCCAATGCCGTAAGGACCTGCGAGGGTTTGTAAATATTGGATGGCTTCCGTAGGATGATCAAATGATTTACCATTCACCGCTACCAACTCCCCCTTCTCAAACCTCACTACAACCTCCTCCTCCTGACTACCCCTAGACATCGGCGTTGGCCATGCGGATTCAGGAAGCATGCCATTGGAGTTCAGTGTTTCCTTGCCACCCACGCTGGTACCCCAGAGACCTTTGTTGATAGAGTATTGGGCCTTCTCAAAATTCATCGCCACACCTTTTTGCTTCAGGTATTCAATCTCTGCCTCACGGCTCAGCTTAAGGTCACGGATAGGGGTGATGATCTCCACGCTGGGTATCATGATGTGGAAGATCATATCAAAACGCACCTGATCATTTCCCGCACCGGTGCTACCATGGGCCACTGCGTCTGCATTGAGTTTTTTGGTGTGCTCTGCAATGCTGAGGGCCTGAGAAAGCCTTTCCGCGCTTACACTCAGCGGGTAAGTATTGTTCTTCAGCACGTTTCCGTACACGAGGTAACGGATGATCCTGTCGTAATAACTCTTCACCGCATTCACGGTGGTATGTGTTTTCACGCCGAGGGCATACGCGTGTGCTTCGATTTTTTTCAGTTCATCTTCACTAAAGCCGCCGGTATTGACGATGATGCTGTGCACCTCGTAACCCAGGTCTTCGCCCAGGTATTTAACACAGAACGTGGTGTCCAGGCCGCCACTGAATCCGAGAACCAGTTTTTTTCCTGTACCGGGTTTGGGGTCTTGCATATGCTAATGTTGGTTGATTAGAAATGAAACAAATAGCTGAAAAATGCTTTCACGGATGATGTGCCTTCTTTGCGGAAGGCCTTCAGCAGGCTCCATTGTTTGAAGTTCATCAATCGCTCCAGCACTGATTTCTTCTCCTCGAAAAACTGTTTGGTTTCTTCGGGTTCATAGTGATCCTTGGGATCATAAAGCATGGCGGTGCACATGCAGTTTTTCCTTTCTTTGCTCATCAGGATCTCATAGTTCACGCAGCTTTTGCATCCTGCCCAGAACGCTTCATCCTGGGTGAGTTCTGAATAGGTCACGGGCTCATACCCGAGTTCGCTGTTGATCTTCATCACGGCCAGGCCAGTGGTAAGGCCGAAGATCTTTGCATCGGGATATTTTTTGCGTGAGAGTTCGAAGATCTTTTGTTTGATGGCCTTGGCCAGTCCGCTCTTTCGGAATTTAGGGGAAACGATGAGGCCGGAATTGGCTACGTATTCGCCTTCCCAGGTTTCGATATAGCAGAAGCCGGCCCATTCGCCCTCAGCGGAGAGGGCGATCACGGCTTTGCCTTCTTTCATCTTTTCAATGATATAGTCTGGCGAGCGCTTGGCGATACCTGTGCCGCGGGCCTTGGCGGACTCCGCCATCTCGTCACAAATGGTTTCGGCGAAATGAAAATGCGTTTCATCGGCCACTACGATCTGGAATTGTTGTTGCTGTTGCTGTTGCATTATGGTTAACGGGTCAAGAAATGAGTAATGGGACCCCTCTGGTCCGTGGTAGTTAACGATAGCGCTGCCCCCGGGCAGCCCTATGTAAAGGGAGTATCAACGTCGCACCCAAAAGGGTCGTGGGGTGTACGCAAAAACTGTTCTCGGCTGAACAGCAAAAACCCAACGCAATATGGCACTCTGGGAGAGCGCTTCAGCGATTGATATGGTCAGGTTTTTTCTCATTTTCGTTTATCGGCTCGGGCTTTAAATTTCCGAGTACAAATGTGCAAAATTATTTCTATAAATGGCGTTAATTTTTTGTGCCGCCAAAATAGCTATTAGCTAGTAGCTAATAGCTAATGGCAGGTTGCTGCTAAAAAGTTAAATTGTGGCTAAATAAAACGGTATGTACAGACTCCTTTTGGTTGCGTTGCTGATGTCCGCCTCAGCCCAGGCCCAGATTAAGAAAGAGGCCGTGGCTTCTTTTCTCCAGGCTATTTCTGCTGATTCCATGATGGGCAGGTTGCCGGGGACGGCGGGGATCGACAAAGCGGCGAGTCTGATTGCGGCCGAGTTTAAAGGTGCTGGTTTGCCGTTCATGACGGGGCTTAAGAGTTATTACCAGGAGTTTCCGATGGTGAAGTCAGAGATCAGGGAAGCAACGGTTACGGTTGATGGGGAGAAGGTAGAGGCTACTGACGTGATGGTGCTGGGCGAGGATGACCAGATCAACTGGAAGGCAGGTGATGCGGAGAAGATCTGGATCGAGAAAGGCACCAACCTCGGGCAGAAAGTTTTCGGCATGACCGGAGAGAAAGGGAACAAGATCGTTTTTGCAGATACATCTAACCGCCGTGCCCTTCGCAGGTTCAAGAGTTTCGGCATGCAGCGTTTCGGTGGTCTGGGCAATATTGTGGTGGTGCTGACCACCAAGGACCCATCGGCCTACGATGTAAAAGTGAGCAACAACGTTACGCGTACCATGTTCAGGAATGTAGTGGCGATGATCCCCGGAAAGCGAAGCAATGAGTATGTTATTTTCTCCGGCCACTATGATCACCTGGGTACCGGAAAAGCAGTCAGTGGTGATACCATTTTCAATGGCGCTAATGATGATGCTTCCGGAACAACAGCGGTAGTGACCCTCGCCAAATATTATGCAAAGCAACCGAAACCAGAACGCACGTTGTTGTTTGTTGCATTTACTGCAGAAGAGACTGGAGGCTATGGTGCAACTTATTTCTCTCAACAGTTGCCTCCGGAACAGGTGATCGCGATGTTCAATATCGAGATGATCGGCACAGATAGCAAGTGGGGAAAGAATACGGCGTACATCACCGGATATGATAAGAGCGACATGGGTGCATTGTTGCAAGAAAATCTGAAAGGAACGAAGTTTATGTTCCATCCGGATCCATATCCTGACCAGAATTTATTTTATCGTTCAGACAACGCCACGTTGGCACGTTTGGGCGTTCCTGCACACACGATTTCCACTTCCAAGATGGACTCGGAAAAGTACTACCATACGGTGGATGACGAATTTGAGACCCTGGACATGGATAACATGACGGAGATTATCAAGGCGATTGCGGAGAGCAGTAAGGGAATCATAAGTGGTAAACAAACTCCGAGTAGGGTGAAACCTTTGGATTAATTAGACAATTTGTAAATCACTGTTGTCCGGTAAAACCGTGATTCTTTTACCAAGACGTTGAAGGTAACAGGTTGTAGGTTAAAAAATGGCAAAAATCAGGGACTAAGCCCCCATAGTTGTAGTTGACCATCGGGAGGCTGGTATTGAAGTGCTG
>JBKCVJ010000026.1:0-139706 GCA_046317915.1 Sphingobacteriales bacterium
GTTGTCTGTAGAAAGAAATGTAGCGTGCACATGCGGTTTTTCCTGACGGTCAGGATTGAACCCCTTACCCTCATGCAGGATCGCTTTGTTCTCGTCAAATAAATTTCCGGCGGAACTTCTCAAGGCTTTTAGGGACCCTGAACTATAATTGCCCGCAATAATCCATTTCCCGTTTTTACTGACAGACACATAACAAGGATCATCTCCACCGGAAGGTTGTTTATTGATAAAGGTCAATTCACCGTTGGCCCTGTTGTAAGCATATGCGTACACCTGACCTGCATTTCCGCCGCCGTTCTGTTCTGAGACGGCATATACATATTGTTGATCCGGCGATACGGCGAGGTAGGAGGGATTCACGATATTCCTTGTAACAGATACACGCGTAGCTTCTCCTGTTTTCTGGTTGAAATCATATAGGTAGATACCTTCGCTTTTCCCTGAGGTATAAGTACCAATAGCCAAACGATAGTTTTCCTGCGACAGTGAACTCAGTACCGTAAGACAGAGCAATAGCGAGGATACATACTTCATGCGTTTATCTTTAAGGGTGCGATAGTCAGAAATTTAATGTCCCGATCCAGGATTCAATTCGGCTTTTAACCTCTTCATCCGATATCGGTTCAGGATGAAACGATTGTCCGATCACTTTTTCATACAATTCGATGTATCGCTGTGAAATGGTATAGATCCAATCCTCTTCCATTGCCGGTACCGTTTGGCCTTCTTTACCCATGAAATTGTGGGAGATCAGCCATTCCCTGACAAACTCCTTACTCAGTTGTTTTTGTTTTTGACCCGCTTGCTGTCTTTCATCAAAACCATCGGCATAGAAATAACGGGAGGAATCTGGTGTATGTACCTCGTCCATCAGGCAGATTTCGTTATTCAGCAGTCCAAATTCATATTTGGTATCCGCCAGGATTAGTCCGCGGGAAGATGCAATTTGGCGCCCCCGCTCAAACAATGCCAGTGCGTACTGACAAAGTTGGTCCCATTCCGCGGCGGTGGCTAGAGATTGAGAAATGATATCTTGGTATGTGCTATATTCATCTTGTCCGGCTGCTGGCTTGGTGGAGGGGGTTCTGATGGGGTGGGGGAAGAAGTCGTTTTCTTTCAGCCCGGGAGCCATTTGAACCCCACAAAGCACGTTTGTCTGCTGGTAGGTCCTCCAGGCATGCCCAACGAGATTTCCCCTGACCACCATCTCAATCTTAAAAGGTTGGCATTTCAATCCGGCAGAAACACTGGGTGCTGGAGTAGCCATCAGCCAATTTGGGCAGATATCGCGGGTTGCCGCAAGCATGTAAGCAGCAATCTGGTTTAAAACTTGTCCTTTAAAAGGGATAGTCTTGGGAAGGATAACATCAAAGGCGGAAATCCTGTCACTGGCCACCATTACCAGATAATCGGATCCTATGCCATAAACATCCCTTACTTTTCCCCTGTAGAATGAAGTTTGGTGCGAAAATTCAAATGCGCTCATGCCGCTAAAGTAAATCCAACCCTGCACTCAACCAATTTCTCAACTTGCTGTTGTTTAATTTTTTTTGACAAAAGGGTAACTATTCCTATTTTGCCCAATAATTTTCAACCCAACTGAATTAAAAAGACTGCGTATGAAACGACTTGGCAACATGCTGGTTCTGCTGGTGTTGGTCATGTACTCTTCGGTTGCTTTTGCTCAATCCAATGTAATTAATGGTAAAGTCAGGACGGGTTCCAGTGCGTCCCTTGGAAAACTTTCCGTTACTGTTAAGGGTACCCAAAGTGGTACTACTACTGATGAGAATGGCAATTTTGCACTGAGTGTACCCTCCAACACAAAGTATCCTTTCACGCTGGTGATCTCCGGCGTAGGTATCGCCACACAAGAGGTGGTGGTTAAATCCGTGACAGATGTAATAGATGTAGATGTGATAGGTACATCCACATTATCAGAAGAGATCGTGGTTTCGGCCACCAGAACTCAAACGAGGGCACTGGAGTCACCCGTAACCATTGAAAGGATAGGGATCAATGCCCTCCGTCAGGCACCTGCGGCCAGTTATTACGATGTAATTGGTAACGTAAAGGGTGTTGACCTGGTAGCTTCAAGCCTTACCTTCAAAACAGTTACAACCCGTGGTTTTGCCGGTTCCGGTAACACCAGGTTCAACCAGATTGTGGATGGTATGGATAACCAGGCGCCGGGCCTCAACTTCTCAGTAGGTGCTATCGTAGGTATTACGGAATTGGATGTGGAAAGCATGGAACTGCTTCCTGGTGCCTCCTCGGCCCTTTATGGCCCCGGTGGTATGAACGGTACCTTGTTGATCAACAGCAAGAATCCATTCAAATATGAAGGATTCTCATTCCAGTCCAAAGTTGGCGTCATGCACGTTGACAATAAACACCGTTCCTCATCTCCTTACTATAACTTTGCAGCTCGCTGGGCACAAAAGGTTTCAGATCGGTTTGCTTTCAAAGTTACCGGTGAGTTCATCCATGCGCAAGACTGGCTGGCCAACGATCAGCGCAACTACACCCGTCCATCCGCTGCCAACGGCCTTACTGTAGGTCAGATCGTCCCCGGAACCCGGGATACCGATCCGGCATATAACGGAGCGAATGCTTATGGCGATGAGACCCTGCTGGATCCTGGTACCAACACCTTTATCCTGAATTCTATCAAGGCACAGGCACCATTTCTGGGTAATACTATTGACGGCATCATAGCTGCAGGCGTTCCCGGTCTGTCCAGGACTGGTTTCACAGAAGGCCAGGTGGTTGATCCTAATACCATCAACTTCAAGGTTACCGGTTCTCTGCATTACAAAGTTTCCAGCAACACGGAGCTGATTGTGGCAGGATATTGGGGAACAGGCAATACCGTGTATACTGGTTCCGACAGGTATTCATTGAAAGACCTGAAAATGGGTCAATACAAAATAGAACTGAATAGTAAAAACTGGCTCATCAGGGCTTACACAACCCAGGAAAATGCTGGACAGTCGTACAACCTGACTGCCGCATCAAGGATTTTCAACGAAACAGTTAAAGGAACGGCAACTTGGGCACCGGAATACTGGCAAGCCTATATTAATGGCACATTGAACGGCCTCACTTCAAATGATGCCCACAATGCTGCCAGAGCCATCGCGGATGCAGGTACTCCCCAACCCGGTACTGCTGCCTATAATGCGATCTATGACAAGATCAGAAGTACACCCATCAGCCAGGGCGGCGCTCTGTTCCTGGACAAGTCTGACCTCTACGCTATCGAGGGTCAGTATAACCTGAGTCAATGGACAGGTAAAGTTGCCGATGTATTGATCGGTGGTAATTTCCGTCGTTTTGTGTTGAACTCACAGGGTACGCTTTTCATTGATACAGCAGGAACCATTCCCATCGATGAGTGGGGTGCGTACGTTCAATTAGGTAGGAATATCGGAGACAGGATTAGGCTGAACGTTTCCGTACGTTACGATAAGAATCAAAACTTTGAGGGTCGTTTTACCCCAAGGGCAACGGCCGTAATCAAGGTAGCGAAGAACAATAACGTAAGGGTATCTTATCAGACAGCCTATCGTTTCCCTTCAACGCAACAGCAATACATCCGTTTGGGTGTAGGTGGTGGCGAGACCTTGGTGGGTGGTTTACCAGTGTTTGGACAGATCTATAATTTCAGTGGAAACCCTCCATATGATCTGCCATTGGGCACAAACCCTAAGCAGTCTACTTTTGAGACTTTCAAACCTGAAAGCGTTCAATCCATTGAAGTGGGTTACAAGGGACTGTTGTCTAAAGACAGGCTGTTGATTGATGTTTACGGATATTTTGGTCAGTATAACAATTTCATCGTGAGAAGAGCTGTGGGACAAAAAATTATTCCTTCAGGACCTGTAACGGCTTCCAACCTCCGCACACTCTCTATTCCAGTTAATACTACCGCAAAAGTGAAGACCTATGGCGCGGGTTTAACCATTGAATACAGGCTGAACAGGGGCTTCTTTGTTAACCTGAATGCTTCTACGGACGTGTTGCAGGATGTGCCTGAAAATTTCGTGGCATTCTTCAACGCACCCAGGTACAGGTATAATATCATTTTTGGTAACAATTCCATCGGACCTAAGAAACGCGTTTCCTTTAACATAGCCTACAGGTGGCAGGATGCATTTGATTATGAAAGTGATTTCGTTTCCGGAACGGTACCAGCTTTCCATAATCTGGATGCTCAGGTCAGTTATAAACTGCCAGCGATACGTTCACTGATTGGCATTGGTGCCAACAATCTGTTGAATCAATATTATATCACAGCCATGGGTAACCCATCCATTGGTGGATTGTACTACGTACGTTTTGCGTATAACATTTTCTAAACCGGAATGAAAACAGAAAAGACAATGAAAAAATTCCAAATAAAGAATCTCATGATGGCCACACTGGCCACGGGGTTGTTAATGACATCTTGCAATAAAGACGTTCCGGATCCGGAGCCGCTGCCAAAACCGCCTATACCTACAGGCAATACAATTGGTCAGGTGATCACCAATGACACTACCTATAGCTACTTGCTGGCGGCAGTGAACAGGGCGGGACTTGCTGATGCATTGTTTACTCAGACTTTGAACTTTACCGTGTTTGCACCTAACAATGCGGCTTTTCGGGCCTCTGGTATCCCAAGTATAGCGGTGATCAATTCGCTACCCGTCACCACCTTGCAGCCTTTGATCCAGTACCATGTGCTGGGTGGGAAAGTGCCTGCTGCTGGAATTCCTGAAACTTTTCCGAACCTGCAGGCGTTAACCTTATTTTCTCCTCCCGGTTCACCCGCACCTTTTGTTAGGTTGTCTAATTTTCCTTCAAGAAGAGGTTCACAAGCTTGGGTAAATAACATTCCGGTAACACAGGCAGACATCCAGGCTTCCAACGGAGTTATCCATAGTGTTGCGAGAGTTGTTTCACCTCCCTCACAGACTCTTTCGGCCCTGATCAATGCAGATACTGCCCTTACCTTCCTGAGGGCAGCCATCACAAGGGCTGACTCAGGACAAACAGGTCTCAATAGGCTTGATTCAGTCATGAATCTGCCCATCGGTCCAAACCTGACGATTTTTGCTCCAACAAATGCGGCCTTTAGGGCTTTGCTACCGGCATTGGGTTTACCGCCAACTACTGGTGCGTTTAACTTCTTGCCCGTACAAACCGTGAGAGCAATTGTAAGTTATCATGGACTGGGCACTAGAGTGTTCTCGCCGAATATTCCGGCATCCAACCTCGCTGTACCAACGCTGTTAACTGCTTCGCTTCCCGGTACTACCCTGACCCTCAATTCCACAACTGGTGTGAAGGGTTTAGCCAATGCCACGCCAGCAGGATTTGTAGCGGTAGACAGGCATGCAACCAACGGAACACTGCACGTGGTTAACCAGGTACTTCGTTTCCAATAGTAGCTATTAGCAAATAGCCATTAGCATAAAAAAGCCGATCATCAGATCGGCTTTTTTTTATACGTTAAACCTGAAGTGCATGATGTCTCCATCTTCCACAAGGTAATCCTTGCCTTGAACGGCAAGCTTTCCATTATCCCTGCACACCGCCTCAGAACCATAGTGGACGAAGTCCGTATACTTGATCACTTCAGCGCGGATGAAACCTTTTTCGAAATCAGTGTGGATCACGCCGGCAGCCTGTGGTGCCAGCATGCCCTTAGTGATGGTCCATGCCCTTACTTCCTGGACGCCTGCGGTAAAATAGGTAGCGAGGTTTAGTAATATATAGGTTGACTTGATCAATCTAGCCACACCGCTTTCTGACAATCCCATATCTTCCAGGAACATCTGCCGGTCGTCAAAATTCTCCATCACCGCAATCTCACTTTCAATCTCTGCTGAAATAAAGATGATCTCCGCTTTTTCATTCTTCACTGCCTCCATCACGGCCTGCGTATGCGTATTGCCTTTCACTACACTTTTCTCATCCACATTACATACATAAAGGACCGGTTTCAGTGTCAGTAAAAATAAATCGGCAACATGCTTTTCCATGTCTTCAGGTGTCACATCAAATGACCGTGCATTTTTACCCTGCTCCAGATGAGCCTTCAATCCTTTCAGTACCTCGTGACCACGTTGGATATCCCTGTCGCCCGTCTTCAACATCTTCTCCAGCTTCTGCAGTTTTTTATCGACACTATCCAGGTCTTTCAGTTGAAGTTCGGTGTCAATCACTTCCTTATCACGGACGGGATTTACATTTCCGTCTACGTGGATCACATTGTCATCTTCAAAACAGCGAAGTACGTGGATGATGGCGTCTGTGGCCCGGATATTACCCAGAAACTGGTTACCCAGACCTTCGCCCTTGCTTGCACCCTTCACAAGTCCTGCAATGTCAACGATCTCTACAGTTGTTGGCACCACTTTATTTGGCTTTACTAGTTTTTCCAGTACAATCAGTCGTTCATCAGGAACAGTGATCACACCGATATTGGGTTCGATGGTGCAAAAGGGAAAGTTTGCGGCCTGCGCCTTTGCATTGCTAAGCGCGTTGAAGAGGGTAGACTTACCTACATTCGGCAAACCAACAATACCAGCCTGTAATGCCATAATGCTTGTTATTTTTTTGAGGGTGCAAAGATAGGCTATTATGAATCAATTGCCGAGTGAAGACGGGATTATGTAACTTGGGGCCAATCCGGTTATTATGACGCTTAGTTATATCTGGCTTGGCTTTTTCCTGATCGGCTTTGCCATCGCTTTTGTAAAATGGGCCTTCCTGAATGACCCGCTGATCTTCAAGGTGGTGGTAGATGGCATTTTCAAATCCGCTGGGGATAGCGTTGAGCTGTCTTTCAAACTGATCGGTATCATGACCCTCTTTCTGGGGTTCATGAACATCGGCGAAAAAGCAGGCGCCATCCGGTTTATGTCCAGGGTAGTGGGCCCATTTTTCTCCAGGCTGTTCCCTGAGGTGCCCCGCCAACATCCGGCGATGGGACATATGATGATGAATTTTTCTGCGAACCTATTGGGATTGGATAATGCTGCAACACCATTCGGGCTAAAGGCGATGGAAAGCTTGCAGGAGCTAAATCCTAAAAAAGATACGGCCAGTAACGCACAGATCATGTTCTTGGTGCTGCATGCATCCGGACTCACCCTGATACCGATCAGCATCATCGCCATGCGTGCGGCAGTGAAACCCCCGGCCGCAAATCCTACCGATATTTTCATACCCTGTTTGATCGCCACCTTTGCAGCAACGGTAGCAGCGCTGCTCATCGTTTCATTCAAACAAAAGATCAACCTTCTGCAGCCAGTGATCCTCGGATGGATTCTGGGGATTTCAGCCATCATTGGCGGACTGATTGCATACATGAAGATCTTCCTCGATCAGGCGGGCATGGAGAAGTTCTCCGCCGTATTGAGCAATGGGTTGATCTTGCTCATCTTTCTTGCATTCCTTTTGGGTGCATGGCGGAAAAGGATCAACATTTTTGAAGCGTTTATCGATGGGGCCAAAGGTGGATTTGAAGTGGCCGTGAGGATTATTCCATATCTCGTGGCGATGTTGGTGGCCATCAGTGTACTTCGCACTTCCGGTGCATTTGATTTTATCCTGAACGGACTTTCAGTCTTTTTCTCGGCGCTGGGGTTCAATACTGATTTTGTGGCGGCGCTCCCAACGGCTATGATGAAACCATTGAGTGGAAGCGGCTCACGTGGAATGATGATCGATGCGATGACAAAATATGGAGCGGATTCCTTCCCGGGCAGGCTCTCTGCCGTGTTCCAGGGATCCAGCGATACCACTTTTTATGTGATTGCGGTTTATTTTGGGGCGGTAAGTGTAAAAAATACCCGCTATTCAATCCCGGCAATGCTGTTGGCTGACCTGGTGGGTATCATTACAGCAGTGATCGTGGCCTATATGTTTTTCGGAAACCCCTGACGCATGCTCAAAACAAGAACTGTATTGATTACCACCATGATCTTCGGCGTCATTGCTTGCACCAATCGGGATAAGGCATCAGACGGAGCGCCCTTCATTAGCGAGAAGAAACTTGATGGATACAAAGAGAATGATACCCTATCTTTCGTGGATACCCCGAGCGGATTGAAACAGTGGCTGGCATACTACCAACGATCAGACCAACAATTCACCCTCGGCAATTTCCGATATTCGGGCGTCAGCTTGCATTTCGACCAACTGCCAGACGCAACCGCAAAAGAAGATTCGGCAGTGTTTACCAAATACCTCCGCTTTTCACCTGATCGTCACCGTTATGTAGACTTGTTCAGCTATGATCATTTCATGGACAAAGGTGTATTGGCAGGAGGGGATGCTGATCAGGAAGTGATCCTCGGAGATAAAGCAAAAGGGGTAAGAAAGCAACTCATGTTCAATACACCTGGCGGGCAGGCGGAATGGGCAGACTGGCTCAATAATGATAGTTTCCTTGTTGGCTTTGTCAATACCAGCGAAGATGGAAAACGATGGGGTGCCCAGATCCTGTTGTTCCGGATCAAAGACTCCAGTTACAGCAATTTTGATCTGACCCATACCATGGCAATAGATTCAATTACTTTTTCACCGAAGAATTTTTCGGAAGTTTATATTGAAAACCTGCAACAAAAATGAGTTTGTTTACGATCAGCCTTGACCATATCCGGATGTTTGCTTTTCATGGCATTTATAAAGAAGAAAGGATTGCGGGCGGTGAGTTTGATATTGATATGCAGGTTGTATACAGGGCGGAGGGAGAAATCATTTCCATTGGTCAAACAGTAGACTATACCGCCCTTTATGCGTTAGTGAAAGAGATCATGCAAGAACCCACACCCCTTCTTGAAACAGTTTGTTGGAAAATAGGGACACTGGCCAAAGTCCGATTTCCGAGAATCACAGAAATTAACATATCCATAAGCAAAGTGAATCCCCCGGTTGGTAACTTTCAGGGTCAGTTAAAAGTGTCATGGCACAAGCAATTTGAATCATGAAAAAAATCTGTACCCTCATCGTAATTTGTTCCCTCGCATTCCACGTCCGTTCGCAGGATGTCAACTATCTCTTGGCGGAAGGTGCACAGTTGGAAAAGGAAATGAAAGATGCTGAAGCGCTGAAAAAATACCAGGAAGCCTTACAGTTGTCGCCCACAGACATTAAAGCGCTCGCAAAAGCCAGTGAATTAAACGCAATTATTGGGAACCGTCTAACAGACAAGAAATCGAGACAGGAATATTTTGACGCTGCTACAACATTTGCGCAAACCGCGTTAAAGGTCAATGACCAGGATGTGGAAGCAAACTATGTAATGGCACTTGCTTTATCCCGTTCTTCGGTAAACAGTGGTATAAAAGAACGAATGGATGCAATTAAAGAGATCCGGAAATACCTGGATAAATCACTGTCCGCAGACTCTTTGTATTTTAAGTCGCTGCATTTACTCGGAAAATGGAATGCCGATGTAACAGGCTATAGTGTACCTGAGAAGGCTGCGCTCAAAGTGGCTTTTGGTGGGTTGCCATCCACCAGTTATGCATCGGCCATTGAGCTGATGGAGAAATGCAGGAGAAAAAACCCCAACTACCTGATCAATTACCTTGATCTGGCAAAAGCATATAAAGCTAACGGCCAGAGCGACAAGGCCATAGAGATCCTGAACAGGTTGGTGAAACTTCCGCCGAAAACAGCAGACGATAGTGGCTACAAAGCCGAAGGGAAAAAATTACTGGAAAGCCTGCTGTAATTTGATAAATTGCGGCTATCTATTAAAACAATCGAGATGAAAAAACTTATTGCAGGAACTTTCCTGCTTTTCTTTTGTGTGATAGTTTCGGCACAATCCACTTACAACCCCTATGATTTGTTCGCCCCTTCAACTTATCCTTATGGATCCAACATGATCCGCAATGGAGCAGGTGAGCCTGGGCCCGCCTATTGGCAAAACAGGGCAGACTACAAGATATCTGCTTCACTTGACGAAAGCAAGAATGAAGTGAAAGGTTCCGTGGTCATGACCTATAGCAATAACAGTCCCCAGGCGCTGTCTTACCTGTGGCTGCAGCTGGAACAGAATCTTTTCAACCCATCTTCACGGGGTTTCGCGAAACTACCCGCCAGTGGTCGGAGCCGGTATGGCAACAGCCTGAGTGAATTTCCCGGCGGTTTCAAACTGGAACTGGTGAAAGTGATGGATGAGGCCGGAAAAGATCTGCCTCTGGATACGGTGGTGAGCGATACCCGTATGCAGATCCGCCTGGCCAAAGCACTGGCTTCAAAGGCAAAAATGCAGGTTCGGATCGATTACAGTTATGTAGTGCCAGAACATGGAGCTGATCGTACCGGCTGGGTTAATACCGCCAAAGGACGGATCTTTTCAATGGCCCAATGGTATCCGCGAGTTTGCGTTTACGATGATATAAGAGGCTGGAATTCAGATCCATATCTCGGCCCATCTGAATTCTATCTTGAGTATGGTGATTTCGATGTGAGTGTTACGGTTCCATCTGACCATGTGGTGGTGGCCTCTGGTGAATTGACCAACCCACAGGAAGTGCTGACGTCGGATCAGTTGAAACGATACCAGGAAGCCAAGGCCAGTACAAAGACGGTGGTCATCAAGAAGCAGGAAGAGATCGGTAATCCGGCCACTACTGTAAAGAAACCAAGCCTCACCTGGAAGTATAAGATTTTCAATGCCCGGGATTTTGCGTGGGCAAGTTCAAAAGCGTTTATTTGGGACGGTGCAAAGATCAGCCTGCCCAGTGGCAAAGCTGCATTTGCGCAGTCGGCCTATCCCGTAGAATCGGCCACACCTAATGGGTGGACGAGAAGCACCGAGTTTACAAGGACTTCCATTGAAAACTATTCAAAGCGATGGTTTGAGTTCCCTTACCCGGCAGCGGTGAATGTAGCTTCCAATGTGAGTGGGATGGAGTACCCCGGCATCGTCTTTTGCGGATGGAAAGACGTGGGAGAGGATCTTTGGGGCGTTACGGACCATGAGTTTGGACATACCTGGTTTCCGATGATTGTGGGAAGTAATGAACGTAGGTATGGATGGATGGACGAAGGGTTCAACACCTTCATCAACGAGATATCCTCTGCGGATTTCAACAAAGGAGAATTTCAGCAAGCCCCTATGAATGGACTGATGGCGGGCCGGAGAATGACTGGTCAGCAAGCCGAGAAAGTATTTTTGACGCCTGATGGAATGCAGGAAGGCAATATCGGGATCAACCTATACGCAAAACCCGGTTATGCGCTGTATCTGCTGAGAAGTCATATCCTGGGAGCGAAAAGGTTTGACTATGCCTTAAGGAAATATGTGGCGGATTGGGCTTATAAACACCCAACACCCTGGGATTTCTTCCGCAGCATCGAAAGCAGTACTGGCGAGGACCTATACTGGTTCTGGAAGGGTATGATCCTCGAAAACTACAAACTGGACCAGGCCATTACAAATGTAGAGACTACTGAAGGCGGGGTAGTGGTGAGTTTGATGAATAAGGATCAGATGGCCATGCCGGTGATCCTTGAGGTGACAATGGCGTCCGGAAAGGTGATCCAAAAGATCCTCCCGGTAGAGATCTGGCAGCATGACGCTACCTACGATGTCAGGATACCCACCACCGAGAAAGTCAGAAAAGTGGTCATTGACCCCGGGATGGTATATCCTGATGGCGTGAGGGAAAATAATGTGTGGCAAGGCTTGAAATAGGGTGAGTTTTTAGGGTGAGGGGTTAGGCTAAGTCCTTCTAAACCCTCACCCTACAGCCTCACCCTAACCAAGATAGGGTTTGTTTTTCTCAGATGATCAACGTACCTTTGCTCCCCAATTAACCCAAACGGTTCCAAAAGCGTTCTGCCTGTGCAGGGCCACCAGCAGGGTAATATGTAAAAGAAAAGCAATGCCAAAGGTTAAAACCCATTCCAGGGCAAAAAAGACTTTTAAAGTTTCCGCAACCGGAAAGATCATGTACAGGAAGCCTTATAGAGGTCACCTGCTCACCAAAAAAACCTCCAAACGTAAGCGTGCTTACCGCATTGAAGGTGAAGTCAATAAAGCCAATACTGATTTTGTAAAAAGGCTCCTCCGGTTGAAATAACCCATCCATTAACTTTAAAAATCTTAAGATATGCCTCGTTCAGTAAACTCTGTAGCATCAAAAGCGCGCAGGAAGCGCGTCCTCAAACAAGCCAAAGGTTTTTACGGTAAGCGTAAAAATGTATATACCGTTGCCAAAAACGTTCTGGAGAAAGGTCTTCAGTACCGTTATGTTGGCCGTAAATTGAAGAAGCGTGAATACAGGGCCCTGTGGATCGTCAGGATCAATGCCGCTGTTCGCGAAGAAGGTCTGACCTATTCTGAGTTCATCAACAAGCTCAAAGTAAAGGGAATTGAACTTGACAGGAAGGTTCTGGCTGACCTGGCCATGAATGAGCCCGCCAGCTTCAAAAGCCTTGTTGCCTCTGTTAAATAAACAAGAACTTGACAAAATAGAGCCGGATATGACAACTTCATATCCGGTTTTTTATTTTTATCCTATATTTTTGCCTTCATCATTCCCATTTCATTACCATAAATTACAAAACCGGCATTGAGCAACAATACTTATACTGATCTGGTAAAACAGACTTTCTATTTTCCCCAGGAAGGCTTCCATGTAGAAAACGGATACCTGCAGTTCAACAGTCTTGATATCAAATCCCTGATTACAAAGTACGGAACGCCCCTGAAGATCTCCTACCTACCTAAGATTGGTATGCAGATCAATAAGGCCAAAGACATGTTTGCCAATGCGTTCAAAAAGCATAAGTACGAAGGTGATTATTTCTTTTGCTATTGCACCAAGAGTTCCCATTTCTCATTCGTAGTGGAAGAAGCATTGAAGCACAATATCCACCTGGAAACTTCATATGCATATGACATAGAGATCATCAACAAACTCTATGAAAAGAAAAAGATCAACAAGGATATTTTCATCATCTGTAATGGGTATAAACAACGTTCTTATACATCCCGCATCGCAAAACTGCTGAATACCGGATTTAAGAATGTAGTTCCCGTACTGGACAACAAGGAAGAATTGGATGCTTATAAACGATCTGTAAAAGTGCCGTTTAAACTAGGCATCAGGGTTGCTGCAGAAGAAGAACCAACCTTCCCATTCTATACGTCCAGGCTTGGGTTTAGGGCTAAAGATATCCTGGAATTTTATGTAGATAATATCGAAGGTTATGAAGACAAATTTCAGTTGAAGATGTTGCATATCTTCCTGAACAAGGGGATCAAGGATGATATTTACTACTGGTCTGAACTGAATAAAGTAGTGAACCTTTATTGCCAATTGAAAAAAATCTGTCCAGAACTTGACTCCATCAACATCGGTGGTGGATTCCCCATCAAGCACTCCCTCGGATTTGAATATGACTATCAGTTCATGGTCAATGAAATCGTGGGGAACATAAAGAAGGCTTGCAAAAAGGCTAAGGTTAAAATGCCTCATATCTACACGGAGTTCGGCAGCTATACCGTTGGTGAAAGCATGGCGCATATTTACAGTGTCATCGGGCAAAAAAATCAGAACGACAGAGAGACCTGGTACATGATTGATTCATCATTCATCACTACACTACCAGATACCTGGGGTATAGGGGAACGATTCCTGATGTTACCGGTCAACAAGTGGGAGAACGATTACCAACGGGTAGTGCTGGGAGGAATTACCTGTGACAGCCATGATTACTACGATTCAGAAGAACATATCAATGAAGTGTTTCTTCCCAAAGTACATTCCAACGGGGAAACAGAAAAAGATAAAGAGCCGCTCTATTTGGGATTCTTCCATACCGGCGCATATCAGGACCAGATCAGCGGTTACGGAGGGATCAAGCATTGCCTCATTCCTTCGCCCAAACACGTAATTGTTGAAAGAGACAGGAACGGAAAACTGGTGGATTGGCTTTATGCAAAGGAACAGACCTCACAAAGTATGCTGAAGATTCTGGGCTATATCAAGTAAAGTCAAAAATCAAAAATGGTTTTTAGAACATTGGTATTTAGGTTTTTGCTCGGAGTAGCGCTTGTGGTATGTGCTCAGTCAGTAATGGGTCAGACTACCCAGGATTCAATCAAACAGACGGTTGATCGCATGTTTCTGGGTATGAAGAATGCTGATTCCGCGTTGGTGGTTGGTGTGTTTCATCCATCTGCCGTGTTGCAGACCATCGTTGGGGATGGAAGTATCCGCACGCAAGGATATACAGAAATGGGTGCTGTGATAAAGAAACTGAAAGCCGGGCAATTGGATGAAAGGATCACTTATGGGTCAATCCAGGTTGACGGCAATCTTGCATCTGTCTGGACACCTTATCGGTTGTATTTCGATGGCAACTTTATGCACTGCGGCGCCAATTCATTTCAGCTGGTGAGAACCAATGGCGCCTGGAAGATTGTACACTTGATTGACACCCGAAGAAAAGACTGCGACAAGCAATAGCTATTAGCTAATAGCTACTAGCTAATTAGTTGACTTTGATTTTGTATTTCTTGATCACCTTGGGATCATTGAAATATTTCTCGGCGTCTTCGGGACTGATGTTTTCCATTTCAACATCGGGCAGATCCACCAATTGTAATTTAGCCTGTTTGATTTCATCCCGCAGTTTCCTGGTCTTAGCCAGAACGTCCGGATCCCTATCCCCAATAAGCGCATTTTCGCTTTTAATGTACTCTAGCCTTTTGGTGATGCCGCGGATCTGTGCGGCAGTGTTCTGCTCCTGTATTTTATTTGGTGCAACGGCCTCTTTCACGGGAACAAGAGTGAGACCAATACTGGGCATGATCTTGCCGAGGTCTTCCAAATTAGGATTACTGGCTGTAGTTGCCAGCACTGTACCAGCCAATGCAGTAGTTGAACCAGTAATGTCAAAAGCAGTCCTGGTTGACTTATTTGACTTAATGGTTTTACTCATTGCATAAAACGTGAGCTTGAGGTTCATGATGTAGTTCACCAATTCCTGGGTAACTGCCTGATGCTCCTGGTATTTCTGCGGATAATTAATCCCTGGCTTAACCGAAATTCTAACATCAGCTGTGTCTTTGTTTCTGAACTTGTCAATACCAATAAACTGAATAATGAGCAGTTTCTGCTTTGCTGTGTCTGTTTCTCGGATGAAATCAAATGGAATGGCCCAAGCAAACTCATCGTCACATTTGTTGACAGGTTTGAGGCTGGTGATGGGCATATTGGTGTTGTAAACTACTTTCTCAATAGGAAATGAACCATCCTCACACTGAATCCTGAAACGAACTGTATCTCCTTCCTCGGCATAAACAGTTCCAATAACACCAGGCTTGATCTTTGACAACGTGATCTCCGTACTGTAAAATACGATGGTGAGCGAAGTATCAACCCGCTCTTTCGGATCGTTGATATTCTGCACACCTAAATCTACCCTATACGGCACATCGTATTTTAATTTGCCACTTCTGAAAAAAGACTTTTCTGCTTTAAAATAAAGATTGCCTGTATTTTTATCGAGACGCAAGCCTACCGGCCCTTGCTTGATATACCAAAAAAAGATCGATGTGTCCCTGTTGATCTTGAGATCATAACTAAGGATTGAATCCACGTGGATCGTGAAATAGGGATTGAGATTGGTTATCCGGAGGGCAGAATCAGTGGGGATAACAGCTTCCAGTTGATATATAGTGTCCTTCTTATGATCCTGTGCAAGCACCTGGGAAGCGGTTAAACACAGGAATAGAAACGACAGGATAATTTTCAATGGATATTTGTTTTACGTCTGAAGCAAAATTAATTGTTTATTCGATGTTCAAAGTTGCAGAATCGCTAAAAAACTAAAAACCCTTCCCCAGGAATGGGGAAGGATATTAAAGCCAACTGCTTAGCGGTCTTTACTGAATACTAATTTCTTTTGGCTGTGCTTTCGCTTCTTCTTTTTTGGGAAGCTCAACAAACAACACGCCATTTTCATACTTCGCGAGAATGGATTCACAGTTAACGCTTTCATCCATTGTAAAACTGCGTTTGAAAGACTTGGCAGTGAACTCCCTGCGTACAAGTCTCTCCTGTGCTGATGTGGTTTCCGTTTTCTTTTCACCAGAAATGGTCAGCAGGTTCTGGTCAACATTGACTTTAAAGTCTGTCTTTTCGAATCCGGGTGCAATCACTTCCAGAAGGTAGGATTTTTCTGTTTCCTTGATGTTCACGGGTACGCTGTATGCTGCTGCAACATCATCGTTGAAAATCTTGCCTGGAAAATGATTGAAGAAATCTTCAAACAGCGCGTTCATTTTTCTTTCTGCAGGACGTTGGTTGAATTTTACGTGTGTCATATTTTTTGTTTTTTAGTTCAAGAAGACAACCGGTATCCAACAAACCAAAGACCATTTGAATTTTCCTGCTAAAGTGTACTTATTTCCAACAGATTTGCAGCCATTATGACACAGTCTCGCTGCTAAAACCGCCATAGTGGCATACTTGGCGTGGAGATAACAAAATCAAGTAATTTTGTGTTTTAATAAAAACGATAACATATGTATCCTACAGAGATAGTTCAGCCCATGAAAGAGGAGTTGACAGACAATGGGTTCGAAGAATTAGTTAGCATCAACGAAGTAGAGCAGGCCGTGAAGGCAGATGGCACTACTCTGGTGATGATCAATTCAGTTTGCGGATGCTCAGCAGGAAGCGCCCGTCCTGGAGTTTTGATGGCAGTGTTTAACAGCGACAAAAAACCAGACAGGCTGACAACCAGTTTTGCGGGGTATGACATTGACGCGGTGAACAAATTGAGGGAGTTCTTATTGCCTTATCCGCCATCCTCACCTGCTATCGCCCTTTTCAAAGATGGTAACCTGGTGCACATGATTGAGCGCCATCAGATCGAAGGTCGCCCCGCACAAATGATTGCGAGCAACCTGATAGCAGCTTTCAGTGAATACTGCAATTAAGAAGCAAATTTGCTTTGTATATAGATGAGTAGATCCTGCCCCGGCGGGATCTTTTTTTTCGTCAACTGGTAACAGTTTTTAAAGTATACTTGCAATCCAATCTGCGGATATGTATCCTAACCTTTACTATTTTTTGAAAGAGACCTTTGGCGGTGAGCCTTGGGGCTTTACGAAATACATCAATTCCTTCGGATTTTTTGTAGCGATTTCTTTTGTGCTTGCGGCATGGCTGCTGTCCAGGGAGTTGCGAAGAAAAGAGAAACAAGGCCTGCTTACCTACAAGGAAGAGATCAGGATGGTGGGTGAGCCAGCAAAGCCCATCGATTTGTTTTTAAATTTTGTTTTTGGATTCATCGTTGGCTACAAAATCCTCGGCGTTTTTTTCAACGCAGACGATATACATCCTCAAGATTATATTTTTTCATCTCAGGGATCATGGTTGGGTGGCATTGTTTTAGGTGGCCTTTTTTCCGGATTGAAATTCTGGGAAAAGAATCAACAAAAACAGAAGCAACCGGAGAAAAGAACGATACGCATCTGGCCGCATGAAAGGGTAGGAGACATCACCATCATGGCTGCCGCTGCAGGATTCCTCGGTGCCAAACTTTTTGACAATCTGGAGAACTGGGACCGTTTTATTCAGAATCCGATCGCCAACCTGCTTTCTCCCAGTGGACTGACTTTTTACGGCGGTTTGATCTGCGCAGCTGCTATTATTCTTTGGTATGCCAAACGGAAAAACATCGGGCTTTTACACCTTTGTGATGCAGTTGCCCCAGGATTGATGCTATCTTATGCTACAGGTCGTATTGGCTGTCAGGTTTCCGGGGACGGAGATTGGGGGATATTCAATACTGCCTATACCCTTGATACAGATGGCACCATTATCCCAGCAGCAGCAGACCAATTCAAGTCAACCCTGATGCAAAACCAGTCATTCAGCAAGTACCTGGTCCAGGAATACGGACAGCTGGATGCCATTCCGCACACCTATTTCAAAGGCCTCGATTTTCTTCCCAATTGGTTCTGGGCCTATAACTATCCGCATAATGTCAATGAAGTGGGAGCGCCTATTGCCGGATGTACTGGAAACTATTGCACACAGCTCAATCCTCTGGTATTCCCTACGCCTTTATATGAAATCATCGCCTGCACTATCTTGTTTTTTGTACTTTGGTATTTCCGCAAACATTTCAAGGCAGCAGGTCAGTTGTTTGGGCTTTACCTCATCTTTAACGGTGTTGAGCGCTTCCTGATTGAGAAAATCAGGGTGAATTCAACCTATTCGATCATGGGCTTTCATCCCACTCAGGCTGAATTAATCTCTACAGGCCTTGTCATTGCCGGAATTGCCCTCATGGCATTGAGCCGGAAGCCATCAACCAAATTGTCCTGATCCTGCATTTTTCCGCTGGAAACACATTCCGCCACTCCTGCTCAGGTTTTTGCCATTCATCCCAAACCGGGCTTGTTTCAGTAACGCTTGGTAGCTACATGCGTATCATCATCGGTCGTGATCACCATAAATCACGTCCATAAGCCATCCAGCACAAAACAAGCATCTATGTAATGCACAGTACTTAGTTTTGGACTGTACTGGTTAACATAAGGAACAAAACAAAACGTATGAGAAAAGTTGGGATTTTAACACTAGCATGGATTTTCCTGAGCCTGACCCTTCAGGCCCAGACCGGACGGATCAGTCTGAACATCGAAGACCCGGAACATCGCAAACTGCAGGCGATCACGGCTACACTTTACCGCGCAAAGGACACGGCCGTTGTGAAAGTGGAATTGTCTGACCGCGACGGAAAAGTTAGTTTCCAACGCTTGCCAATGGGCACATTCACCTTGACCCTCAGTGGAACCGGGTTTCATTCCTGGTCCAAATCAGGGATCAGCCTTACCGAGAGACAAGCCGAGCTGGACCTTGGCGCCATCCAGTTGAAAACGGTAAGTAAGGAGCTGGAGACCGTAACGGTAACATCGAAGAAGCCATTTATCGAACAAAAGATCGATAAGATGGTGGTGAATGTAGATGCAGCGGTGACAAATGCCGGTACAACGGTTTTGGAAGTGCTGGAGAAATCACCCGGTATTACGGTAGACAATGATGGCAATATCAGCCTGAAAGGCAAGCAACAGGTGCTGGTGATGATGGATGGGAAGCCTACATATCTCGGCCCCACTGAGCTGGCAAACCTTTTGAAGAGTATGCCATCCAGTCTCGTTGAACAGATCGAGATCATGACCAACCCCTCTTCCAAATATGATGCTGCTGGCAACTCAGGGATTATCAATATCAGGACAAAAAAGAACAAGCAATACGGCTTCAATGGAAGTGTGAATCTCGCCTACACGCAGGGCAGGTACTGGAGAAGCAATGACAACCTTAACGCTAACTACCGCAATGGGAAGTTCAACGTTTTTGGAAACGCGTCATACAGCAAATGGAATGGATTTCAGGATCTCGAGATCAAGCGGACATTCATCGATCCCCAAACAGGTGTCAAAGATGCCATCTTTGAACAGCTCACGCATATGCGTAACGTCAGCGATAACTATTCTGTAAAATTAGGGGCTGACTATTTCCTTAGCCAAAAAACAACCATTGGGGTAGTAGCTACGGGCCTGAGAAATCCGGAATCCTTTGCCAGCAATGGTACAAGTAATCTGATGAATGGAGCTGGGCAAACGGATAGTGTTGTGCAGGCGAATTCCTACAACAACAATATCTGGAAAAACGGAACAGTAAACCTGAATTTACGTCACCGGTTTGATAGTACCGGTAAGGAACTGACTGCAGATCTGGACTATGCAGGATACATAGCGAGGACATCCCAAACCTTTACCAATACCACCTTTGATCCCAAAATGGATATGTTGCATGAGGAAAATTTGCGTGGAGACTTGCCGGTAACGATCCGTATTTACACCGCCAAGGTTGATTATTCACAAAGCCTCGGCAAAGCCAAAATTGAAACAGGTTTGAAATCGAGTTACGTCAATACTACCAATGCTGCCAACTATTATGTGGTTTCGAATGGGGGTGAGGCCATTGACTACAGCAAAACGAATATGTTTGATTACAAGGAAAACATCAACGCTGCTTATTTCAACTACAACCGTCAGTTTGGAAAATTTGGGGTGCAGGCAGGCTTGCGTTATGAGCACACCAGGCTTGAGGGATATCAGCATGGTAATCCACAACGGCCAGATTCTTCATTCCAACGTAGTTACGGCAATCTTTTCCCAACCTTGTTCGTATCCTATGAGGCGAGCAAAAATCACCAGTGGGGCTTTAACATCGGCAGGCGTATAGACCGTCCGGCTTACCAGGACCTCAATCCTTTTCTGTTCTTTCTTGACAACTATACATACCAGGCGGGAAATCCTTACCTGAGACCACAGTATACCAACAATGTGGAAGTCTCTCATACTTTCAAAGGGTTTCTCACCACAACAGTGAACTACAGTCATACAAAGGATTTTCATACCGAAACATTTGAACAGATCCAACTGCCCAATGGTGAAGCCGGCTACGCAACTATTGTTCGCCAGGGGAACATCGGAAAACGAGACAATGCTGGCATTGCAGTAAGCGCGCAAATCCCGGTAAAAAAATGGTGGACCGCTATTCTTTATACCAACCTTAACTATAGTAAGTTCAGCGGTGAACTAAACAATGAAATGGTGGATGTGGAAGCCACAACGCTTTTGCTGAACATCAACAACCAGTTCAAATTTGGCAAGGGTTGGAGCGCTGAATTGAGTGGATTCTACAGGACCAAAGGTGCAGAAGGCCAGATCCTGATCAACCCCCTTGGACAGGCTTCAGCGGGTGCCGCCAAGCAGATCCTGAAAGGCAAAGCCACCCTGAAACTAAGCGCCCGGGATCTCTTCTACACCAACAAGGTTAGTGGAAACATCAATTTCCAGAATACCCAGGCCTATTTCAGGAACGTGAGGGATACAAGGCAGGTGACCATCAGTTTCCTATATCGTTTCGGTAAGCCCATCAAGGGATTACCACAACGTAGAAATGGAGGATCAAGCGATGAACAAAACCGGGTAAAAATGGGAAACAACGGATAAGAAAGCGAAAGCATTTCTCTCCTTGATCAACTAAAAACTAACTACATTTGGCAGAGCTAAATGTAGTTTTTTATGCCAAGTTTTGATATTGTTTCCAAGGTTGATGGTCAGCTTTTGGACAACGCCGTAAACGTAACCAAAAAAGAGATCACCAATCGATTTGACTTTAAGGACGCACACGTAGTCATTGACCTGAATAAGAAAGACTATGTCCTCAATATTGAGACCGATGATGACATGAAAATGCGTCAATTGATTGATGTGTTGATCAACCGGGCCAATAAGCAAGGGATTGCCCCCCAGGCCTTTGATCTCAGCAAAGAAAGCCATCCCAGCGGAAAAGTGGTTAAGCAGTCCGTTTCTGTCAGGAATGGCCTTAAGCAGGAGGATGCCAAAAAGCTGGTCAAACTCATCAAGGATTCCGGACTGAAGGTACAAGCCCAGATCATGGACGATATGGTTAGGGTGACTGGGAAGAAAATCGATGATTTACAGGATGTTATACAACTTTGCAGGGGTGCCGAACTGGAATTTCCACTGCAGTATGAGAATATGCGCAGTTAGTCCGTTTGTTTTGGTAATAAGACCGATTTGATATAGCTTTGCCAACTCATTAAAAAGCATGGCCAAATCCATGCATAAAAAATAAAACATGAAAAAAGGTATCCATCCTGAGCAATACAGGCTCGTTGTATTCAAAGACATGAGCAATGGAAAAACATTCCTGACACGCTCTGCAGCTCAAACTAAAGAAACAACCACATTTGAAGACGGCAAAGAGTATCCACTTGTAAAATTGGAGATCTCTAATACTTCCCACCCCTTCTTCACTGGTCAGAAAATGCTGGTGGATACAGCAGGACGTATCGACAAATTCAACAAGAAATACGCGAAGAAGTAATTCTATTCGCTTCATTTTAAAAAGCCCTCTTCCTCCAAAGAGGGTTTTTTATTTTTCGTAGCTTAGCCGGGCATGATTGAGTTTCACGAAGCGCATGGCAGGGAAAACCTTTTTCCACTCACCCTTACGAGGCACTCTGCTGACATCAGGGTGGGTATCCTGACCATTCGTGAAAAATGGGAGCACGCCAGTGTTGATGTCAAAGGAGAGGTCCCTTCTAACCTGATTCCGTCAAAGGCTTTTTTTGACCGATTGCAGTCCTCCGGCTGGGCGGCAGCCATGGCTGACACGGACACCTATCGGACCTTCAATTATCCATGGGAACTTCCTGAACTGAATGCCTGGGCCATCACTGCTGATTTTGCGCTGATCACTACAGGACGGAATTCTTCATCACTGAACGATACCAACAAGCGGATTGGTGGGAACGGCATATTCCTTGAAGATGTTACCGATATCAACTATGCCTATTTCAATACAACCCATGGGCCGATATATGTAGGTGCTGGCGCTACCATAATGGAAGGGGCAATGTTGCGCGGGCCATTATCTATTGGCGCAGGAGCCGTAGTAAAAATGGGCGCGGCCATTTATGGTGGTACCACCATTGGCCCGGGATGCGTTGTGGGAGGGGAGGTCAAGAACAGCATTTTTACTGCTTTCAGTAATAAGGCCCATGATGGTTATATTGGTGATGCGGTTATTGGTGCTTGGTGCAACCTCGGTGCGGGAACCTCCTGCTCCAATATCCGCAATGCGATCGCTGAGGTAAAGGTCTGGCATATGGCATCCGGTCAGTGGAAAAAAGCAGGTATCAAATGCGGCTTGATCATGGGAGATCACTGCACTTGTGCCATCAACTCCTCATTCAATACCGGAACAGTAATTGGAGTAAGTGCCAACATATTTCAATCCGGAGGCCTTCTCCCTAAATTTATTCCCAGTTTTAGTTGGGGAGCAGGAGGGGAGGAACGATACCGGATCGATAAAGCATTGGACAATATACGTCAATGGATGAAGCTGAAGCACCAGACACCTGATGAAGGATTGTTGAAACAACTAACTGAAATTTACAACCAAGACATATGAGAAAAAAAATTGCAGCAGCAAATTGGAAAATGAATCTGCGTTTGGAACAAGGAGAACAACTTCTTGATGCTATTTTGTCCAAGAACATCAACTTGTCCGCAAACAGCCACGTGGTGTTTGCGGTTCCATTTCCTTATTTACAGATTGCGTCCTCAAAGGTAAATGGTAAACAGAACTATGCAGTGGCTGCACAAAATTGCCATCAGAAATCCGCCGGTGCTTATACCGGGGAAGTCTCTACTGAAATGCTGCAATCCTTAAAGATTCCATTTGTGGTTTTAGGGCATTCCGAACGCCGGGAATACAATGGAGAAACCAATGCCATACTTGCTGAGAAAGTCAATGAAGCCCTTGCGAAAAGCCTGCAGCCCATTTTCTGTTGCGGAGAGCCTCTGGCTATCCGGGAAGATGGTACCCAAAATGCGCATGTGGAAAAACAACTGGAAGAAAGTCTTTTCCATTTGACTGCCGAACAGATCCTGCAGATTGTGATTGCATATGAGCCGATCTGGGCCATTGGCACAGGCAAGACGGCAACTGCAGATCAGGCCCAGGACATGCATGCACACCTTCGTTCCATTCTGTCTAATAAATATGGTTCAGATCTTGCCAACCAGATTTCCATTTTATATGGAGGCAGTGTAAAAGGATCCAATGCAAAAGAATTGTTCTCAAAGCCTGATGTGGATGGTGGACTTGTGGGTGGTGCTTCTTTGCAGGCAGATGATTTTGGGCTGATCATTGAGGCATTGGCCTGAGTAAACTAAGATATACCTATGGGGCTGGCCCGGCAAATCCGTCAGAATGTAGTTTACAGGGGAATATTTCTCCTGTTTCAATTGATTAACACCATCCTGATCTCCAGATTGGCCGGCCCTATTGGATTTGGTGCTTACGCACTCATGATCGTTAACGCTAATTTTCTACTGACCTTCACATCACTTGGTCTTCCCGCAGGTATCCTTTTTCATGCTTCTTCCAGGGACGTCAGTAAAAAATGGTTGATAAAGATCAGTTGGGTATCCACGCTTATACAGGTTCTGCTGATCATCACCCTTGAATGGATCATTTTCCATCGGCAAGGCCATTTCTTTGTGTTCAACAGTACTGATGTTTTCAATGGAGTAGCAGGCGTATTATTTGTAGCTACCATTATACTTTCCGAGAAGTACTATTCGCTTTATAACGGTTACGGCTACCTGGTCAACTATCACCGGTTGTTGGCATTTATGAACATTTTACTTGCTGTCAGTTTGTTTGTATATCGGCATTCCATCCAAACCAATGGAGACCTGGTGATTCATTTGTTCATCCTTTCTCAGGTACTACAATTGGTCTGGATGGTCATTGGATTGTCCAGAAAGAAGATTACGCTGCAAGGGTCAGTGCATTTTAATACGCAGTCTTTATGGAAATACTCCTTTAACGCCTTTTTGGCAAACCTGCTTTACTTTTTACTGACCAGGGTAGACTTGTGGATGGTTCAATATTATCATGGCGCAGAGGCTTTGGGTTTGTATGCACTACCCATACGGTTGGTACAGATGACCTTGATTTTGCCTGCATTGTTGTCGGGCATTATCCTGCCGAGGATTGCTTCCGGAAATCTGGAGGATCAGGTGCATGAACGGGTGTTTCGTTTTCTCAACAGTTTTAATCTGGTACTATTGATCCCGGTTGCCATACTGGTTCCGTTTGCCTTACCCCTGTTCTTCGGTATCGCTTTTAACTCAAGTGTAGTGGTGTTACTGCTGCTTCTGCCGGGTGCATTTTTTTTGTCCGCCCAGATTTTTCTGTCTGGTTATTTTGCAGGAAAGGGTTTGATACGGTACAACCTGTATAGTATGCTTGGAGGCACTTTACTGGCCCTCTTGTTGTACATCAGTCTTATTCCTGGTAAAGGGATCTATGGTGCTGCAATTGCGTCTACGCTGGGATATGGATGTAGTTTTATACTGAGTTATTTCCTTTATTGCAGGTATGCCGGCTATGACTGGCGTAAATGCATTGTGAATTCGGAAGATATTCACTGGATACGGAAGTTTGTTAAATCTCAATTTGAACAACGCAGCTGATGGTTGACGAGCAAACATATCTGCTTAAGAAAGATATTCCCCTGGATCTTCACTATCCTGTCATCTGGCTTGCCAGCTGGTACCCTTCCAAAACCTATCCTGCCAATGGCGACTTCATCCAGCGCCATGCGCAATGTGTAGACTTTCCGGTATTGGTTATCCATACCATCCATGCTCCAGAGATCAAAGAACAGGTGAATTATGTTGTACGGAAGGAGGGGACACTGATGGAGATCATCATCCAGTTTCGCCAGGCTTCTGAAGGAAGGAATGTGTTCCAGCGACTCCAATATCATCATCGATTCCAAAAAAATACCAAAGATTTCATCTCGTTTCTGATCAGAAAAATTGGCAAGCCTTGTCTATTTCATGTGCATGTCCCGATGAAGATGGGCCCCATCGCTCTATGGGTAAAGGGCAAATGGGGCATCCCATATATCGTGAGTGAACAGTCCAGCAAATATGTGGGTGATGGTCCTGATCATTTTGTGAGACGCTCCACACGTCATCGGGAAATGGTCGCCAGGGTTTTTCAACAAGCTGCTGGTGTGACCAATGTCTCAACTACTGTTGGTAACATCCTGAAGCAACTGTTTAATCTTGGTATCGTTGACACCATTCATAATGTTGCAGATACGTCATTGTTTTATCCCGGGGAGAAAAAAGCTCATGACGTATTTCAAATTCTCCATGCATCAACACTGACATCACAAAAAAACATTGAAGGAATCATGCGCGTGATGGAAAAAGTTTATATGGTCCGGCAGGATTTTATGTTTACTGTTCTTGGGGGTGAAGCCAATTCGCATTATCCGTGGAAGAAAGATCAGCCATGGTTGGTTCACATCCCAAACCTACCCCATGAAAAAGTAGCTGACCACATGCGAAACTCAGATGCGCTCCTCATGTTCAGCATTGATGAAAACTTTCCTTGTGTGATTGTGGAAGCACTCTGTAGTGGGATGATGGTGATCACTTCCGATGCGGGTGGTTCTGCAGAGGCGATCCATGCAGGGAACGGCATTGTAGTTCCTGTGCGTAACGAGCAGGCGCTGACCTCAGCGATCCTTGACCTCATGAGCAATAGGTTGCACTTCAATTATGAGGCCATCCGGAAAGATGCCGCAGAAAAATTCAGTTATCCCGTCATTGGTAAACAATTCAGGGAACTATACCGCCGCTTGGGTGTGTTCTTTACTTAACCTTTCAGTTTGTTCACCAGATCAATGTAGTCTTGCATAGCCTGCTCCCTGGATTTACCAGATTGCTCGCTCCAAGCTTCGTACTTTGCCTTAGCTACGAAATCAAAAGGGTTTGCTGGCGGTTCTGCCTGGTTATCACCTTCCGTACCTTGTTTGTACAGGGAATACAATTGTAAGAGGGTTTCATTGCTGGGTTTAGACGAAAGGGATTTGCTGTCTGCAACAGCTGTTTCAAAAGTTTCCAGAAGGCTCATGCAAGTGATTTGATGCGAAAATAGCTGAAATCAGGAACCTTTTAAAGAATGTGCTGAATTAAGTCATTGTTTTTCCACCATTGTAACACGAAATACAGATGGGCAGTGAGTTTTTCGTAACTTTGCCGCTCCTCCAAGGAGATCCAGAATGAAGAATATTAGGAATTTTTGCATTATCGCGCATATTGACCATGGTAAGAGTACGCTGGCTGACAGGTTGTTGCAGGTAACCGATACCATTAGTGAACGAGATATGATGGACCAGGTGCTTGATGATATGGACCTTGAAAGGGAGAAAGGCATCACCATCAAGAGCCACGCCATCCAGATCAATTACAAACAAAAAGGGCAGGAGTATATCCTCAACCTTATCGATACACCGGGCCATGTGGATTTCAGCTATGAAGTGAGCCGTGCACTTGCCGCTTGCGAAGGCGCCCTGCTGCTTGTAGATGCAACGCAAGGCATTCAGGCACAAACCATCTCCAATCTTTACCTGGCCATCGAAAATGACCTTGAGATCATTCCCGTGATCAACAAGATCGATATGGATGGGGCGATGATTGAAGAGGTGAAAGACCAGATCGTTGAACTCATCGGCTGCAAACCTGAAGACATCCTTCTGGCAAGTGGCCGCACCGGTATCGGCGTGGACGCTATTCTTGAAGCCATCGTTGAACGTATTCCTTCTCCTAAGGGTAATCCCGATGCGCCTTTACAAGCACTGATCTTTGACAGTGTATTCAATAGCTTCCGCGGGATTATCGTATACTACCGGATCCTGAATGGTTCCATCAAGAAAGGCGATAAGGTTAAGTTTGTTTCTACAGACCAGGAATATGGGGCGGATGAAGTGGGTATCCTGAAACTCAAGATGACGGAGAAACCCGTAGTAACCTGTGGAGATGTAGGCTATATCATTACGGGAATCAAGAATGCCAAAGAAGTAAAAGTGGGTGATACCATTACCCTTGTAAACAACCCTACACCAGAACTGATCAAAGGTTTTGAAGAAGTAAAGCCGATGGTATTTGCCGGAATCTTCCCGGTTGATACCGAAGATTTTGAAGAGTTGCGGGAGTGTATGGATAAGCTGCAGCTGAATGACGCGTCTCTCAGCTATGAACTCGAAACCTCACAAGCCCTGGGCTTTGGATTTCGTTGCGGGTTCCTGGGTCTCTTGCACATGGAGATCATCCAGGAAAGGCTGGAACGTGAATTCAACCAAACGGTGATCACCACTGTACCCAACGTAAGCTTTATTGCTTACACCACGTCAGGGGAAAAAGTGATTGTAAACAATCCATCCGAGATGCCCGATCCCGTAAAGATCGATCGCATTGAAGAACCTTATATCCGGGCGCAGATCATTACCAAACCGGAATACATCGGCAATATCATGACCCTTTGCCTCGGCAAACGGGGCAACCTGTTGAACCAAAGTTACCTTACCACCAACCGGGTTGAGCTGATCTTTGAAATGCCACTGACGGAGATTGTATTTGACTTCTACGATAAGCTGAAAAGTCAGACCCGTGGGTACGCTTCATTTGATTACCATCCCATCGGAATGCGTGAAGCCAATATCGTGAAGATGGACATCCTGCTGAACGCAGAAAAAGTGGATGCCCTTAGCGCATTGATCCATAGAGGCCGGGCAGAAGATTTTGGCCGTAAACTCTGTGAAAAATTGAAAGAACTGCTTCCCAGGCAACAGTTCCAGATCGCGATCCAGGCTGCCATCGGCGCAAAGATCGTGGCCAGGGAAAACATCTCTGCTTTGCGTAAAGACGTTACAGCCAAATGCTATGGCGGTGATATCAGTCGTAAACGGAAACTATTGGAGAAGCAGAAAGAGGGTAAGAAACGGATGAGACAGATCGGATCTGTAGAAGTACCGCAAGAAGCGTTCTTAGCAGTATTGAAACTGGATTAATTTCCGCCTTTCTTTTTCTTTGGGGCTGGCGTTGTACCGCCCTTATTTCCAAACTTATCTTCCGTAAGCGGAGATGGTAATGGCACCTCTCCATCTTTAAGTGCGAAGTTGAATACTTTGTCTACATGTACCCATTTCCCACTTTTCCATTTGAATCCTTCGTAATCTCCATCGGGGATATAGGTGTATAGCTTGTTCTTCTCGCCGTTCTCAGGAATCAGGTGATCAAAGATGATCATGTCCATGTCTTGATCAAACTGAAGACGCGCATTCCCGTCTTTTTTATACTCAATCGCAAATCTCGCTTGCGTGGGTTTTCGCAATGAATCCTCCTGGAAGCTGATATATGGGCCCCCGAACACGGGTTTTCCTTGGGTATCAAAATGCATGACTTCGATACGCTTCTTGGTACTGCGCATGCTATGTTCATCGTACCCAAGAAATGTATAGAAGTTTTTCCCTTCGTGCTGGGTCTTCACGATCTTGTAATATATCGCGCCAATCCATGCTTCAGGCCCGGTGATGGTGTCATTCTGATTCTCCACCATAAGCGTCTTATCAATCAATGGAAACAACTTTAGCGAACCATCTGCTGTCTTCATTTGAATAGCACCATGACGTCTGGCCATGCTTTCGTCTTTAACCACCTGCCAGGTAAAGATCCTGAAAGATGAATCCGGCGCATAGAGGCGTGAAATATTGAGGATGGAATCAAACGGATAATTGAATGAATGGGGAACTTTAAGGGCACGTACCAAGAGACGGGTGAAATGGCTGTCGGCACGAAATCGATCCCCTGCCTCACGGGCCATCACAATATTTGGTGCAATGGCCTTCAGGGAATCTTCCTTTTCTTTCAGCTGGGCAAGATTTGCTGTCTTACCTGTTTGGGCGCTGCTGCCCATTGTTCCCAATGAAAGCAGAAGAAGCAAGATGGATATTCGGATAATGGCCATATCTGCAAATTTGCGAAAAATTATGCTCATCGCGTGGGTTTTTGCAAAGCTTTAGCAAGCAGATACAGGCTGGGGAATACGGCATCAATGGCGGGATGCGGAAGCTTCGGCATGGGTTTGGAAGATTGTATGAAAACGGTGTACATCCCGGCTGCACGACCAAAAGCCATATCGCTCAAGGTATTGCCTACCATGATGGATGTTGAAAAATCGATTTCAGGGTAGTCTGCCTTTGCCTGAAACGCCATCCCAGTCTGGGGTTTACGGTTTGGATGGTTATCATCTGCTGCCGTACAATAATATACCTTGCTGATCCGGCCGCCTGCCTGTTGAACGCTCTTTAACATATATCGATGGATATCCTGTAAATCCTCTTCAGTCATTAAACCTTTTGCCACTCCTTTTTGATTGGTGACGATGAAGATCTCTCCAAACAGTCTGGCAAATATCGCCATGGCTTCAGGCACATGATCAAGAAAAAAGAATTCCGATGGCATTCTGATGTAATCATTCTCCTTCTCAAGGTTGACAACGCCATCCCGATCAAGGAAAAGGGTCCAATTTTTGTTTGCTTGAAGTAAAATTTCAGGTAGCATAACGGATCAATTCATTTTGAGCTTTCTGCAAGTCCTCCGGAACACCTATATCAATAAAATAGTTTCGGTACCGATATCCAAAAAATCGGGCCGCAGCGCAGTACGCATTCAGGTAATCCTGTTCAAAAGAAAACCTTTCAGGCCATTCGTGCGCAGTAAAAAGTCTTTTGTTCAGAAGGTAAATGCCCGCATTGATCCAACCCTTACCAGCGTTCCCTTTTTCTGCAAATCCAGTTACCTTGTAGTCTGTTGCCAATTGAACGCTGCCATACCTTGCGGTGTCTTTCACCTCAGCTAATGCAACAACGCATTCGGCCCCGCACATATCAAAAAACGCAGCCATGGGGTCAAGGGATGCTGATAAAAATGAATCCCCATTGGCCACCCAAACAGAGGGGAGGCTTGTGAACCGTAAAGCATTCAGCACTGCACCACCAGTTCCCAGCGGCGTCTCTTCTTTGCAGATCATATAGTCCAGGGGTTCTTTGTAGCTGTTCAGGTAGGTTTCAATTTCTGTATGACCATGTCCAAGGCTGAAAACAAACTTTTGGATGCCCTGGCTTTGAAAATAGTGAATGAGGTAATGCAGGAAAGGTTGTTCGCCAATCGGTGCCAGGCACTTTGGGGTATCCCCAAGGACTGGTTTGATCCTTGTACCCAGGCCACCTGCAAGGATGATGATCTCAGTGGACATCATTGGCGGAAAAATTCTTCTTCAGTCAGTTGACAGATGATATGGCCCAACAGAATATGGGATTCCTGAATTCTTGGTGTATCTGCGGAAGGAACGGGAAGAAAATAGTCAGACAAGGCTTTCAACTTTCCGCCACTGTCACCTGTCATGCCTACGGTAATCACTCCTTTGGCTCTGGCAGCACGGAACGCATTGACGATGTTCACAGAATTACCCGAAGTGGAAAAGCCAAATAAGATGTCGCCTTCCTCACATACGCCTTCTACCATTCTGGCATATACTTCATCATAGCTATAATCGTTGGCAACTGCTGTCAGGTAAGACGTATTGCAATGAAAGGCTTCCGCCGGCAGGGCTCTGCGGTTCTTATAGAATCTTCCGGTGAATTCTGCGGCAAGGTGTTGCGCGTCAGCGGCACTGCCTCCGTTACCGCAAAACCATAATCGATGTCCATGCTGCAAAGCATTCACCGTGATGTCTACCACGTTTCTGATGGTTTTAGTGATCTCCTCATTTTGTAAAAGAATTTGCTTCACATCGATAGAAGCCCGGATCAGCGATTGAATTTTGTCGTCCATATTATTCTAAGATAACGTGTAACCCCTGGTTCGTAAAATGAAAAGGATATGCTTGTCCATCAAATGTATGCAAAGCCTCTTGAACCTTTGTTCTAGTGGAGGGAGAACATATGATGGTGAGAAAGCCGCCCCCACCAGCACCGGAGATTTTAGCGGTTTTTGCGCCTGCGGCCAATGCAGCAGACACAAGGGCTTCCAGCTCTTGATTGGTTATGCCGGTTGCAATTTTCTTCTTCGCAGCAAAGCTCAATGCAAAGGTTTCTGCAAGGCCCGAGAGCTTACCATGGATCAGCGCTTTGTGCATATCACCAACAAGCTGTTTCAAATAATGGGTGGCTTCCAGGGAGTCATGTTCTCCTGCAATGATCCTTGCCTGCTGCTCTTCAATGATCCGGGAGGAGTGCCGATGTTGCCTGCTATAATATAACAACATGCTTTGTTCTAAAAGGGAAATGAAGGAGGTATCCAACGCAAGTGATTGCACTGTTACGGATCCATTGGTCCCAAACAACATGTGGTTGAAGCCTCCGTACACGGCCGCAAATTGGTCTTGTTTACCACCTGCCCATCCCAGGACATTCCTTTCTGTGTCCACGGCAAATGCAGCAATTTCTTCGCGTGTCCACTGCAATCCATATAGCTTCAGCAGTGCGCCTATGATGGTCACCATAACGGTAGATGAGGTGCCCAAACCAGATCCGTAAGGAACATCACTGGTAATGGTCACACATAAACCACCAAAAGGCGTACCGTATTGCTGCATAAATCGGTTATACGTGACCGTGAAAAGATCCCTGATGTCCCCCTCGTTGGGTGGGGGGGTGCGAATAGGAAATTCCAGCGGAGCATGGGGCTTCATTTCCAGATAAACCATTCCGTCAGATGTGGCTTCCAATGCAACCCTTGCATACAGGCCGATGGTTGCATTGATCACTTCGCCGCCATACAAACTTGCATAAGGTTCTACATCTGTGCCGCCGCCGGCCAGACCAATTCTGAAGGGGGCCTTAGCCTTGATGATCATGTGCCAGTTGTAAGATAGACTCAGCAAATGCCTGCCAGGAATAATGTTGTTTTTCTACTTCTATATAAGGTAGGAAATGGTTTTCTCCCATCGTATAAAATCGGATGATCTGTGCAGCTAAGGACGATGGATCTGGTGAAGCTACGAGTCCTACTTTTTTATGAGGAACCATCGCAGGAAGTCCGCCCACATTGGTCACGATCATCGGCTTGGAAAAATGGTACGCCAACGGTGTAACACCACTCTGTGTGGCGTTGCGATAAGGCTGAACAATACAATCCGGCGCGCTGCAATAATACCTGACTTCACTATCGGTAATAAATTCGGTCCTGAGAATAATGGCATCTTCCAAATGAAGTTCACGGATGAGGTCCAGATAGGGTTGGGCATCCTGGTAAAACTCACCAGCTACTAGCAGCTTGATTTGTTGTGCGCGTACTTCAGGATCTGCCATGGCCCTGATGAGGAGATCAAGCCCTTTATACGCCCGGATGAATCCGAAGAAAAGGATCAGTTTGCCGGTTTCCGGAAGACCAAGGTATCTTCTCGCTTCAGCCTTTGGAAGCGAATCTCCGAAATTATCGTAGAGCGGATGACGGAGCAGCTGGATGGGTTTGTGTTTAACAAACATCAAAAGGTCTGATTGTACTTTTTCACTCATCGTCACAAACGCATCGGGTGCCTTCACAAAATACTTCGTGAACCATACATCACCCGGCCGCTTCTCATGCGGCATCACATTGTCTGCGATACAAACCACTTTTGTTTTCCGATTTTTTTTCGCAATACGCAGGATCCTTCCGAGGGAAGGCCCCATGAGTGGCAACCAATACCGGACAATGATAAGGTCGGGCGCAAGCTTTTTCAATTCGCGACCAACTACCTCCCAGTTGAACGGATTAACGGAATTGACCATCACCCTGATATCAAGGTCTGTGGGGGCCGGCTCGGTTGAATATTGGGATTTACCGGGAAAAAGAAAAGAGGGATACTGAAGCGAAAAAGTATAGATGGTTACGCGATGCCCAAGACGTATGTACTCCCTGGCCAGTCGTTCATTGAAAGTGGCCATACCACCACCCCTGAGGGGATAGGCGGGTCCGAGGATCACGATATGTTTTTGATCAGGCATTACCCAGGCCAACCCTTTCCTCGATCATGTAACTGTTCCTCTCCGGGGCATTACGGGTGACCAGTTCTCCGAGAAAGCCTGCCAGGAAAAACTGGGAGCCAATGATCATGGCCGTAAGGGCGAGATAAAACGCGGGTTTATTGGTAACCCCAAATTCAGGCTGCAATAATTTAGAGACTACCAGGTAAGAAACGAAAATAAAACCGAGAAAGAAGAATAAAGAACCGATAAGCCCGAAAAACTGCATCGGCTTCTTCCCAAATTTTCCAATGAACATGATGGAGGTAAGATCCAAAAAACCATTTACAAATCTTTCCCATCCAAATTTGGACACTCCATACTTCCTGGCCCGGTGTTCCACTACTTTTTCGCCGATCTTTTTAAAACCGGCCCATTTGGCGAGTACAGGAATGTAGCGATGCATTTCGCCATACACCTCTATGGACTTCACCACTTTTTTACGATATGCCTTTAGGCCGCAATTGAAATCGTGCAGATAAATACCGGACATTCTACGGGTAACCGCATTGTAGAATTTGGATGGCAGGTTTTTGGTCATCACATTATCATATCGCTTCTTTTTCCATCCGCTCACGAGGTCAAAACCATCAACCGTGATCATCCGGTATAACTCCGGGATCTCATCGGGACTATCCTGCAGATCTGCATCCATGGTGATTACCACATCTCCGGAAGCAGCACCAAATCCTTCATTGAGGGCCGCACTTTTTCCGTAGTTCCGTTGAAACTTGATGCCTTTGATATGAGGGTTCTGGTTGCTGAGCTGTTGAATAACCTCCCATGATTGGTCTGCACTTCCATCATCCACGAGGATCACCTCATAGCTATAACGATGCTGGTCAACTACACGCTTGATCCAGGCGCAAAGCTCAGGCAGGGACTCTTCTTCATCTTTCAGCGGAACAATGATGCTTACATCCATGTAAATCCTTATTCAGCGAATTCTGGTTTCTTTTTCTTTACGATGGCAGCCACGATGAGGCTGGCGATGAAGTAAACAATACACGTGAACATGAACCCTTGGATGATTTTACCAAAAGAGTACATGTTTTCAGTAATCATGCTATTGATCGCCTTGTCTATTTCTTCCTGAGGTACTTTGAATTTTGTCATGAATTTTTGTGTGCGTTCAATATTTACCTGCTTCACGCTTTCCGCAAATGAAGTATCAATAAAGTTGAAAAGAAGGTAACTGAAAAGGGAACCCACAATATTTGTGATCACAGATATACCAAATGAAATTTTCAAAGCTTCCCGGAACGACAGGAATCCGTCATTTTCCCTCTTTGCTTTTAAGCACGCCAGTATTGCAAATACAACTGGTATCAAAAAAGACAGGAAAGCCAGAGGGCTTACGAATGATTCACTACCCAATAGGTAAAGTACCACAAAAAATAACAGGGATGCAATAGCACTAAACAGGCCGTATTGCAACAGTACGTTCGACTTTTTCGCAGTGGATTCTGTAGTCATCGTTGTATTTTAATTATTCAAATATAATCCATCCTTGTTCACAATCCCGACAACTTTACCCTTTAGTGTTTTATCCATGAACGGTGTATTGCGGGACTTGGAACGGATACTATCGTTAGTAACTGTAAAGGCATGATTTGTTACAAACAGGGTCAGATCTGCAGCAACTTTTTCTTTGATCCCCTGATTATAAAGGCCAATGATATCCCGGGGACCGGAAGATAACACCCTGACGATGGTGTCTGTGGACAGACCAAGGGTAGCCAGAACACCGTAACAGGTTTCCAGCCCGATCATTCCCGGCTTCGCGTATTCAAATTCACAGGTCTTGCTGTCCCATTCATGCGGTTGATGATGCGTGGCAATGCAATCGATCGTTCCTTCTTCAACGCCTTTGCGAAGGGCATCTACATCAGCTCTGGTACGCAGGGGAAGATTTACTTTCAGGTTGGTATCATAGCCCTGCAAATCTTCATCCGTGAAAAAAAGATGATAAGGTGTTACGGAACAAGTCACTTTTAGTCCGCCTTCTTTGGCCCTTCGGACATACTCCAAAGATTTTGCGGTAGTGATCCCCGTTAGATGCAATTTGGAATCTGTATACCGCGCTAGTTTGATGTCCCTCGCCACCATGATCTCTTCTGCCATTGCCGGCTTTCCGGGCAGGCCAAGCCTTGTGGAGATGATACCCTCATTCATCAGTCCGGCCGGTGTTATGGATTTATCATCAGGGAGCTGGATCACCACACCGTCAATGGCCTTCACATACTGAAGGGCTTTGATGAGCATGCCGGCCGACTGTATTGCCTGCAGGCCATCGCTGAACGCCATGGCTTTGTAAGCACGCATATCATACATTTCAGCAAGTTCTTTGCCTTCTGCATTCCGACTGACGGCGCCAATGGGGTGAAGATGAACCGGCAGTGTTTTGCTCTTCTCTACGATATATTCTACCTGACTTTTGGAATGAATGGCCGGGCTGGTATTGGGGACGAGGAGAACATGTGTGAACCCGCCGGCGGCCGCTGCGGCTGCACCTGTTTCCAGGCTCTCCTTGTGCTCAAAACCAGGATCACAAAAATGCGCAAAGAGATCAACCCACCCCGGCGAGACCACCAGATCGGGAACGTCAACCGTTTCCGCATCAGCAGCTTCAATGTGGTCATCGATGGCATTGATGATGCCATTAATAATTAGAATGTCTTTCCGGGTTTGATGAAAAGGGGAGGCAGGGTCCTGAATATGCGCCTTTTTAATAAGGATATGCATGATTGGGGAATTGCGCGAAGATAATGTTAGCGATTGGATTTTGCGTAAAAGGAATTAAGTCTTATTTTTGCACCCCTTAGTTCGGGAAGTGGCGCAGCCCGGTAGCGCACTTGTATGGGGTGCAAGGGGTCGCAAGTTCGAATCTTGTCTTCCCGACAAAAAAATAAGTTCAGGCACTGCCTGGACTTTTTTTTGGTAGATGGTGATGCGTCCTTTTTCTTATATTTCATGATCAAATCGGTTGACATGAAAAAGGTTCTGATAGCTCTCGTCTTTCTTCTTCTCGTCCCGGCCGTTTATTCCCAAAACATTACAGCGCTTGTTGGTGGTACCATGATTGATGGCTACGGTAGTAAACCGGTCTATAATTCCGTGATCCTCATCCAGGGTGAAAAGATCATTAAAGTGGGGAGGATAGGAGAGGTGCAGGTACCGAAAAATGCAAAAATCATTTCCACGGAAGGGATGACGGTGCTGCCCGGACTTTGGGATATGCACGTGCACATGATGATCAACGGACATTCAGACTATCCGTATTGGGACAAAAAGTACCCTCCTTTGTTTGAAAAAGTGATCATGCCGGCGTCAGCTCACCAGCTCCTGATGGCAGGGGTTACTTCCGCCAGGGATCTTGGCGGCCCGCTAAAAGAAAGTATAGCGGTACGGGATGCCATCAACCGTGGAGATATCCCCGGCGCCACCATGTATGTTTCCGGTCCGTTCCTGCAGCATCGTCCCTATCCCGGAACAGAGCAATTCCGCTGGGGTATCTATGGCGAAGAAGATGCCCGTAAAAAGGTACAGGAACTGGCTAAGGCGGGAGTGGATTGTATCAAGTTGATCGACCAGGATGAAATGACGGAGGCCGAGGTCAAAGCCATTATCGATGAAGCCCATAAGCATAAGCTGAAAGTGGTGGGGCATTCCCATCGGCCTGATGAGATCAGGATCGGTCTGAAATATGGGGTCGATAATTTTGAACATACGGGTCTGTCATCTTCACCCGGCTATCCGGAAGATATCCTGAACGCCATCAAAGAAAGAACGGCCAAAATGAATATGGGTCCCTTGTTTTGGACGCCCACCGTGGAAGGCCTTTATAATTATGAAGATGTGAGGGACAATCCCGAGAAAATAGATGATGAATCCTGGCACCTGGGCCTGCCTGATTCCGTAATCGCAGATATTAAAAACTCCCTCAAACATCCGGAGCAATTGTCCTATTTCCAGTTAACTCCGATTCGGAAACCTACCCTGATCAACAAATTCAAGCAGCTCCAACAAGCGGGCGTGGTCATGCTGATTGGGACTGACAGCGGCATTCCTTTGAAGTTTCACAGCCAGAGCACCTGGAATGAGCTGGATGTTTGGGTAAGGGTCATGGGTATCGATCCCCTCCAGGCCATCAAATCAGCTACTTACTGGCCAGCCTTCTTTATGGGCGTTGAAAAGAAAACTGGGACCATTTCCGAGGGTAAGGACGCGGATATCATTGCCGTTAAAGGAGATGTATTGAAATATATCAATCTTTTGCAAGGTGTGGATATGGTGATCAAGAAAGGGAAACGATACAAGTGAGAAAGCGGCCTTCACAATTCCCTAACATTTGTTAAAAAGATAAAATATCTGGCTCATAATTATGAAATGACCGCAGAAGAAGCAAATTTTGCGTCAAATCTTATCCATGATCGGAAATCGCGTATACCTCTTGATAACTGTATTTGCATTGACAAGTTCCATATCGGTTGGCCAGCAATATGCTGTGGACCTGTTTGCAGGAACATCCAATTACCAGGGGGATATGATGGAGAAGCGCTATTCCATGCGTAATTCTAAGATGGTGTTGGGCTTTGGTGGCAGCTATGTCTTTAACGGGCATTTCAGGGTCAGGGGTTTGATCAGTCTTGCAAAACTGGGGGCTAACGACCTGTATGCGACGGACCCCTTACTTGTTGCGAGGAACCTGAATTTTTCAACCAGCCTTACGGAATTTTCCCTGACCGCACATTATGATATATTAGATCTCGATTATTTCAAATTCACACCCTATTTGTTTGGTGGCATCGCTGTTTTTCATTTCAATCCCTACACCAATGATTCTGTATATGGCAAGGTTTTTCTGAAGCCTCTTAGCACAGAAGGGCAGGGTCTGGCATTGTATCCAGACAGGAAGCCGTATTCTCTCACTCAGATCTCATTCCCCATAGGAGCGGGGATAAGGTTTAGGGTGAATGATAATATTGCTATTGCCTGGGAAGTAGGGCTACGGAAGACGAATACAGACTATCTGGACGATCTGAGCACAACCTATGTAGATCAGGCCTATCTACTCTCCCAAAAGGGCCAGGTGGCTGTTGATCTGGCGTACAGGGGGGATGAGGTTAAAAATAACCCCGGCGTTTATCCCGCGGATGGTACGATCAGGGGCGGGCCTAATTTTAAAGACTGGTACTATTTCTCGGGGGTAACGGCAACGTTTAAGGTCAACGCCGGTAAAGGAGCCCGTGATGCCATGCGGGGCAGTACCGGTTGCCCAAAGGGTTTCTAAATCATTGATAATCTGCGAGGAACATACCCCAAAAAGAAAGAGGCTCATAGACATGAGCCCCCTTTAGTTTCAACCCTAAACCCTTGAGAAAGATATCAAGCAATAATCCATAATTATGCCAAAATCAAATAGGCGTATAAATGTGGATAATTAAGCCCCTCAAGAGGTTTGGCAATCTGTTAAAGCTTTGTTAGTGCGTTGTTATTCAATAAAATAATTTTCTGGTTTCCATCATCCAGCACCTGGTCGAAGAACTTCTTAGCTTCCTGATAAGCAGAAGCCTGGATGTTGTGCTTCTGAAGCGTCAACTTGCTGACCGCGTATAGTTTGCGTGAAGGTTTATCAAACCAATAGTTAGATTCATAGTTGCCAGCGCTGAACTGTGTTTTCCATGCGCTAGGCAGGGTTTCCACTTCAATGCCTTCTGGCAAGATAAAAATAGTTGTGTCGATTTTTGTAAAAGGATAATCGATATAAAAATCCTGTTTTCGATCCTTATTCTCTTCTAATTTTATAGACCAGTTTTTATAGATTCGTGGCCTGAAAAAGAGTTTGGATCCGGCCTTGAATTCATACCCTTTTTCAGCAAACAACTCAATGTTAGTGACATAACCCTGGTCCTTTTTGACATCGTAGGTGAGTTTGAATTCGTCTGGCTGTTTCATGCCAAAAAAATTCAGCAAATAGGTCTTTTGTTCATCCGCTGAGATTCTTGACAATTCAATCATCAGGTATTTAAACTGACCGGTACATTGCATGGCAGTTTGGATCTCCGCCTCACCTTCCGCACTCAATTTAATGGTGGAGGATGAAATAAGAATGTTCTCAGACGCTTTGCCTGCGGGAGTCCTGATCAGTTTGCCCCCCGTCTCTGTTAGTGCAAGTCCATATCGATTTTCCGTGAATGATCCCAGGTGTCCGAAATCATTCACATTGCTTGTACATTCTAACCAGACGGTGTCTTTATCCAAGGGTACCATCAATATCTGGTGATCAAATGAATCATGTGGAAAATCAGCATCCAGAATAACATCCTCATCGCCTGAATTGATCCAAACATTATAGCTCCTGATGCCAATTGCTGCCAGGCAGGCCTCCATATAGTTACTAAGACCTTTACAATCTCCGTACTTTTTCTCGTGTACAAAATCAGCAGGGAAAGGCCTGAATCCTCCAATGCCCAATTGGATACTGACGTACCTGAAATTTTTCTGGAGGTGATTATACAACTTTTTCACTTTTTCACGCTGGTCAGTCACACCTGCAACCAGGGTTTTGACATCTTCCTGGTTTCTTGCATTCAGACGGTTATTGCCCCCTACGATGCTGTTATACCATAATCCCATCGTTTTCCATGAGGTCATATCACCGGGATATCCATCGTACTCAAAGTTTGACATATTGAAAGTCACATGAGGCATCGTATAACGCCAGTTTCCGGAATTGGCTTCCGGTTGGATAGCTGGCAAATCCTTTACTTCCCAAACAAGCATAGTTATACCGCCTGTGTTTGTACGTCTGGGTTGCTGGTTTATTCCATACATTTTGTAATTGATCACCATATTGGAAGGATGCTTCAGCTCCAACTTTGCAACTTCAACAGACTGCAAAGGACTGGAGAATTGAAACTCCGGAAGCTGATATATGCCTTTCAACTTAACGGTATATACTGCTTCCATAGTAACTGGGTAGGTAGCTGTTGAAAGCTTTGCATAGAAAACCTTCCCATCTTCCACCAAACCGCTTCCTGCAATTGAGGAATTCAGATCCTTCTTCTTTGTATGTTCGATCATTTTTCCATTGGCATCAAACAGCTTTAGGTCTAATTCATCGAGGTACCTGAATTTGTCGGTGAAAAGTGTAAAGATCAAGCCGTTTTCGGCCTTGGGGCTGAGCAGTGTTGTAACCTCCCTTACCTGTACGATAGCCTTATCCGGCCCTTCCACCGTATACGTTTTATGCAGGAGCCGCGTAACTGAAATAGCTTTGTCCGTCAGCTCTTTTTTGATGGTAGATGCAAGGTAGATGTTTGTAGAATCACCTGCCATCCCAACTAGAGAGATCAGGCCCATGGCTAACAGCCAGATGATTTTTTTCATGGTACTATTTTTTCTTAATAACGAGGGGCTCATTCAGCATACTGAACATCTTCTTATAGAACTCAAAAAACAAATCATATTCCTCCGGTGAGTAAAAAGGTTTTTTGATTTCGATCTGAATAACATATTTCGCAGACTGACCTTCCACCTGCACAATTCTGGACATTTCAATGCTATTGTCTGGCATTACCATCTTCATACTCTTTGGAGGCGCTTCAAAAGCAAACCCTTCCGGCAGATCCAGATTGCCACGCAGCGTAAATTTCTGGGCATATCCGAAGAAAATGTCAGCATATCTTTCCTCGGCAGTAAATGGATTTTTCTCCAGTCCGGTGAATGCATTTATGTTGTAGACAAAATAGTCGCCATTGGCTTCTGTAGGCACTTCAAACTTAAAGCTATGCTCAAGTGGAAGTGCAATGTTTTTTTCGTTCTTTAGATTTAAATCAGAAATCTTAGCGCCCTCAATTGCACTTGTATAGTACGCAAGGGTTTTATCCGCAACGGGTTCGATCTGCTCACTGATCCTTTCTCTTGCATAGTCTCTGAACATAACGAAAGCTTCTCCCTTTACTATTGCTTTACCGTCAAATTCGGCAGTAACATTTACTAGTTTCTGGTACTGTTGTTTTTCATTCCAGAGCGTACGCCAGCCCCAGTCTTGTTCTTTCCACGACTTATCTACATTGATTTTGCTGATCACCAGCCCCTCTGTATAAACAACAGAAGGTGGGATCAGGTTAGAAGGCGTATACTTATCTGTAGCATCGAGGACATAAAAATTTGAATCGATGGTTACATATGCCATCACCGTATTGAACTGATCACCATCAGGATCCATCGGCCTGATCCTTCCATGTTCTTTGGTACTCACCAAAACAGGAAATGCGTTCAAGCCTGCATCTTTCAATAAGTTAACGAGGATCAGGTTGATTTCTCCGCTTGTGCCGCGTTTTTTCTCCCATGCTTTCTTAACACCATCCAATGCCCAGATACTCGTAACTTGGTCCCAGGCCATATTGGCACGAACATATTCATGAATTGCCGCCATACGCTGGTACGGATCCGTAAGTTTTTGAAGGGTCATATCCAATTCCTGCGTCCTTGGAATATTTCGTTTTAATTGCACACCAAAATCTTCATCGTCCATCATTTCACGAATGATACCGGGCCATGAATTACGAAGATCCCTGGGCAAACCACCAACTGGGTTATATCCTATGACATTAACCCGTAACTTCTGTTTGTAGTCTTTAGTAGTGGTCATAAATGGTTCGGGCTTTACTGCAGGTAAGTTTCGGCACACGAATGTTTTCTGAACAGAATTACCAGTCATTTTATTGCTCGCCTCAATAGGTACATCGTTTAACGGTATTTCATTAAAGGTAAACTCAGAAGGGTAAGCAAAGACAAATTTGCTGTACATCACCGGAATACTTTGCTGGAATGTCCAGTCAGGAATATAAAGAACCTGGCGCTTTGAAATGAATTTGTATTCAATGATGCTGCCTGCTTTCACTTCCGGCAGTGTGAAGGTGAGTTTTGAATACCGGTTATCAATCCGAGTATCGTAAATGGATTTTTTATCCAGTTTTGAAACGGTCATTTGTCCGGATTCATTCACATTGTAGGTTTGGGCCTCTAATTTCGAAATACTTTCCAGACCATTTCTTCCATAATAAGGGATGGAGATATTTGCATGATCAAGACCATTGGCATTGTAAATTTTGATGCGCACATGGTTTTTCACATAGATCTCCCATGTACCTCCCATGGTAGTAAAACTTAAGTCGGATACATCAAATACAACTTCTGCCTCCGCAGTTTTGTCGATAAGTGAGTGAGGTTTTGTCAATAAAGACATGTCAACCTTGCCAAATTCTGAAACTTCCTGGGCTGATGCATTGAAAAACGCCAAGCCTAACATGAGTGCTACTGCGCTTTTACGAACATAACAAGTGCTTATCATGATCATGGTTTTTTCTTAAGTACAATTGGATCATTCAGGACGCCGTACATTTTTTTAAAGAATTCCTTCACTGACTCATATTCTGCTGCTGTGTATAGGGTCTTGTTAATTTCTAAACGCATTTTCACCACAAAACGCTTGCCGTCCGGCGTTTGATCCGTCATCCTGGACACCAAAAGACCCGTATCAGCCGTCCTGAGTGCCATGGCCTTTGGTAGCGCTTCTATCACAAATCCTTCCCCAAGTTCAAATGACTCGCTAAAAGTCACTAGTTTCTTACACCCAAAATTGATTTCGGTATATCGGTTATCAGCCAGAAAAGGGTTCTTCTCAATACCCCCAAACAGATTTGGCGTCAACAGGTAGTAATCACCTGTTTTTTCTAATTCGAAGTTGAAATTGACCAGCTGGTCCAGAGAAAGGCTGTCATGCTCAAGATTGCGAATCACAAAACTGTCCACTTTCATTCTGGCATATGGGTCTACGTAGATTTCACGTATATATGATTGTGCACTTCTTCGGACTTCCGGTTCCCGGCGAATGCGCGCGTAATCCTGATCGCTCACAAATACCTGTCCCGTCAGGATCCCCATATCACTGATCTTTCCTGCTATGCTTACATTCCTTTTCTCAAAATGCAAAGGATCGCTGATTTTTACAAAACGGGAAGTTTTGCGTTCAACCAGATACCCCTGTGTGTTCAGTAGACTCTCTGGGATAAGTTCTGTTTTGACCTGGTTGCCAGAGGCATCCAGAAAATATTGTTTCCCACCAATCTCCACATAGGCCACCACTTTGCTGAATTGCGAGATAAATGGATGGGAAGTAGAAACCTTACCATGTGACCTGTCGCTCACCAGCAGGGGTGAAGCCGGTACCTCAGCAGCATTGAGCAGGTTCAGTAAGATGATATTGATCTCGGCAGTACTGCCCTGTTTTTTTTCCCAAACGGTTTTCAGTTTTTCAGTGGCATAGATGCCAATATATCGATCCCAGTTCAATCGCTGTTGAACATTACGATAAATGAAATTCATACGATCCTTGACGTCCCCGATCATCTTCGCCTGGCTGATCAATTCTTCCGTTCCGGCAATTTTTTTCTGGATGGCCTGCCCAAAATCCTCATCACGCAAAAGCTCCTGTGTCAATTCAGGCCAGGTTGCCACAAATTTTTGTCGTTCAATACTTGATCCAACAGAATTCATCTGCAATTCAACCCTGCTTAGGTAATCGCGTTTTGCGTCCATGAAGGGTTCGTCAGATACACCAGGAAGATTGTCCATAGTGAAGATCAACCTGCCTTCTGTTTTATTTTCTTTAAGATTGATAGGAAGCTCTGATGATTTTAGTACCCTGTATGAAAACTCTGCCCCAGGCATAATCGTGTAGTCAAACAACGCATGTAGTACGGGTAACTCGTCCTGAAAATACCAGTAGTCGATCGCTTTATAGTTGCGCCGTTCACTGATGTAACTGTACTCAATGATCGATCCTTCCCTTACATCCGGCATGGAGAAGGTAATGGTGGTATAGTACTGGTCCTCTTTGGTGTAGTGGATGTCCTTGTTGGTAAGGGTCGCCATCTTTTTGGTACCCTGGGCATCATAGTTGATGGTGACTGCTGAGAGATTGGTTATTTTTTCAACTTCTCCGGCATGATAGTACCGGAGTTTAATATTGCCTTCTTCAGAGGCAGTTGGTTTGAGGATCTTGATCCTGGTCCTGATATAGGAAAACATCTTATATCCGTCCGGGATCACAGTAGCATCCTTACGAAGGATTATCGCATTCGCGTCAGGCGCAAAACGGAAGGATTTGAGATTCACGTCTTCCGGCGAGGGGGAGGCATAATCTTTATAGAACTGGTCAGCATATCCCTGGGCGGTCAACTGAACAGCCAATAGGATGGTAAGTAAGGTTAGCAAAGGTTTCATAGTCAGCGTTTGACAACGATAACTACTCTAACGTATCCAACAAAAAAAATCATATCCGTTCGGTATGATTTTTTTTATTTTATGGCAAAAATGCCACAAGCATAGCAATAATTACTTATGCGAGCTTTTCAAGACCGGAGAAAAAGAAGCTGCCCTCAATGGCGGCATTTTCATCGCTATCGCTACCATGAATGGCATTCCTTCCGATGCTTTCGGCAAACATTTTACGGATCGTGCCTTCAGCGGCATTGGCCGGGTTTGTAGCGCCGATGAGTGTGCGGAAAGCTTCCACCGCGTTGTCTTTTTCGAGGATAGCGGCTACAATGGGGCCACTGCTCATGAATTCAACCAGCTCTCCATAAAAAGGCCTTTCCTTATGGATCGCATAAAATTCGCCAGCTTTTTCGGGGGTAAGCTGGGTCAGTTTCATCGCTACCAGCCGGAATCCTGCCTTTACGATCTGATCGATAATGGCGCCGGTATGCCCATTTGCAAATGCGTCCGGCTTGATCATGGTAAATGTTCTATTGCTCATATTGTTGATTTCGCGCCGCAAAGATAGCGTAAAAGCCCATATCTTTGCGCCTCATGAAACCCCTCCAGGAGCTATTCCCTTTTTTGACCCAGCAACCACGGCGCGTGGTGGTAACCATGCATCAGAAACCAGACCCCGATGCCATGGGTTCTTCGCTTGGGTTGGCCCATTTCCTCCGGAAACTGGGGCACGAGGTGACGGTGATCTCGCCAACCAACTGGGCAGACTTCTTGAAATGGATGCCAGGTTGTAAACATGTGATTGATTATGAGGCAGCAAAAGAGAAGGCCGATGAAGTGCTTGACCAGGCGGAGTGGTTGTTTTGCCTCGATTTTAACACCTTTTCCCGAACCAGGCATATGGCTGCCAAACTTCAGGCCATGACCTGCGTGAAAGTGCTGATTGATCACCATGAGGAACCGCAGACCGCTGCGTTCAATTACGGTATTAGTGTTATTCCGATGAGTTCCACAGCGGAGCTGATCTATAAATTCATTGTGGAATCGGGCCACGGGAACCTCATCGATATATCCATTGCCGAATGCCTTTACGCCGGAGTGATGGCGGATACCGGCTCATTCCGGTTTTCAGTGACCTCCTCATCCGTCCATGAAATGGTTGCCCATTTGAAGAAAACGGGCTTTGACCATTCAAGGGTACATGAGCAGATCTATGATAATTTCCTTGAAAACAGGTTGCGGTTTATCGGCCATGTGCTGTCTAACCGAATGGAAGTTTTGTATGAATACAATACGGCCATTATTGCCGTCCCTAAATCGGATATCCTGAAGTATAATATCCGAACCGGAGACACCGAGGGTCTGGTGAACTATCCTTTGTCTATACTGGGCATCAAACTGGCCGCACTGGTCATTGACAGAGACGAAGAACGCAAATGGAGTTTCAGGAGCAAGGGGGATTTCGACTGTAACAGCTTCGCTCGCAAATATTTTGAAGGCGGTGGACATTATAACGCAGCAGGGGGAAGGAGCAATGAAGGAGTAGATGAAAATGTACGAAAGTTCAAAACAGCCCTGAAAGAAACAGCATCTCAATTACAATAACAAATACAAATGAAAGTCAACAAAACAATTTGGCTGGTAATGATTGCCCTCGTAATGGTGGGTGTTTCATGTACAAGCGTTGGTTACAAGAAAACCAAGTCTGGCCTGGAGTACAAGATATTCGAAGGCAGCGGTAAAGGCCAGGCGCTTAAAGCCGGCGATATCGTGAAATTTGAATACAAGATCACTTACAAAGATTCCCTGCTGGCATCTTCATATGGTGTTGTTCCCGGATACGATATGGTAGATAGCGTTGGCCGGCCACACGAATTTTCAGAGCTCCTGAATAAACTGAAAGTTGGCGACAGCCTCGTGACCTTCCAGATCTATGACACCATGAAGTCCCTGAATCCCATGCAGGCGCCAAGCTTCATGAAGAAGGGTGAAAAGATCAAGACCACATTAAAAGTTCTCGGTGTATTCAAAAGCCGCGACTCAGTAATGGTAGATTACCAGAATGAGATTGGGAAATTCAAAAATAGGGAGCTGGCAGTTATCAAGAAGTACATCGACGGCAAAGGTATTAAAGCTGAGTTGGTGAATGATGTGTATGTGGAAGTAACAGATAAAGGAGCAGGCGTACCTGTGATTCCTGGTAAAGAAGTTTCCATCAAGTATACTGGTTATAACCTTGAAGGCAAGTTCTTTGATTCCAATATGGACAGCACCAAGCAGATTCAGAAGCATGACCTCAGCCCATTCCCTTTTATAGCCGGACAAACCGGTGCGATCCAGGGTATCCTGGTTGGCGTACTCAACTTCAATAAAGGTGGTAAAGGAAGGTTGTTCATTCCATCTGCCCTTGCATATGGCCCCGCAGGTTCACCACCCGCGATCAAGCCCAATGAGAACCTGATCTTCGATATCGAGATTGTTGACGTGAAGGATGCGCAGATGCCACAGCAGATGCCTATGCCTGGACAGCAATAAAGAAAAGAGATCTATATAAGAAAATAGCTATTAGCTAATTGCTAATAGCTATTTTTTATTTCTTCTGTCAGGATCACCGCTTCCCGGGCTTCCTTGACATCATGCACCCTGAGGATGCCTGCACCTTGCATCAGTGCTACGGTATTCATCACGGTGGTTCCATTGAGTGCATGGGCCGCATCGGTCTGTAAGAGCGTATAGATCGTAGATTTTCTGGACAGTCCAACCAGTATCGGAACCCCAAGCATCCTGAATGCCTGCAATGACTTCAGCAGTAAAAGATTATGGTTGCTGTTTTTGGCAAACCCAAAACCCGGGTCAGCAATAACATCTTTGATTCCGGACTGCTTGCAAAGGTCAATCCGCTGAATAAAGTAATCCAGTACTTCAGTGACCACATCGTTATATGTTGCTTCCAGCTTCATGGTTTGCGGCGTTCCTTTCATGTGCATGAGAACATATGGGACCTGAAGACTTGCAACGGTAGGGATCATCATCGCATCCATTGTTCCACCACTGATATCATTCACGAGATCGGCACCTGTGGCAACGGCTTCCCTGGCTACGGAATGATGAAAAGTATCGATAGAAAGCAGTACTTCCGGGAATGCTGCGCGAAGGGCCTCCACTACCGGGATCACACGCGCCAATTCCGTATGATCATCCAGGTAAGTACTATCCGGCCGGGTACTCTGGCCGCCGATGTCGAGGATATCTGCCCCTGCATCAATCATCGCACCCGCCCTTTCAAGCGCCTCGTCAATACCAACCCTGCTACCGGCATAAAAGGAGTCTGGCGTGATATTGAGGATGCCCATCACCATGGGTTTATCCACAACAACAAGCCGGCCCCGGCAATTCCAGGTGGCAATCGCGCGCTTTGTACTATTTTTGAAGCTATCCATCGTAATACATGCAAAATACAATAAACACGGAAAGGCAATACGAAGAAGCGGTGAAGAAATGCCGGGATATCTTTTTAAAAAAGACAAGAGACTATGGCAGTTCCTGGAGGGTACTGCGGATCATCTCGGTAACGGATCAGATCTTTATCAAAGCGCAACGGATCAGAACCATACAGGAGAAAAAGGTGCAAAGAATAGGGGATGATATAACGTCGGAATTCATGGGTATTGTAAACTATGGGATCATCGGCCTGATCCAGCTGGATCTGCATGCCGAGATGGAAGATATGGATCCGGATGAGGTGGAACAACGGTATCAACAGAAATACGACTTCACCAAAAAACTGATGCTGGACAAAAACCATGATTATGGAGAGGCATGGCGGGACATGAGCCAGGAGAGTTTTGTGGATCTCATTCTCATGAAGCTGCAGCGTATTCGGCAGATCTTACAGAACGATGGTAAAACGCTCATCAGCGAAGGCATTGACGCTAATTTCACAGACATCATTAATTACGCAGTATTCGCCCTGATTCTTATGGACGAAGGAAAACATTGATATGAAAGCATTGCTGACGATTATCCGGTATGTAGTTGGAATACTTTTTATTTTCTCGGGCCTCGTTAAGGCCAATGACCCGATGGGGCTCAGCTACAAAATGCAGGAGTTTTTTGAGGTATGGGGGATCCATTTCCTCAACGAGTATAGCCTTGCGCTGTCTGTACTGATGATCGCATTTGAGATCATCGCCGGGGTTGCGGTGATCATCGGCTGGAGGTTTCGCCTGTTTAGCTGGTTGTTGTTGTTGCTCATCATCTTCTTTACTTTCCTCACGGCATACGCTGTATTTTCCGGCAAGATCAGGGAGTGCGGATGCTTTGGCGATTGCTTTAAGCTGCAGGCGATGGAATCATTCATGAAAGATCTCATCCTTACCGTGCTGATCGTTTTCCTGTTCACCCAGCGAAACAAGATCGCTTCGCAGGTATCACAAAGGGCAGGTTGGATGATCATGATCCTCACTACTGTTTTTTCATTTGGATTGCAGGCCTGGGTGCTGAAGCACCTGCCGCTGGTGGATTGTCTCCCGTATAAAGTTGGTGCAAATATCCTGGAGAAAAGAAAAATTCCTGCCGGAGCCATTCCTGACAGTACGGTCATCAACTTTGTTTATGCAAAAGCTGGCAAGGAAGTGGAATTTGATGCCGATCATTTCCCGGAGGATTTTTCAGATACCGCCTACACATTTGTAAAGCGTTATGATAAACTGATCCGCAAAGGAAACGCCGAACCACCAATAAAGGATTTTGTGCTGATCAACGAACAGGAAACAGACAGTACCGAAGCGATCCTGAATATGCCCGGTCGGTTGTTGATCTTGTTCGTGAAAAACTGGCAACCTGATTGGAAGGTAGAAGTGGACAGGTTGAAGGTGGAAGCTGGTAAAAATTCTATTCCGTTTATCATTGCATCATCTTCTGCCAATGAAGTGCGGGCTGACGTGAGTGTGCCGGTAATGAAGTCCGATTTTGTGGCCATTAAAACTGCGGCAAGGGTTGATCCAACTTTGTATTTCCTGCGTGATGGAACCATTGTGGGTAAATGGGCCCTGGGAGACCTGGACAAGGCGCTATCATCGATCAACAAACCATGAATATCTTCCACTACATCACCCGCAAACTCATCTACGGCATACTGGTGATGCTGGGCGTGGTAGTGGTGGTTTTTTTTCTTTTTCAGGGCTTTGGAGACCCGGCCCGGCTGGTGTTGGGACAAACGGGCGACAAAGCCACACTGGATAATATTAGAAAGGAGCTTTACCTTGACCAGCCCAAGGGCAAACAGTTCTTGTATTACCTGCGGGATATCTCTCCACTATCTGTGCATAAAGCTGAAGAAATTCAGTCCAAACAACTCAAAGGTATTTTCATTGGTGGCGAACAAAAACTCGCCATTAAGCTGCCATACCTGAGGCGTTCTTACCAAAGTAAAAGAGATGTGCTGGATATTCTGATGGACGCATTGCCGGGCACATTATTACTAGCCTTTGCAGCTATGTTGTTTGCAACGATCCTTGGCATATTATTGGGGATGCTTGCTGCTGTGAAAAAAGGAACCTGGATGGATAGCTCAGCAATATTTGCTTCGGTGCTGGGCATTTCAGCACCCTCATTTTTTATGGGCATCCTGATTGCATGGATATTTGGTTTTGTTTGGAGCGATGTCACCGGACTGCATATGACGGGAAGTCTGTATGATACGGATCCTTTTCTCGGCCCCCAACTGCAATTGCAAAACCTGATCCTGCCTGCCATCACTTTAGGGATACGTCCTTTGGCCATCATCACGCAGCTAACGCGAAGTTCCATGCTGGATGTACTGGAACAAGACTATATCCGAACAGCTTATGCCAAAGGGTTAGGAAAGTGGCGGGTTGTCTTTGGCCATGGTCTGCGCAATGCCGTGAATCCGGTGATCACTGCCATTACAGGATGGTTTGCCGAACTGCTTGCCGGCGCCTTTTTTATCGAGTTTATTTTCGGATGGAAAGGCATCGGTAAAATCACCGTTGATGCCCTGGAGAAACTGGACTATCCGGTGGTGATGGGGTCTGTACTGCTCACCGCTTCTATTTTTGTGCTGGTCAATATCCTGGCAGATCTGGCCTACGCCGTAATTGATCCCAGAATTAAACTGTAATTGTGTTAATGGTTAGTGGTTATTGCATGAAATAACAAATAACAAATAACGAATAACATTGTATGCTCCTATCTGGAAATTTAGTATCTTAATACAGAACAAACTTTGATTGCCATGAAAACCGTTGCAGATATATTTAAACGCAAAGGAACAAACAACATCACCGTTACACCAGATACTACTGTGCTGGACGCTTTAAAGATCATGGCGGAAAAGAACATCGGGTCCGTTGTGGTGATGCAGAATGGGGCGTATAGTGGATTATTTACAGAACGCGATTATGCACGGAAGGTGATCCTTCATGGCAAATCATCTGCGGATCTTCAGGTAGGAGAGATCATGAGTGAATACCTTCCCAGTGTTGCCCCAACGTCAAGCCTGGAAGCCTGCATGGAGATCATGACCAATCACAACATCAGGTACCTGCCTGTGTTTGTAAACGAAGAATACGTGGGAGTGATTTCTATTATCGATGTGGTGAAAGAAACGATCCTTGCACAGAAGGATACCATCGAGCATCTGCAAAACTATATCCATTCCTGAACGGCCTCATCGGATCACAACCTCATTTATGATTTGTTCTCCCAGTGCTTCATTCACGCGCTGGATGATCTTCTCTTTCTGATAAAAAAGTTCGTTCCGCAGGGGGGCCACGCTTGTGGTAATGAAAAGGGTCTTGTTGGAGATCTGGATAGATTCGGTATACTTTGCGATGGTGCCACCCATGATCTGCTCCCAGACATCAGTGATTTGCAGCGCCTGCATATTGCCTTTCATCCGGCTGTGCCGCATGAAATGTTGTAAAGCTTCACCGAGCGAATATTGACCCACAGTTGCTGATTTTCACCAAAGGTACATCATTCGCCCAAGGGGATCAATTGAACCGCTACTGAAAGGCTGGCCAGTGCTTCCCGAAGTCTTTCCTGATGGGTATCTGTCAGGAAAACCTGTCCTTCGTTCCTGAGACAGGCCCACTGCAGAAGATTATTCATCCGTTCAGCATCCAGTTTTTCGAAAACATCATCCAACAGAAGGAAAGGAGAAAACCCTTTGTGGTTCTTCAAGACCTGAAACTCGGCAAGTTTTAGCGCGAAGAGCAGGCTCTTGCGTTGCCCTTGCGAAGCAACCTGTCGGAAGGGAAGGGTATCCAGCACAAAATCAAGGTCGTCCCTGTGGATTCCTGTGGTGGTTCGCTGCGCATATCGGTCTTTTTCAAAACTATCATGAAGTAAGTCGGGCATTGATTTGAGGTGCAGCGGGCTATCGTATCGCAGTTGGATATCTTCCTTGCTGCCAGAGATCATCTGGTACATTTGCTGCACTTCAGGGATATAGGTTTCAACAAACCGTTTTCTTTTTTCATAAATGTGCTGGGCCGGACCGCTCAATTGTTCATCCATGACCTGGAGGAGGGAAAGATCCGGTCTGCCGATATCGGCAAACTGTCTTAGGAGGCTGTTACGCTGCAATAAGATCCGATTATAGGCGATCAACTGTTGGAGATAGGCTTGGTCGAACTGGGAGATAATGGTATCCAGCAGGGTTCTTCGTTCTTCACTACCCCCGGTAACCAGCACCACATCGTCAGGGGCCACTACAACAATGGGAAACCGACCGATATGTTCCGAAAACCGGACATAGGGCTCATGGTTCAGGTGCATTTCCTTTTTACCATTTTCCCTAAGGATACAGACCACCTGAAAAGGGGTGGAGTCCACCCGGCCATTCCCCTCGATGCGGAATCCCTGGAGGCCAAATTTTACATTGCCTGCGTCTGATCGGCCAAAATAGGTTTTGGTCAGGCACAGGTAATGAATAGCATCCAGCAGATTGGTTTTACCCACCCCGTTGGGACCACAAAACCCGACCACCCGTTCATTGAACTGAAGTTTAAGGTGGTCATAGTTACGGAATTGATACAGCGTGAGCTCTTGTAAAGTCAAAATTTAAAAATCAAAACGCAAAATACACCGTTTAGGCGCCTTTTTTGACTTTTGAATGTAGACTTTTGAATTTGCCGGAACTGAAGAATTTAGGTCTATTTGGCCTATATTTGCCCCTCAAAATTGCGTGAAGTGAGTACTACCAATACTGTTGCCACTAAGTTCAGCAAAGAGACCTATTTGTACTGGTATGAGCTGATGCTGCTGCTTCGGAAATTCGAAGAGAAGGCTGGTCAGTTGTACGGTATGCAAAAAATACGTGGTTTCTGCCATTTGTATATCGGTCAGGAAGCCCTCGCGGCGGGATGTATGACGGCTACCAAGCCTGAAGACACCTTTATCACTGCATACCGGGACCATGGCCTGGCGCTTGCAAAGGGAATTACGGCAAATGCGTGTATGGCTGAGTTGTATGGAAAAGCAACCGGATGCTCCAAAGGCAAGGGTGGCTCGATGCACTTTTTCGGGGTGAAGGAAAGATTCTTCGGAGGGCATGGTATCGTGGGTGCACAAATCGGTACCGGTGCTGGTCTTGCATTTGCAGAAAAATACCTGGGTACAGATAACGTGAGCCTTACTTTCTTCGGTGATGGCGCCGCTCGTCAGGGTATGCTCCATGAGACCTTTAACCTGGCCATGACCTGGAAACTGCCCGTGATCTTCATTTGCGAAAACAACCACTACGCCATGGGTACTTCGGTTGCCCGTACGTCAAACGTGGTTGACATCTACAAACTTGCCGATGCGTATGATATGCCTGGCGATTCAGTAGACGGTATGGACCCGGAAGCGGTGCATGAAGCCGTATCAAGGGCCGTTAAACGTGCACGCGCCGGGGAAGGACCTACTTTGCTGGAAATGAAAACCTATCGTTACAAAGGGCACTCCATGAGTGATCCCCAGAAATACCGTACCAAGGAAGAAGTGGAACAGTATAAGGAGAGGGATCCGGTGGAAACATCCAGGGAAAAATTACTGGATTACTTTAAAGTGCCATTGGCAGATATAGAAGTGATCGATGAAAGGGTTAGGGCTGAAGTGGAAGAGTGTGTACGTTTCGCGGAAGAAAGCCCCTGGCCTTCAGACGATGAACTGTTGAAAGACGTATATGTCCAGCAGGACTATCCGTTCATCATGGACTAATTTTTGACTTTTTACTTTTGAATTTATAATTAATAAGAATGTCAGTTAAAACACAACCTGAGCCCGAAATTGAAGTTATTGAAAAAGCGAAAGGGTTCTGGGAAAAGAACAGCAAATCCATCCTGTACGCCAGTGTGGCCATCATTGTTTTGATCGGCGGATACCTTGGCTACAAATACATGGTGCAGATACCTAATGAAACCAAGGCCCAGGACGAGATCTTTAAGGCCGAGATGAACTTCCGTAAAGATTCCATCGCCCTTGCATTGAACGGAACGGCAACTACACCTGGCTTTCTAAAGGTGATCAATAAATACGGTGGAACCAAGTCTGGCAACCTGGCAAAATTGTACGCCGGTGAATGTTATCTTCAATTGGGAGATTTCAAGAATGCTGCTAAATACCTGGAAGATTTCAATGGCCACGGTGCTAAGCAGGTGGAAGCCCGCGTAGCTGGTATGCTCGGCGATGCTTACTCAGAACTGAAACAGAACGATAAGGCTGTGGAGCAGTATAAAAAGTCGGCTTCATTGTTTCCGGAAGATGCCAACATGGCTTCGGAGTATTTGTTCCGTGCAGGACTGCTGCTGGAAATGAATGGCAAAAGCAAAGAAGCCATTGAAGTGTACAAACAACTGAAAGATAAATTTCCAAGAACAGAGAAAGGATTTGGTGTTGACAAATACCTGGCCCGCCTCGGAGATACAAATTAATATCGGATATGGCTTCTAAAGGAAATGCCCGATTGGTAAACTTGCAAGCAGGCACCCATGAATTTTCGGGTGCCTGTGTTGTTATCGTCAAAACGGAATGGAATGCTTCCGTAACGGATGAGCTGGAAAAAGGGGCGAGAAAAGTGTTGAAGAAACAAGGTGTGAAAGATGTGCGCACCATTGTTGTTCCGGGCGCAGTTGAACTGCCTTTTTCGGTAAAAACATATTGGGAAACACACAAATACAAAGATATAAAGCCTGGTGCCTTCATTGCGTTGGGCTGTGTGATCCGTGGAGACACACCACATTTTGAATATGTATGTGGATCCGTAACGGATGGAATCACACATCTTAATCTTCAGCTTCCCGTGCCTACGATTTTTGGCGTTTTGACGGTAAACACTCAAGGCCAGGCTGATGAGCGGCTCGGTGGTAAACATGGCCATAAAGGTGAGGAAGCCGCCATCACCGCGTTGAAAATGATCAGCCTCGTTAACCAAATCAAAGCAGAGCGCTAATGGATGTACAGATCTTCATACCCTGTTTTATTGATCAACTCTTCCCAGACACTGCGTTCAATATGATCAAAGTGCTGGAGAAAGCGGGGTGTAAAGTGCATTACAACGAAGAACAAACCTGCTGCGGACAACCCGCTTTCAATGCTGGTTTCAGGGAGGAGTCTAAGATCGTTTGCAAGAAGTTCATAGAGGATTTTTCAGGTCGGGAGTTTATTGTGACACCCAGTGCATCCTGCGCAGGTTTCGTTAAAAACTATTATCATAAACTTTTGTCTGGTGCCTCCAATATCAACGATATCCGAGCGATGCAATCCCGGATTTTTGAGCTAAGTGATTTCTTGGTGAACATCGTTAAGAAGGTTGATTTTGGTGCCAGCTTCCCGCACAAGGTCACTTATCATGATTCCTGTGCTGCACTACGCGAATGCCACGTAAAAAAAGAGCCGCGTAAGCTCCTGGAACATGTAGAAGGGCTGGAACTAGTGGAGATGAGCGATGTGGAAACCTGTTGTGGGTTCGGCGGAACTTTTGCCGTAAAATTTGAAGATATTTCCGGTGCAATGGCAGACCAAAAGATCACACATGCCATGGACACCGGTGCGGATTATATCATCTCTACAGACGCAAGTTGCCTGATGCACCTTGATGGATTTGCCAATAAACAGGGTAAGAAAATTCAAACCATTCACCTCGCTGATGTGTTAGCACATTTCTAAGAAAATTCACATGGCATATTGGCTCGTAAAATCAGAACCATTTAAATACTCCTGGGATCAGTTTGTGACCGATAAGAAAACCTTTTGGGACGGCGTAAGAAATTATGCTGCCAGAAACAATCTGAAGGCAATGAAGAAAGGTGAGGAGGTTTTTTTCTACCATAGCAACGAAGGGCTGGAGATCGTGGGCATAGCCAAGGTCATAAAAGAATTCTACCAGGATCCCACTACCGATGAAGAGGCCTGGGTAGTAGTGGACCTTGCACCTGTGCGCAAGTTAAAAAAGCCGGTCACGCTTGCTCAGATCAAGGCTACCAAATCTCTCGCCAATATGGCCATCCTGAAACTCGGTAGACTCTCCGTTACGCCAGTAACAGCAGAAGAGTGGGAGGAAATACTTTCATTAGCTAATAGCTAGTAGCTAATAGCTATTTTTACATCGTGAAAAAACTCGTTGTACTAACCGGCGCAGGCATCAGCGCAGAAAGCGGTTTGAAAACATTCAGGGACAGTGATGGCCTATGGGAAGGTCATCGTGTGGAAGACGTTGCCACACCGGAAGCGTTTGCACGCAATCCCAATATGGTTCTCGAATTTTACAACTACCGGAGACAACAGGTTGCAGCAGCAGAACCCAATATGGCGCACAGGATTCTTGCCCAGCTGGAAACTGATTTTGATGTTCAGATCATTACCCAGAACATTGACAACCTACATGAACGTGCTGGAAGTACCAAAGTGCTTCATCTTCATGGCGAGATTTTCAAAATGCGAAGCAGCCGCAATACGCAATTGGTTTACCCAATCAATGGTGACATACAGATGGGAGACCTTGCAGAAGATGGCGTACAACTGAGACCTTGTATTGTCTGGTTTGGAGAGGCCGTACCCATGATTGAACCCGCTGCTGAACTGGTTGCAGAGGCCGACTTGTTTGCAGTTGTTGGAACTTCACTAGTTGTATATCCTGCTGCCGGTCTGGTCAACTGTACCGCTGAAGAAACGCCTGTTTTTGTAGTGGATAAGAAAATTCCACCCATTAAAGCAGGTAACAGGTTGAAAATATTTGAACAGGCCGCTACCGAGGGTATGATGGCGCTGCAGTCCCTGCTGCTTAGTTCGTATAAGTAAATCCGATACCACTTTGCTCCAATGCCGGAAGGATTTGTGCATAGATGTCCGCTGAAACCGGAATAGACACACCAGGCTTCTGTAAATCACCATTAAGTATCGCAAGGGCAGCCAATGCAAGTGGTAAGCCAACCGTTTTCGCCATCGCCGTTCTTTGCTGGTCTTCTCCTTTCACCACCAGATGTGCATTGGACGCGTGCGTCTCGCCATCCAGCTCATAACGCAGTTCGTGCAACATGATGATCATGTCTTTATCGTCCGGTGACAAAGCCAACTTCTTTTCCAATAGCTTCTGCATGATATCTACTGGACTTTGAATTCCTGCCGGAAGCTGTTCATCGGATTCCGATCCCAAAAAACTGAATTGCGATTTCAACAAATTTGTATCCAGTTTAATTTCGGGGTGCGCAAGAAAATGCTGATCGAAGAAACTTCGTGTAGCCATACCCGTTGTATTGATCTCACGCATTGCATTAGTAAGATCAAGATCCACCACCTTCTTCCATCCGGCGCAGAAATCCGGATGACGCAAGGTAGTGCGTACAAAATCTGTAACATCCTTCAGTCCGTATGTGGATATGTATGGTATCGAGTCCCTGTTCGCATACCAGCACCATTCTCCCTGGCCGGGAACGGAAACAACCTGCGCAGGGTTGAACAACGCATGGTAGGGGATGTAAATCTCTTTTCCATTCTCCAGGTAACGAGCTCCATCGCCGCCAGCCATAACAATGTTTCGTGGATTCCAGCTGATCTTATAGTGCCAGGGGTTATTGTCAGACTCTGGTGAAATCAGCCCGCCACAATGTGACCGGAAGCCGGTGATCTTTCCACCCTTAGCCCGGATCCCGTCAATCATCTCCATCGCACTCATATGATCGATGCCCGGATCAAGACCCATTTCACAAAGCATGGTAAGGCCGAGTTGTTTTGCATCGGCATCCCAGGCAGCCATTTCGGGCGTCAGGTATGATGCATTTAGGAAATGCTTTTGAAGCGTAATACAAGCCTTGATTACCACCGGATGGAAGGGTGGTGGCAACATGGAAATCACCAGATCGGATTTCCGGATCAGGCTATGAAGTTCACCTTCGCTGTGCGGATCAACAGCGTAGGCGGCAGCCTTGGGATTGCCCTTGATCTTGGCTTCTGCAACAGCCAACTGGCCATCCGCCACATGAATGAAAAGATCTTGACCTGCGGCTGTATGAATGAGATGATCAATGAGGATGGTGGCGGATTTTCCGGCGCCAAGAATCAGGATTTGTTGCATAACCAAAGGGTAGCCTGCAAGGTAAGAAAATGCACCTGAACCTATAGGTTTTCTGAAATACCGGCAGCAGAAGAAGTGATATAACTGATATGCGTCTGCACCTTGATCCCCTGGCTGGATTTGGGTGCTTGAATATTTGATGTTTCGCCGGCCTGTATATCCTTAAATCGAAGGGTTTCAGTCTTTACAACTTTGTTGTTGTTAGAAATGTATTGTACTTCAACCACCACAAGATCGAGTTTATAAGACGACTGATTGAGCAGGCTCACCTGGATGTCTTCCACTCCGCCAAAAACGCTCACCTTATACTTGTTCAGGCTTGTGCTAACTTTTGATGCGAGGCTTTTTAATGCGGGACTTGATGGATCCTGTACATCAGTCTGCGGTTTGTCGTCATTGAACCGAACCACGGTTGTCTTTTTTACCGGAAGGGTGCTCATCGGCTCCTGATCCTTTTCTTCTTGCGGAAGTGGGGTAGCTTTTTGATCAAGGGACGATCCTTGTTCATCAACTTCCGCCGGTGCAGCATTCGGGATTTGCGCTACAACTGTTGGTTCAAACCTTGTCACAGGCTTGGGTTTTTGTTCCGTCAACCGGGTGGGTGGAGTGGCCACCAATGGATCGGTGATGCTGCTGTATACGAGGTATGCCACCATCGCAATGGTGAGAATTCCCATGCCAAAGGCAATATATTGAATGAGATCGTTGCCGGAAAATCTGTCGGGTTCAGCTTGAGTGCTTGAAACAGCGGGTGCGGTAGTCAACACCGCAATAACCTCTGATTCAGTCTTTGGATTAAGCTTTTTCTCCTCGATGTTGAATATCGGTGCCAATACCGGCTTGCTCGGTGATTCTTCTTTCTCCTGCGGTTTGGAGATAGTGTTTTTTTTGTCGGGATCGATTTTCACGCGGACGTTATCGGGCAGAGAGATGGACACATATTTCCTTGGCGGGATCTTCCTGACTTCTTCCTTTCCGATGGTCTTCTTTTTTTCAACCGGTGCATCTTCCTGTTGGTTTTTTTGGACCGAAAAAGACTGCTGGAATTGATAATGTTCCTGCTGGGCCGGCTTTTTATAAAACCGATCGTAGGGCTGCTCATCAACCTGCGGTGCAAAAGACTTGAACTCGTCCACTTCACAGGGATATCTCCAGGCTGCACTTTGCCCTTCCACCCAAACCAGGTCATATTTTTTCAAACCCATGGTTTTGATGTCATCCAGACTATACGGCCCGGACTGCTTATTATCCCGCAGAAGTAGATATTTGCCAGACATGTTTTGTAACTCCCAATAAATGTACAATGAATTACTATCCAATGCATGTGAATGATTCGTTATAATGTCTCAGTCCTTCAGCAGGGGGCAGATTTTGGGCTGAAAAGCCCTGAAAAGACCCTTCAAAAACGGGGCATATTTTATGATATAAATCGGTTATACACAAGTTGTTGTACTGGCCTGAAAACATGGGTTTTTCGCAAGGATTTACGGCCTAAAAAAAGTACATTTGCGAACCTTGTGAAAACAGGGTTAAGGGGTGGGGCTTAGGTTTAGAAATCCCTATTGTTTTACCCTTCAATATAAACTCCTTTTACACTATGGATGAGCTGAATAAGCCTGAAGAGACAAGAGATGGTGATCGCATTATACCTGTGAACATAGAGGAGCAGATGAAGGCATCGTACATTGACTACTCCATGAGCGTCATTGTAGGGCGTGCCTTACCGGATGTGCGCGATGGCCTGAAGCCGGTTCACCGTCGTATTTTATATGCGATGAATGAACTCGGTCTCGATTTCAACAAACCTACCAAGAAATGCGCCCGTATTGTGGGTGAGGTGCTGGGTAAATTCCATCCGCATGGAGATACTGCCGTGTATGATACGCTTGTTCGTATGGCACAGGAGTGGAACATGCGTTACCCGATGGTAGATAAGCAGGGTAACTTTGGTTCACCTGATGGTGAAGGTCCGGCCGCTATGCGATATACGGAAGCCAGGATGCAGCGCATGGCGCATTATCTGCTTGAGGATATCGAGAAAGAAACGGTGGATTTCCAGCTGAACTTTGACGATTCGCTGGAGGAGCCAACGGTATTGCCTACCCGGATTCCTCAACTGCTGATCAATGGTTCCAGTGGTATCGCTGTGGGCATGGCCACCAACATGATGCCCCATAATCTTACTGAAGTAGTGGATGGGTGTATTGCGTTTATAGATAACCGTGACATCACGATTGAAGAGTTGATGCAATATGTGAAAGCTCCCGATTTCCCTTCAGGAGGCGTGATCTACGGTATGGAAGGCGTGAAACAGGGCATGATGACCGGCCGCGGCAAGGTGGTGGTTCGTGGTAAGATGCATGTGGAAACGAAAGCCAATGGCAGGGAACAGATCATCATTACAGATGTCCCTTACCAGGTGAGCAGGGACGTACTCACATCAAGGATCGGACAGCTCGTGATCGATAAAGTGATCGATGGGATCACCAATGTGAACAATGAATCCAACAAAGAGGGTACGAGGATCGTTCTTGACCTTCGCCGGGATGCAGTTGCCAATGTGATCATCAACCAGCTGTTTAAATTCACGGAGTTACAGACCTCGTTTGGTATCAATAACGTGGCCCTTGTAAGGGGAAGGCCCAGGACGCTGAACCTAAAAGACATGATCACGGAGTTTGTTGACTTCCGTCATGAAGTGGTCATTAGAAGGGCAAACTACCAATTGAAAGAAGCAGAGAAAAAAGCGCATATCCTTGAGGGTTATCTTATTGCCCTGGACAACCTGGATGAAGTGATCAAATTGATCCGCAACAGCGCCACACCGGAATTGGCCAGGGAAGGGCTTATCAGCCAGTTTGGGATGTCAGAGATTCAGGCTCGCGCCGTACTTGACCTAAGGCTGCAAAGGCTGACGGGAATGGAGATCGACAAGATCAAGGAAGAGTATGCTGAGATCATGAAACTGATCACCAGCCTGAAAGCCTTGCTTGCAGATGCAGGATTGAGGTATGAATTGATCAAAACGGAACTGCGCGAAGTACAGGATAAATTTGGAGACGAACGCCGCAGTGAGATTACTTACCTTGATAATGAGATGCGCCTGGAAGACCTAATCAAAGAAGAAGATGTGGTGATCACGGTATCTCATCTGGGTTATATTAAGAGAACATCGGCAGCTGAGTACAGAATACAGAAAAGAGGGGGCAGGGGCTCCATGGGCGGGAAAACAAGGGAAGAGGATTATATTGAACACCTGTTTGTAGCCAGTACGCACCATACCCTGATGTTCTTTACCGAGAAAGGAAGGTGTTACTGGTTGAAGGTTTATCAGATCCCGGATGGAGAGAAACAGGGCAAGGGCAGAGCGATCCAAAATCTCATCCAGCTTCCACCGGACGATAAGATCCGCACCATTCTGGATGTCAAAAACCTTGCAGATGAGGAGTTTGTGGCCAAACATTTCATCGTACTCTGTACCAAGAACGGCATCATCAAGAAAACGAATTTAGAAGACTTTAGCAGACCCCGTGCAACCGGCGTGAACGCCATTACCGTCGTTGAGGGCGATCAGTTGCTGGAAGCTAAGATGACGGACGGTAATTGTGAGGTGATCATGGCGGTGAAAAGCGGCAGAGCCATTCGTTTTCCGGAAGAAAAAGTGAGGCCAACGGGCAGGGGCGCCATCGGTGTGGCAGGTATAGAAGTGGAAGGTGAGGGCGACGAAGTAGTTGGTATGATATGTGTGAATAAAGACGATACCAGCAGAACCGTTTTGGTGGTATCTGAGAATGGATTCGGCAAACGGACGCCCGTAGATGAATATCGGATCACCAACCGGGGAGGAAAAGGTGTAAAAACGATTTCAGTAACCGAGAAAACTGGTAAATTGGTGGGCATTTTGGATGTGACGCCGAAGGAGGACCTGATGATCACCTGTATCTCGGGTATCACCATCCGGATGTCTGTGGAGAAGATCAGTGAGCAGGGGCGTGCCACACAAGGTGTAACACTGATCAGGCTGGAAGAAGACGACCAGATCGCCGCCATCACCAAACTCGATGAAGAGGAAGACAGGGAGAGTGATGTAAACAGGGGAAGTGAAGAGGGGCAGGTAGGAGAATCTGATGAAAAAACACCGGAATAAAAGCATTCACTTTTAATTAAACGATAACAAATGAAGCGAGTTCTTCTCACGGCAACTATGGCCATCGCTGGAACGGTACTCTTTGCACAGGATGTAAAGAAAACCAAGGAATTTATCACGGCCAATGCATGGGACAAGGCAAAAACATCCATCGATGCAACACTGGCCAATCCTAAAAACGCTAAAAATCCCGAAGCCTGGTATTTGAAAGCGAAAGTTTACAGCGCGCTGGCTATTTTCCCAAATCCCAAAGAACCCAATACGTTCGAGAACAGGAATACAGCACTAGAAGCGATCAAGAAGCTTCAGGAAGTAGACAAAACCCAGGCACAGGTGTTTCTGACCATGGACCAGTACAAACCAGTGTATGATCTTTATACCACCAGTTTTGAAGAGTCTGCAGAAAAATACAACCAGGAGAAATACCCGGAAGCACTGGAAGCATTCAAAAATACCGGTGTATATGGAGACTATATTTTTTCACAAGGCTGGGGTTTGTACAAACTGGATACAACCCTCACGTACTATACAGCCTTGTCTGCCCTGAATGCAAAGAAAGATGAAGATGCTGTAAAGTATTTTAGCAAGCTCGCCGATGCCAAAGTTGGCGGCAAGCCTGAGATGGCCACTTCATATCGCTACCTCGCGAAGCATTATTACGATAAGAAGGACGAGGCGAACATGATGAAATACATTACCGCAGGTAAAGAGTTGTATCCAAAAGACGACTATTTACCCTTGTTGGAGCTTGATTATGTAAGGGACAAAGGAGATAAGGCGGCATTGTACAAAAAGTACGACGAAATGCTTGCTGCGAATCCTGACAATTTCGATATGCTTTTTGAATATGGTAACGAGCTGTTTGCTGAAACCCACGTGGCAGATGCTTCTAAAAGGCCGGCGAAATATTCAGAAAATCTGAAAAAGATCGAAGAGCTTTATACAAAGGCAGCAGCATTGAAACCCGAAAATTCTGACGTTTGGCTTTCTCTGGGTAAGCATTATTATAACCAGGCTTTATTCAAAGAAGATGAGGTCAGGGCAATAAAAGGAGCCAAGCCGGAAGATGTGAAAAAGAAAGCAGACATGAATGCAGAGATCGTTGCATTGGCTGACAGATCCATTGCACCACTGGAGAAAGTGTTCACTATGTTTGATGGAGAGGGTAAGTTGAAAACGCACGACAAATCAAACTTCAAATCATCCTGCAATCTGTTGAACTATGCATATGGCATGAAGAAAGACAAGGCCAAGGCTGATTTCTACCAGAAGAAATATGACGAGGCGGACGCCAAGCATTAATTCAAGATTCAAATCAAAAATTCAAAAAAGGCGGTCTTCTGACTGCCTTTTTTTATTTTTGATTGATCTATGGGTATCAAACTCAACCGCTCCACATTTGGAGATCCTGCAAATAAAGGCAAGGTACTGAGCAAGGACGAAGCGCATGCTTTGTTGAATGCGTGGGTATTGAATGACAGGCTTAAACTGCATATGTACCAGGTGGGCCATATCATGAAAAGCTGGGCAGCAGAAAAAGAACAAGCCAGTCCGGAAGCCGCATGGCGCTGGGAAATGGCAGGTTTGTTGCATGATGCCGACTGGGATCAATGGCCCGATCAGCATTGCCGGAAGATCATTGAAGAGCTGGAAGCAAGGCAAATCGATCCCGAAATCATCCGGGCCATCGCATCACATGGACCTAACCATTTTGGTGTTGATCCCGAAACCAAGATGGATAAGATGCTCTATGCCTTTGATGAACTCAGCGGGTTGATTCACGCATACTCATTGATGCGGCCAGAAGGTTATGCAGGTATGGAACTTAAGGGCGTTAAAAAAAGACTGAAGGACAAAGCTTTTGCAGCCAATGTAAACCGTGATGAAATTCAGGATGCCGCGGATAGAGCTGGGGTTCCTTTGGATGAGATTATCGCATTCATTATTCATCACCAAGCTGAAGCAGGGAGAAGATGAAGGGAGAAGTTGGAAGATGGAGGACGAAGGGACTAAATTCTACTTAACATAATATAAATTATAAGACAAATCGCTATGAGGAAAAATGCCCAATGCCTACTGCCAATTGACGGTCAATGACTCAATTGTAACTTACTGAGACTCTTGTACAAACCATCCGTTACCTGAATCAATTCTTCATGTGTACCCTGTTCGCTAACCACACCTTTATCCAGCACATAAATACAATCTGCATTTCTAACGGTAGACAAACGATGTGCAATAACAAATGAAGTTCGGTTCTGCATGAGTTTTTCCAGCGCATCCTGCACCAAAGCTTCCGACGCCGAATCCAAGGAACTTGTGGCTTCGTCAAGGATCAGAATTACAGGATCCTTTAAAATGGCCCTGGCAATGGCGATCCTTTGTCTTTGTCCGCCGCTCAGTTTAATTCCCCGTTCACCCACGATCGTTTGGTAGCCTTCCGGGAACTGGCTAACAAATTCATGGGCATTGGCCTTGGCGGCGGCTGCCTGGATTTCCGCATCGGTAGCATCCGGCTTACCGTAAGCAATATTTTCCCGGATAGTTCCGCCAAACAGCATTACATCTTGGGGAACAATGGCCATTTGCTGCCGAAGTTGGCTCAACGGAATGGATGAAGCCTCCTTTCCGTCAAAAAGGATCTTGCCCCCATCGGTCTTATAAAAACCCAATAAGAGCGACACAATGGTAGATTTACCGGCACCGCTGGGCCCTACCAGCGCAATCTGCTGACCGGGAAAGCTCTCCAGGGAAACGTCTTTCAGCACGGTTACTTCCGGCCTGGATGGATAAGCAAAACGGACATGATCAAAACTGACCCGGCCGGTCAAGCGAAATTCAGGCAAGAGTGCATCCCGGTTCACATTCACCACCTCGATCTCTTCTTTCATCAACTCTCGCACACGTTGCGTTGCGCCGAGGGTCTTCTGCAACTGTCCATAGAGATCCGCAAATCCGGCCATACTACCGCCCACAAATGAAGTATAAATGACAAAAGCGGTGAGATCTCCGAAGCTTAATTGGTCTTTCTGCATCAACCCCACGCCGTACCAAACCACAAAAATGATGGTTCCGAAAAGGGCAAATAAGATAAAGGATACAAAGGCGCCCCTATTGATGCCATTTTTAACGGCAAGGTCAACTACTTTATGCAAGGAGTTGCTGTATCGTGAGATCTCAAACCACTCATTGGAAAATGCCTTCACATTGGTTATCCCCTGAAGGGTTTCCTGCACTACTGTATTGGAATCCGCCAGTTGATCCTGCGCAGCTCGGGAAAGCTTTCTGATCCGCTTACCGAAAATGACAGCAACAATGATAATAACCGGAATCACACTCAGCATGACCAGGGTGAGTTTCGGAGAAATATACAGGATCAGTCCGATGCCCACTACCAATGTCAGTACACCACGAAGGATCTCGGCTAACATAATGGTCATCGCATCCTGGATCTGGGATAAGTCGGCACTTATGCGGCTCGACAGTTCCCCTACCCGGCGCTGTGCGAAAAAATCCATGGGCAACTGGATCATCCGGTTGTACACCGAGCGCCTGAGGTCAGCCAATGCATGTTCACCCGCGTATGAAAAAGTATATACCCTTGCGTAAGAGAAAAGCATTTGTAAAACGAGGATGCCGATCATCCAAAGTGCGATGGTATTGGGTGCGATCTCTGTATGTCCATCCTTGATCGCCTGCGCACTGTCAATCAGTTTCTTCAGAAAATACGGAAACGATAAAGTGGTTAAACTGGAGAATAGGATCATCACCAAACCCAAGATAAAATAGCCCCGATACGGTTTGATAAACCGGAATATCCCAATCGCCTCCTTCCAATTTTCCTTATTGAGCTTCACCTGTTTGTCGATCTCATCCACTTCCCTTCTTGCTCGGGCCATGCTAAAACATTTTGGCAAAAATAGAACCTTCACAGCGGATTGCGTGCGTCCGTTTTCGGTTATTCCCTAACTTACCATCATGAAACGACGACAATTTCTACAATCCATCCCTGCCATAGTACCCATCATAAACCTCCAACCTGCAACCCCCAACCCCCAACCCGTCATAATCTCTACCTGGGATTTTGGTAAGAAAGCCAACAATGTTTCCTGGACAACGCTTCAACAAGGTGGATCTGCATTGGATGCGGTGGAAAAAGGCATCAACCTCATTGAAGAAGATCCGGATAATCTGACGGTAGGCATTGGTGGATTACCAGATCGCGAAGGACATGTGACACTGGACGCCTGCATCATGGACCAGGATTCCCGCTGTGGATCCGTGATGGGCGTTGAACATATTGTGAATGTGATCTCCCTCGCTCGCCGGGTGATGGAAAAAACACCGCACGTGATCCTTGTTGGCGATGGTGCGCTACAATTCGCGCTGGATCAGGGTTTTCCAAAAACCAATCTCCTCACGCCAAAATCGGAGGCCTTGTGGAAAGAGTGGCTGAAGACTTCTAACTATCAGCCGAGGATGAATATAGAAAACGAGTTGTATAAAAAAGATCCCATGCCCGGAGGGAAAGACAACCATGATACCATTGGCTTGATTGCGATGGATGCAAAAGGTAATATTGCCGGCGGCTGCAGCACCAGTGGAATGGCTTATAAAATGCGCGGCCGCGTGGGCGACTCCCCCGTCATCGGTGCAGGATTATTTGTAGATAATGAAATAGGTGCCGCAACATCTACTGGCGTAGGCGAAGAAGTGATCCGATGTGTAGGTTCACACTTGGTAGTTGAACTAATGCGGCATGGCTACACGCCAGAAAATGCCTGTAAAGAAGCCGTGATGCGCATCGTGAAAAAGAGTCCTGCGAAATCAAAAGAGATACAGGTCGGTTTCCTCGCCATCAATAAGAAAGGGGAATACGGCGCCTATGCGTTACAGAAAGGTTTTTCATTCGCCGTTAAAACCGCTGATCAAGACATTGTAATTCCAGGAAAATCATATTATCCATAACCCATGTATCAACTAGAAGTCATTGCGTTTAATATCCAGAGCTGTTTGATTGCAGAGAAAGCCGGTGCCAATAGGATTGAATTGTGCGACAACCCCGGTGAAGGTGGAACCACGCCATCTTATGGCATGATCAAAACGGCCAGGGAAAACACATCGATCCAAATCTTCCCCATCATCCGTCCACGGGGAGGTGATTTTTTGTATAACGATGAAGAATTCACCATCATGCTTCGCGATGTGGGGTTATGCAAGGAGCTGGGTTGTGATGGTGTTGTGGTAGGCATGTTAAAAGAAGATGGCACGGTTGATGTTGAGAAAACTACCCTTTTGGTAGAAGCCGCGTATCCCATGGGAGTAACCTTTCACCGTGCCTTTGACAGGGTCTATGATCATCGCAAAGGGCTGGAGGACGTGATAAGAACGGGCTGTGAACGCATCCTCACTTCGGGACTACAACCAACGGTGACTGAAGGTGCAGAAACCCTGAAAGAACTTGTGGACCAGGCAGACGGAAGGATCATCATCATGCCCGGTTCCGGACTCCGAAGCACAAACCTGGCAGAGATCGCCCAACAAACCGGCGCCACGGAATTTCATTCTTCTGCAAGAAAACAGATTGCCTCAGCCATGAACTACCAGTCGCCCAGAATGGGTGAACAATTGTTGCAGGTGATCCTCGATGAAGAGGAAGTCAGGCAAATGAAATTGATCCTCCAGCAGTTGCCGCAACAAACATCTACGGATTAATTGCTAAATTAGGTAGCCAATGCTTCAACTGCTTCGCCATAAATGGTTTTTGACGATTGTGCTGATCATGACAGCCATCCTTGGCTATTCGTTCATGTTCACGGAAAAGATTGACTACAACACCCAGGTCAAACCGTTGATCAACAAAAAATGCATCACTTGCCATGGTGGTGTCAAGAAAAAAGGTGGCTTCAGTCTTTTGTTCCGATCGGAGGCGTTGGCCAATACAGAGTCTGGTAAACCCGCCATCGTTCCCGGGGATGCCGATGCTTCCGAGATGATCCGGCGGTTGACACTTAAGGATCCGGAAGAGCGAATGCCGTACAAGGAACATCCACTCAATGAGGATGAGATCAGCTTGTTGCGCAAATGGATCAACCAGGGCGCCACATGGGGAGATCATTGGGCTTATGTTGCGGTGAAACCGAAAGAAGTTCCGCATCGTAAACAGTTCTTTGGTTTACTTCCTAAAAAAGACAAATGGGCCGTTAACGATATTGATCATTTCATCCGTGAAAAACTGGAAGACCTAAAACTTGAACCATCGGAACAGGCAACACCAGAAGTGCTTGCCCGACGGGTTGCCCTTGACCTGATCGGCATGCCCGCGAGTGAGCAGATGATACGGCAATTTGTTAATGACCCCTCAGACAAAAACTATGAAAGCCTTGTAGACAGCCTGCTTGCGCATCCGGGATTTGGGGAACGATGGACAACGATGTGGATGGATCTTGCCCGGTATGCAGACACCAAAGGATATGAACGAGATGATCACCGGACGATCTGGCGTTACCGCGACTGGCTCATCAAAAGTTTCAATGAGGATAAACCTTACAATACCTTTCTTACAGAACAAATTGCCGGAGACCTCTTACCGGATGCAACGGATGAACAACTGATTGCTACGGCATTTCATCGGAATACAATGACCAATGATGAAGGCGGAACGGATAATGAAGAATTCAGGACTGCGGCAGTGCTGGATCGGGTGAATACCACCTGGGAAGTATTGATGGGTACCACATTTGCTTGTGTACAGTGTCACAGTCATCCCTATGATCCTTTTCGTCATGAAGACTATTATTCTTTCATGGCATTTTTCAACAACACCCGGGATGAAGATACTTTTTCAGAATATCCCCTGCTTCATGAATTCAAGGATCAGGATCTACAGCGATACAACGAGGTAGTGCAATGGTTAAAGAAACATGGAAATGGAAAAGAACAAAATGCGTTTACACAATTTCTTAAAACACGCCAACCTGCCATCAACTCGTTAACTGCAGACTCTTTTGTGAATAGCGAGCTTTCGGATACCAAATGGCTGATCATGCGGAAAATTTCGGCTGCGCGTATCCGAAAGGCTAACCTGGATGCGCAGCAGATGCTGACCATCCGTTTGCAAAGCTGGTACAAAGACAGCAAGCTCGAGATCCGTGCAGACTCGCCCAAGGGAAGATTGTTGGCTATCATTCTTCCTGGAAAAACCGCCGATTGGGAGATCCGCGAAACAATGATACCTGCCCTACCCGGTGTACATGATTTACATCTGCAATACCAGTCTAGTTTGGTAGAAAAAATGGAATACAACGGAATGATATTTGACTGGTTCTTCTTCTCCCCTGCTTTTCCGGGAAGGGGAGAAGCCGGTTATGATAGCATCAAAAAGCAATACACACATTTGTTGACCAAAGGGAATGCAGTTACCACACCGATCATGGTGGAGAACCCCTCTCCCATGGCACGTACCACGCAGGTTTTTGAAAGGGGTAACTGGTTGTTGAAAACAACTGCCGTACAACCCGCGGTTCCGGCTTCTTTGAACCCAATGCCTGATGGTTCTCCCCGCAATCGTCTTGGAATGGCGAAGTGGCTAACGGATACCTTGAATCCACTCACCGCCAGAACAATGGTGAATCGGCTCTGGGAACAATTGTTTGGGCAAGGCCTGGTAGAGACACTGGAAGACATGGGCACTCAGGGTATTGCGCCTACACATCCTGAATTGTTGGATCATCTCGCCTACGAGTTCATGCACAAGTATCAATGGAGTGTCAAAAAACTCCTGAAAGAAATGGTGATGTCGGCAACGTATCGGCAGCATTCTGCCATAGATGCTGAAGGAAATGCCAAGGATCCTTTCAATAAATATTATGCGCGCGGACCACGGGTACGGCTAAGCGCAGAACAGGTCAGGGACCAGGCATTGGCCGTTAGCGGAGCTTTGTATCCGGTGATGTATGGTCCGAGTTCTATGCCATGGCAGCCGCCGGGTATCTGGAGCTCACCATATAGTGGTAATGAACAATGGCAAACCAACAGCGATCAAAACAGATACAGAAGGGCATTGTATACATTCTGGAAAAGGACCAGCCCCTACCCTTCTATGCTAACCTTTGATGCGATGGCAAGAGAGGTTTGCACGGCGAGAAGGATTCGCACCAATACGCCTCTTCAAGCACTTGCATTGATGAATGACCAGGCTTATCTAGAACTGTCGAGACAAATGAGTTATTGGCTCGCTGAAGCCAGTAAGGATCCTGTGGAGCGGATAAGGCTCGGCTGGGCAAAAGCCACCGGCAAGAAAATTTCTGCAGAACAATTGGAAGTGCTGCTGACCTTGTATAAAAAGGCATTGGCGAAATATAAGGCTGATCCATCAGCAACTTGCGAGATGGCCGGAGGCTTGATGGACCAGCACAATTATCCTGAGATGGCTGCTTTAGTTGCAACCGTTCATACGATGATGAATACAGACGAAGTGATCACAAAAGAATAGCATATGGGGAGGAGTAAATTAGCAGACGAAGCCAAATTCCTGTCGCTGGAACACGTGACCAGAAGGCATTTCCTACGGGAATGCAGAACAGGCATAGGCATGATGGCCTTGGGTTCTTTTTTGCAAGGGTGCGACTGGCTGGGCAAGAAATCTACCCCGGTTACAGGAGCAGCCATGACTAATCCTTTCATGCCGAGGGCGCCGCATTTTGCACCCAAGGTTCGTTCCGTGATCTATCTCCACATGGCGGGCGCACCGTCGCAACTTGAATTGTTTGACTATAAACCCGAACTCATTAAACTCAATGGCCAGGATTGCCCGGAATCTTTTCTTGAAGGCAAAAGGTTTGCATTCATCAGAGGCGTACCAAAGTTATTAGGACCTGTGGCCAACTTTTCGCAAAAGGGTGAAAGTGGGATCTGGCTCTCGGAAAGACTCCCTCATTTCAGCAGCATGATAGATGAGGTGACTGTTTTAAAAGCCGTCACAACAGACCAGTTCAACCATGCCCCGGCGCAATTGATGATGCACACCGGATCGGCACGTTTGGGCCGGCCTTCCATGGGTTCTTGGGTTACGTATGGACTTGGTTCAGAAAATGCAAACCTGCCTGGATTTGTTGTACTTACATCGGGAGGGAACAACCCTGATGCAGGTAAGAGCGTATGGGGAAGTGGATTTTTACCATCTGTTTATCAAGGTGTACAATGCCGGTCAGAAGGTGATCCAATTTTGTTTTTACAAGATCCGGAGGGGATGGACAGAGACCTGAAAAGATCTTCTATAGATGCCATCAATGCCCTTAACCGTGCAGATCACGAAGTATTTGGTGACCAGGAAACTTTATCGCGAATAGCCCAATATGAGCTTGCGTTCAAGATGCAGATCTCTGTACCGGAGGTTATGGATATCTCCAAAGAGCCCGCCTACATTCATGAAATGTATGGTACCGAACCCGGCAAACCATCCCTAGCTAACAATATTCTCCTGGCCCGAAAACTGGTTGAGAAAGGTGTGCGGTTTGTACAAATATTTGATTGGGGCTGGGACTCCCATGGCACAGATCCAACAGGCTCATTGGATGAGGGATTTGTAGACAAGTGCAACAGCGTAGATAAAGCCATGACGGCGTTGCTCAAAGACCTGAAACAAAGAGGAATGCTTGATGAAACGCTCGTTGTATGGGGTGGAGAGTTTGGCAGAACGCCGATGCAGGAAAATCGGGAAGGAAAGCAGAATGTATTCAAAGGCAGGGATCATCACGTGGATGCCTTTAGCATGTGGATGGCCGGAGGTAGTATAAAAAAAGGATTCAGCTATGGAGAAACAGATGAAATCGGTTACGATGCGGTTTCAGGAAAAGTTTCCGTGTATGACATCCAGGCTACCATTCTTCAGCAATTAGGGTTTGACCATGAAAAACTAACCTATGAATTTCAGGGAAGGCCATTCCGATTGACCGATGTGCATGGGCAGGTCATAAAAGACGTTTTACAATCAACATAGATAATTCATGAACCGAAGAAATTTTTTAGAACAGTCAGCCATGGGCGGATCGGCCCTCATCCTTTCTGGACTCGAAGTGGAAGAAAACCAGCCTGTATTTTCGTCTAGCCGTGCTGGTTATGAAATGACCATCATGGCAACTAACTGGGGATTTGAAGGATCCGCTGATACATTTTGTGCAGCCGCCAAAAAAGAAGGATACGATGGTATTGAAGTTTGGATGCCAGGAGATGAAAAGGGCAGAAATGAAATAGCGACAGCAGCCAACAAGCATGGACTGTTATTGGGATTGTTATACGGTGGATCAGACAAGGACGCAACCAAACACCTGCAGCAATTCAAGGAGGGTTTGCAAGCAGCTGTAGGGCTCAAACCCATCTACATTAATACCCATTCCGGAAGAGATTATTTCACCATGGAGCAGAATAAATCTTTCATGGCATTCACATCTGAGCTGTCTGCCAAAACAGGCATTCCCATTTACCATGAAACCCATCGGGGAAGATCCCTTTTTGCAGCGCATGTAACAAGGGACTACCTCCGCGCTGTTCCTGATTTACGGTTAACGCTTGATATTTCACATTGGTGTGCTGTTCACGAAAGTGGTCTGGAAGATCAGGAAGAAACGGTAGCGATGGTGTTAGAAAAAACAGAACATATCCACGCACGCATCGGACATAGTGAAGGCCCCCAAGTCAATGATCCAAGGGCTCCTGAGTGGGATTATATTGTCAAGAGACATTGGACCTGGTGGGATAAAATTGTGGAACGCAAAAAGAGAGAAGGCAAGCGAATGACCATACTTACGGAATTTGGTCCCCCCTACTATTTACCCACCATGCCGTATACCAATCTGCCGGTGGCAGACCAATGGGCCATCAATGTTCATATGCTTCAGTCGCTCAGAAAAAGATATCGCTGATCATGGTTCAATTGGTTGGTCGACTTCACCCTTTGTTGGTTCATTTGCCCATCGGCATGCTGGTGATTGGCTTGTTACTTTTTTGGCGAAGCAAATGGCGTGGCATTACAACTGACCAGACAACATCGTTTGTTTTCCTGATGGCCTCTATCACAGCGATGCTTTCCTGTGTCAGCGGGTACCTGCTTTCAACAAGTAATGACGAGTATGGGTCATTGGTCATTGATCATCGAAATGCAGCCATTATGCTCACTGTGATTTCAGGTGTATTTTGGTGGTTGCTCGTACGCCAGGTTCAGCCTCTGCTCCAGTATATTTTGTCTTTGATTGTACTTGCCATGCTGGTTGTAACCGGGCATCAGGGTGGAACGCTTACCCATGGTGAATCCTTTCTGTGGCGCGATGAAAAGACAGTTGATGCGGAGCTCCCGGTAATCAAGGATATTGATAAAGCGATTGTCTATAAAGACATCGTTTCGCCCATCCTTTCCCAGAAATGTGTCTCCTGCCATGGCCCAAATAAACAGAAAGGCAAACTACGCTTAGACGGTCAGGAATGGATTGTAAAAGGAGGAAAATCAGGTGCAACCATTACGGCAGGAAATATTGATGCATCTGAGATCATTAAGCGTATTGTGCTGCCACCAGACGATGAGGACCACATGCCTCCTAAAGAGAAAGGTCAGTTGACCAACCAACAAATCACACTGATCCAATGGTGGGTGCTAAAAGGCGCATCGTTTTCTGCCAGTGTACAAGAACTCGCACCAGATGCAAGTATTCAACCAGCTCTACTGTCGCTTACGCAGAACACAAGAAAGGAAAAGGCAGTGCAAGCCGCCCTACCGGAAGTAGAAGCGGCGTCGGAAAAAGAAATAGCATTTTTGAAATCGAAGGGTGCTATTGTAATTCCCATCGCGCAAGGCAGTAATCTGCTGAATGTAAATTTCATTAACTGCACAGCAATTACAGACAGTGTATTGACCGCGTTGAAAGCCATCGCTCCCCAACTGTATTGGCTCAAAGCAGAAGGGCCTTTGGTAATGGATGAACTTGTTGAAGCCGTTAGCGGGGCAAAGTACTTGAAAAGACTTAGCCTGGCGGGTTCGGGGATCACCCAAAAATCACGGCAAATACTCAAACAACTGCCACAACTGGAACAGGTCAATCTCTACCAGACGCCCATCGAAGAAAAGAAAAAAACGGACACTACAAAGCGGTCCTGATCAACTCTTCCAGTAGTTGGAGTTGATTCTTTGCACGCACGAGATTATGTCCAACATAACCTGCTCCATAGTAACGATCATTCCACAGGTGATCTGTATAGAAACGTAAGGCTTGCATATAGATCATAAACTCGCCAGCATACATAAATGCGGCTTTTTCTTCCGTACGCAACAAGCGGTGCATATGTTCACTATAGCCACTAATAATGGCATCTAAAAAGTCTTTACGGATAACAATCTTCTGCAGATCCAGCTCTTCTTCATTGGCTGGCGAAACATAGGTCCTGAGCATATCACCTACATCACTGATGAACAGGCCCGGCATTACCGTATCCAGGTCAATCACACAAATTCCTTTTTCTTTTTCATCCAGCAAAACATTACTGATCTTGGTGTCATGATGCGTAACGCGCGTGATGAATGCCGCAGATGATTTGAATGCTTCAAATTGATCCACAATGCCTTTGTAGAACAGTAATCTTGTCGCCACCGTTTTTGAAGCCGCAAGCCTCTCCTGATCACCTTCTTTCAAAGCTTCTTCAAATTGCCGGTACCGCCAGCTCAGGTCATGAAATCCCGGAATAGTGTATCGCAGCAATGAGGTGTCAAATGCATTCAATACAGCGGTGAACTTCCCAAACTGTGAAGCAGCTTCCCAGGCTTGTGTTGGCGAAGCACAGACATCAATGGTATGGGAGTTTTGTACAAAAGGAAATAGCCTGTAGTATGCGCCATCATGCATGCAGTAATCTTCCTCCTCCGATGTTTTCACTGGAACAGTGAAGGTATAGCCGGGCGCATTACGCTCCAGATAGCGGCCCAGGATATTGATGTTATGCGCGATATCTTCCGGATGCCGGAATACATGATGGTTTACTTTCTGAAGGATGAATTCAGGTGTTCCTTGTCTCGTTACTTTGAAGGTTGCATGGATCAGACCGGAACCGAAAGACGCTGCCTGATAGTTGTCTGGATCCAGTCCAAATGCCCCAAGTATTTGATCGATGTCTTCCATCAATACAGCATCCTCACTTTGATCGTATCTTTAACGTCCTTCAACAGAGACAGTGCTTTTGAAGAAAGTTTTTTGTCTACATCCAAAACCACGTAGCCGATCTCTTCATTGGTCTTCAGGTATTGCCCGAGGATGTTGATGTTATTAGCAGACAAGGTAGAGTTGATGGAAGACAGTACGCCGGGCACATTTTTATGAATATGGAGAATCCGATGTGTGCCTTCCTGCGGAGGCAGGCTCAGCTCCGGTACGGTGTGGGAACCTGTTGTGGCACCCATCTCCAGGTAGTGAAACAGTTTAGCACTCACATCTACCCCAATGTTCTGCTGCGCCTCTTCGGTTGAACCACCTATGTGTGGGGTTAATAAAACATTGGACATTTGTTGCAAAGGTGTGGAGAATGCATCACCGTTTTTCTCAGGTTCCCAGGGAAACACATCGATGGCGGCTCCGCCCAAAAGACCTGATCCCAGGGCATTGGAGAGCGCCTGGATATCAACCACCTCACCACGGGCATAGTTGAGCAGGATAGCTCCTTTTTTAAACTGCTTCAGTACAGTTTTATTGATCATGTTCCTGGTCTGGGCCGTTTCAGGGACATGCAGTGTGACAATATCTGACTTGCTAACCAATTCCTTGACAGATCGGCAAGGTTCTGCATTCCCCAGTGGCAGCCTGGTAGCCACATCAAAATAACGTACCCGCATACCAACGGCTTCAGCCAGGATGCTCACCTGGGTGCCAATATTTCCATATCCAATGATTCCCAGGGTCTTGCCGCGCAATTCATAACTGCCTTTGGCCTCTTTCATCCAAATGCCGTTATGCGCCGCCATGTTCTTATCTACAATTCTCCGGATCAACATGATAGATGCTCCAATGACCAATTCAGCCACAGAGCGGGTATTGCTGTATGGCGCATTGAAAACCACCACTCCCTTTTCCCTTGCAGAACGAAGATTTACCTGATTCACTCCTATGCAAAAACAACCTATGGCCTGAAGTTTGCTGGCTGCATCCAAAACACGGCTGGTGATTTGCGTTTTAGACCTGATACCAAGCAGATGGACATTACGAATTTCCTGAATGAGTTCATCTTCACTCAGCGCACCAGACAGCTTTTTAACATTGGTGTAGCCCGCTTCCCGAAACTGTTTCACTGCGGTCTCACTAATGTTTTCAAGAAACAGGATATTGATCTTGTCTTTGGGGTAGCTGGTTGTTTTGGGCTCAGGCATAAAATTGTGTTACAATAGTTTGTGTGCGAAATTAATAACTAATACCTTAGTAATGTTTTTCCAATCGTAACTATCCATCCTGTATGAAAAATATTATATCCATCCTATTGCTAACCGTATTGGCAGGATGTTTTGCCACTACTGACAAGCGAATAACAGATAAGGCAAATTCAGCTCAGGTTCCTGGGGATCTCGCCGGTAGGTCTGGCCTTTCTTCTGCAGAAGCTGAAAAATATTACAGGGTCACACAGGGTTTCTATGACCTTTATCTTCAGAAATCAGGGTTCAATGGCGCAATGCTTGTTGCCAAAAACGGACAGATCGTCTTTGAAAAGTATGCGGGTTCAAAGCATATTGGTCAGAAAGATAGTATCGATGCCAACACACCTTTTCATCTGGCTTCTGTTTCCAAGACTTTCACGGGAATGGCTACCCTAAAACTCTGGGAAGAAGGAAAACTGGATATCAATCAGGAAGCATCTGTTTACCTTCCGGGGTTCAATTATCCCGGCGTCACCGTGAAAACACTGCTGAACCATCGAAGTGGCTTACCCAATTATGTCCATGTGATGGAAGAAAAAGGATGGGATCAAAAAACACAAGTTACCAATGCCGATGTTCTGCAATTTCTGGTAACCCGCAAGGGAGACCTGATGGTGGGTAGGCCAGACCAAAATTTCAGCTATTGCAATACCAACTACGCGTTGCTGGCACTTATAGTAGAAAAGGTAAGCGGGAAGTCATTCGCTCAATACCTTTCTGAGACCTTTTTCAAGCCGCTGGGGATGGACAATAGTTTCGTGTTTCAGCCCGGTATGGAAGAAACGGTTTTGCCTTCATATAACTGGAAAAACCAACAGGAAGCATTTACTTTTCTTGATGGGATATACGGCGATAAAAACATTTATTCCACACCAAGGGATATGCTCAAATGGGCAAACGCATTAGACAAAGGAGGATTGTTCCAAAAAGAAACCCTTGATGCGGCTTATACAGGGTATAGCAATGAGAAGCCGGGCGTTAAAAACTATGGTTTGGGTTGGAGATTGTACATATACCCAGACAACCGAAAAATCATTTACCACAATGGATGGTGGCACGGTAACAATGCGGTTTTCACCAGGCTGGTTGATGATTCTGCAACCGTGATCATCCTCGGAAACAAGTTCAATAAGCGGATCTATGATGCAAAAAAATTGTATACCGCTTTTGGAGCTTACAATGCGCAACCCGGCGAAGATTAACAGACGTTGATCCGGTGAATTAAAGTACATTCGATACTGACCATTTTCACTGATTAAGATTTTTACGGCGGAACAAATACGGGCTTGGGATCGGTATACGATTCATCATGAGCCCATATCCTCCATCGATCTGATGGAGAGAGCCGCAAAGGCATGTACAGATCATTTACTCAAGAAATTTCCCACAGGTACAGCCTTCCACATTTTATGTGGTCCCGGCAATAATGGCGGCGATGGACTTGCGATAGCAAGGCAACTCTTTCAGGCCGGGCAAACCGTGTTTCTATATGTGTCTGAGGAGGGTTCTGCAAGTGAAGATCATCGAACCAATATAGCCAGATGGAAAAATTTCCATGCTCCAACACATAAACCTGATGACTTTATCACGCAGGCATTGCATGAAGGGTGCGTTGTCATTGACGCCTTATTCGGAACTGGAAACCTACGAAGCATCCAAGGCTTGTATGCAGACGTCATTAACCATGTCAACCGTTCTGGCTTTCCGGTAGTATCTATTGACCTGCCTTCGGGGATGCGGGCAGATGAACCTACGATTGACCAGGTGATCGTGAAGGCTACCATTACGCTGACCCTGGGTTCCTGGAAACTGGCACTGTTGATGCCTGAGAATGGTCCGTTTATTGGCGAGGTCCATCTTCTACCCATCGGTTTGCATCCAGGCTATGCTTCCGCAAACCATACCCCTTTTCAAATGATGGAGAAGGAAGACATCCGGTCTTTGATACATCCCAGGGATCCATTTGCACACAAAGGGACTTTTGGTACCGCGATGTTGCTGGCTGGGAGCAAAAACATGATGGGCGCCGCCCTTTTGTCTGCAACTGCCTGCCTGAGGAGCGGGGCCGGTAAATTGATCTGCAGGATTCCAACGGGGGGAATGCTCGTTTTGCAAACAGGATTGCCGGAGGCCATTTGTTTACCCGATCCGAACCCGGATCACCTGACTGTTTTTCCTGCATTGGGTAGAGTGGATGCCATCGGCATTGGACCCGGCCTGGGTCAACAGCCGGAAACGGATGAGGTTGTGCTGCAGGCACTGGAAGCGTCGCCTATACCCAGGGTGTTTGATGCCGATGCCCTGAATACCATTGCCAGAAAAGGCTGGCAAGACAAACTTGGCCGAGACTGTGCCATCACCCCGCATATTGGCGAATTCCATCGGCTTTTCCATGCCGAACAAAATGGATTCAGCCGGATAAGAACAGCTATGGAGTTTTCCACAGCCCATGAAGTTTGTATCATTATAAAAGGACGCTATAGCTTTTTATCCACACCAGATGGACAGGGCTACTTCAATCCTACCGGTAATCCGGGGATGGCAAAAGCTGGCTCAGGGGATGTTTTGACCGGAATGATCCTCGCACTGCTTGCCCAGAAATACAGTGTGGACGCGGCTTGCAGAGTAGCAATGTACCTGCATGGCTTTGCCGGTGACCTGGCCAGAAACGATTTAGGCGAGGCAGGAATACTGGCCTCGGATCTAGTTTTTAGAATCGGTAAAGCTTTTGGGGCAATATTGCATACATAATATTGTTTTTCATACCTTTACCAGGTAATTTATCCAGTCTAATCCTACGAAAGATCAAGAACAGACGTATCCTGTGGCAGACTATGTCCATTAAAATCTGAATTCTTGATTATGAGAAAAAACTTTACCCTCTGCATCTTAGTTGCTAGTCTTTTTGCAGTAGCACCTGCTATGGCAAATACCTATGTGGTCACCAACACTGCTGATTCTGGTCCTGGTTCACTTCGTAATGCAGTGGCGCAGGCGAATGCAAATCCTGGTCCTGATGTCATTAATTTCAACATCTTAGTAGTTCCTACAAGGATCAATCTGACCTCCAGTCTTACCATCACTGAAGCGGTGTTGATTGACGGTTATTCAAACGCTGGTGCATCACAGGGCCCTATCAATGCCAGGCAGTTAATGATCGGTCTGAACTTTTCAGGTCCGCTGTTCAATCTTACACCAAGAGTTGATGGTATTGTGATCAATAATGCGAGCGATGTCACAGTCCGCGGTGTAGCTGTTTATGGTGCCGCTCGTGGGATAGTAATAAGTGGCGGTTCTGGTTCAGCTGGATCCATCCGCATCCAGGGAATTACAGTAGGTAGTTCAGAAACCAACCAAAATCTCTTTTTTATACCAGGATCTCCCCCTACTATTGGAGAAGCCCGAAACTTCAGCCATGGAATCTATCTTGCTTCAACTGCGGGCATTGGTTTCGCATCACCACGTGTGTTCATTGGAACCGATGGTGATGGCATTAACGATGCGAACGAGGGTAATTTGATAACCAATAACACTGGTGACGGTATCTTTGTAGATGACGCTGACTTTAATGTAATCTCGGGCAACTTTATTGGTACCACACAAACCGGTGGAACCCCTGGAATTGGTGAGAGTAACAATAATGGTATTACCTTAGACGGAAACAACAATGGGGATGGCTCCACCAGTAACCGCATCGGAACGAATGGAGACGGAACCAGTGATTTGTTGGAAAGGAATATTATCAGCGCAAACAGGATCAACGGCGTGCAAATGATCAGAAGGGGAACAAACAATACTATTGCTGGAAACTATATAGGGCTTTCTTTAGGAGGCAATGTTGCAGGAAATGGCAACAATGGCGGAATTCCACAAACTTTCATTACGACGGGTAACGGTATATTGCTTTCTGATGTAGTTCGGAATTTTGTTGGCGTGAGGCCAACAGGTGGTTCCGTTGCACAGCGTAACTATATCTCGGGTAATGCTCAAAATGGTGTAACAATCTATTCAGCTAATAATGCAACGGATACTAACACAGTAGCGGGAAACTTCATTGGATTGAATGAGAGCAGTGAAGATAGAGGTAACCTGAACTGGGGTGTTTTTTTGGTGAATGAAAATAATGCTTTTGTCAATGTAAATATTATTGGTTCAAACGACGACGGTAATAATGACAATATCGAAGGAAACACCATCTGGTACAATGATTATGATGGCGTAGGTCTATTCCAGCAAAGTACAGGTCAGGTTCGATCAAACAGAGTATCCAGGAACAGTTTTAGCTCAAATGGACGTCTAGCTATTAATCTTCTCACTTCATTAAGTGACCTGACAACCATAAACTCACCTAGTACAGCCGGCGCAAATCAATTGTATAATTATCCGGTTATTGGTTCGGTATCCATTATCACTGCATCCAATACATTAGTGGTCACCGGTACCGCTCCCCAAGGCGCATATATTCAGTTTTATATTGCATCAACAGATGCCAACCCAGACCAACCCACTTTCTTTGAGGGTCAGACTTTTCTTTTCGGCGCACAGGATGGAGACGTTACTGATGCAAACCCGGCATTGGGTGGCTATCAATTCACCATTCCTCTTGCCAGTTTGCCTGCTTTAACTCCAGGCACTGCAATTGTTGCAGTGGCATTTGGATCACCCAGCGGCGGTGGTAACACTTCAGAATTCAGCAGCGCTGTGCTTTCCCTTCTTCCTGTTCAGTTCGTTTCTTTTAAAGCTGAGTTGCAGAGCGATAAAGTTCTGGTTTCATGGGCAACCGCTCAAGAGCAGAATGCATCACACTTCGACGTTGAAAGAAGCACCAATGGCAGGGATTTCACTAAGATCGGACAGGTGAAAGCAGCGGGTAACTCAAATGTGTTGGTTAACTACTCCTTCGCTGATAATAATCCAGTCCTGGGCGTAAGCTACTACAGGCTGCGCCAAGTGGATATTGATAACAGGTTCGTATACACGAAAACAGTGATCATTCGCAATGAAGCCAGGAGCAACGCCTTCAGTGTATGGCCCAACCCTGTGCTGGACAATGTGAATGTGACTCTGCAATCTGATAAAAACCAGAATCTGAGCTTGAGGGTTGTAGATTACAACGGCCGAGTGGTTAGAAGCCAGGTTGTGAATGCTACAAGAGGCGTGAACCAAATCACGGTTAACATGAGTACCCTCACTAAAGGTATGTATGTGATCCAGGTGATAGGTGAAAACCTCAACCTCACAGAAAAAGTGATCAAGCAGTAAGCATAATCATAACATTATCAAAGCCCCGGAAATCCGGGGCTTTTTTTATGCATTGTCAACGAAAAACCCGGTGGCTGCCGGTCAGTTTTTGGGTTTAAACCCCTAATTTTGCCGCCCCGTGTAGTGCGTGCAGGATGCAGGCACTACAGGGAAAAAACAAATTTTGACTGTTTATGGATAAGTTATTCTATCTGGTACCCTTAATGGGTGTCGTCGGGTTACTCTACACACTCTGGAAATTCAAATGGGTATCTGCCCAGGAAGCCGGATCCGACAGGATGAAGGAGATCAGCAACTACATTGCCGAGGGCGCTATGGCCTTCCTGAGAGCAGAATGGAAAATCCTTGGCTATTTTGTGGTAGTTGTCGCCATTTTGCTGGCACTGATGGCACAAGCTAATCCCACATCCCATTGGTCCATCGCCATCGCATTCATCTTTGGCGCCGTTGCCAGTGCAACTGCAGGATATATTGGCATGCGGGTGGCCACAAAAGCGAATGTAAGAACAGCACATGCTGCCCGGACGAGCCTGAGTAAAGCACTTGAAGTATCCTTCACCGGTGGTGCCGTAATGGGTCTTGGAGTAGCTGGTCTGGCTGTACTTGGACTGGGTAGTCTTTTCATCATTCTAAAAATGATCTTTGCCGCTGACGCTCCTGTGAACTCTGAAGCGATGGTACGCACCATCGAAGTACTTACAGGTTTCTCCCTGGGAGCTGAATCCATCGCGTTGTTTGCACGTGTGGGTGGCGGTATCTATACAAAAGCTGCTGACGTAGGCGCTGACCTGGTTGGTAAAGTGGAAGCAGGTATCCCGGAGGATGATCCCAGAAACCCTGCAACCATTGCGGATAACGTGGGTGATAATGTTGGGGACGTTGCAGGTATGGGAGCAGACCTTTTTGGTTCATATGTTGCTACGGTTCTGGCCACAATGGTGCTCGGACAGGAGACTACATCCGTAGATAATTATGGCGGCCTTGCTCCTATCCTTCTTCCGATGTTGATCGCTGGTGTGGGTATTATTTTTTCCATCATCGGAACCTTTTTTGTGAAAGTGAGTGATGCTTCCGGAATCAATACCAACAATGTGCAAAGAGCCCTCAATATGGGTAACTGGGGTTCCATCGTACTGACTGCCATAGCCTCAATCGGTTTGGTTGCTTACATCCTGCCGGAGACAATGACCCTTCGTGGACATGAATTTACGAAATGGGGCGTATTGGGTGCCATTGGTGTTGGTCTCGCAGTGGGTACGCTGATGAGTATCATTACAGAATATTATACTGCCATGGGTAAAAGGCCTGTGCTGTCTATCATCCGTCAAAGCTCAACTGGCCACGCAACAAACGTGATTGGTGGCTTGGCTGTTGGAATGGAATCAACCTTCCTTCCCATCCTTGTACTTGCAGGCGGTATCTACGGTTCTTTCCTCTGTGCAGGTCTATACGGTGTTGCCATTGCAGCTGCAGGTATGATGGCCACAACAGCCATGCAATTGGCGATTGACGCCTTCGGTCCTATTGCCGATAATGCTGGTGGTATCGCAGAAATGAGCGAACTGCCTAAAGAAGTTCGTGAGAAAACAGACGTATTGGATGCTGTTGGTAATACCACTGCCGCAACCGGTAAAGGATTTGCCATTGCCTCTGCGGCCCTTACCGCACTGGCACTGTTTGCAGCATTTGTGGGTGTTGCAGGTATTGATGGTATCGATATCTATAAAGCCGATGTGCTCGCCTCCCTTTTCATTGGCGGTATGATTCCTTTTATCTTCTCCTCCCTTGCCATTCGTGCTGTGGGTGAAGCAGCCATGGCAATGGTTGAAGAAGTAAGGCGTCAGTTCAGGACTATACCTGGTATCATGGAAGGTACTGGCAAGCCCGAATACGACAAATGCGTTGCCATCTCCACAGAAGCATCTATCAAGAAGATGTTGGCTCCCGGTGCCATCACCATCGTTTCACCGTTGATCATCGGTTTCCTGATGGGTCCTGAGGCTCTTGGCGGTTTCCTCGCAGGTGCAACGGTAAGTGGTGTATTAATGGGTATGTTCCAGAACAACGCTGGCGGCGCCTGGGATAATGCAAAGAAATCTTTTGAGAAAGGCGTAGAGATCAATGGTGAAGTATACTATAAGAAATCTGAGCCGCATAAGGCATCTGTAACTGGTGATACTGTAGGTGATCCCTTCAAAGACACTTCCGGCCCATCCATGAACATCCTGATCAAATTGATGTCCATCGTTTCCCTGGTTATCGCCCCAACACTTGCACAGATCCATGGACATGAAGGTCATGGGGTTAAAAAGGCTACAAAGGAAATGAATGTGACGGTTGTCAATTCCGGCGATGCAAGCCAGTCTGTTACCATCGCTGACGATGATGCGCTGATCACTGCCTTGAAAAAAGACGGATTCATCACCGGTGAAACATTTACCATTGATGTTGATCATGGCGTCCTGAAAGTGAATGGCAAAGAGGTGGACATCGCAAAATACAAAAGCCTGATCAAAGGCGAAAAACTGAAGATCGAAATGAAGTAGTTTTCACAGAACGCAAATAACTTGAAATTGGGTTATTGGTTAGTGGTTATTCAGCAGTGAAATAACCACTAACCAATAACCCAATTACTTTTTCTTCTTTCTTCCACCTTCCACCTTATTCCTTCCACCTTTCTTACCCGGTTCTTCTGCAAGTAGCATCTTCTTCGCTAATTCCAATTCCTTTTTTCCCTTAGCATCCAGTTCCGGATAGCTGAACTTTAGCTTTTGAAACTCCTTGTAAATGATGGCCGCAATAGAAAGCCGCGCAAACCATTTATCATCAGCAGGTATCACAAACCAGGGTGCATGGTCATGTGAACAGTGCGATAGCATGTCTTCATATGCATTCATATAGTCGTCCCACCGTGCACGTTCCTTCAAATCCCCAATGGAGAATTTCCAGTTCTTCTCCGGATCCTCGATCCTTTCCAGAAAACGCTTTTTCTGTTCTGCCTTAGACACATGAAGAAAAAATTTTAGAACGATGGTTCCGTTCTCGTGCAATGTCTTTTCAAATCCATTGATCTGTTTAAATCGCTTCTTCCAGAACTGATCATCAATGTCCCGGATTGAGCTGATCTCGGGATTGTTTTCTGCAAGGATGTACTCCGGGTGAACCCTTGTTACCAAAACATTCTCGTAGTGGGATCGGTTAAATATGCCAATTTCACCCCTCGCCGGAATCTGTGTATAGTGCCGCCACAGATAGCCACGGTCAAGCTCCGTAGACGAAGGTGTTTTGTAGCTCGTTACCTTAACACCCTGAGGGTTCAGTCCACTCATGATGTGTTTGATCGCAGAATCTTTCCCCGCTGCATCCATGGCCTGGAACACCAGCAACATACTGTATTGGTCATGGGCATACAGCATATCCTGCATCTGCGAAAGGCGTTTCACGCCTTGCTCCAATAACAATATACCCTCTTCTTTAGTGACCATCTTATGGTCATAATCCGTATCCCACTTGCTCAGCTTTACTTTCTCTTCGGAATTTACCCGAAGGGAATCAATATACTCAAACAATAATTTCAGGTCCATGGCGAATGCTTTCACTGAAATTAAGTTAAAGCTTTTAAAAATCTATAAACGGTATTGATTATGAATAAAGGGTTCGTATATTTATTACGATAAAATTCGTAGTAATGAGTGCTAAAGCATTAAAACCCACTGAAAGCGAGCTTGAAATTCTACAGGTATTATGGGATAAAGGCGAGGCCACAGTGAGGGAAGTTCATGAAGAACTCGCAAAAGTCAAGGACATTGGCTACACCACCGCATTGAAATTGTTGCAGATCATGTATGAAAAAGGACTGGTGTCTCGTGATGATTCCGCCAAAACACATATTTATAAGCCGGCGGTAACCCGGGAGAAAACCCAAAAGCAATTGGTCGGGAAAATGATTAATACGCTGTTCTCTGGTTCTCCGGGCCAATTAGTGATGCAGGCATTGGGAAATCACAATGCCAGCAAAGAGGAATTGGATGAAATACAGCGATTGCTGGACAGTCTCAAGAAACCATCTTAAACCATGGAACAGATCTACCAATCATCCATCCTGCAAGCCCTGGGTTGGGCCATCGCAGACAGCATCTGGCAAATAGCCTTGTTGTGGCTGGTGTACCAGATCTGCATTGGCATTCCGATAAAGAACAAGCCCATCATCAGGCATTTGGGTTCAGCGATTGCCTTGCTGGCTGGGGGCCTGTGGTTCCTGGGAACGGTGATTTACAACATTAGCCATGCAACAAATACTCCGGCCAACGGTAATGGAAATGTTGATCCCAGTTTTAGCAACTGGATTGAAAGCATACTTCCCTACCTCTCTGCGGCATACCTTATTGTGCTGGTAGTACTCCTCGCAAAATTCGCCCATTCGGTTGTGATTACCCAACGGTTACGCACAACCGAAAATGAATCTGCTGGTCAATGGCAGCAGTTTGTAGACGATATGGCATTGCGTTTTTTCATTGAGCGCAAAGTTGGGATCCAGATCAGTCATGCCATCAACGTGCCGGCAACCCTTGGTTTTATGAAGCCCATCATCTAATTACCCGTGGCGTCCATCAACCATCTTTCCATTTCTCAGGTGGAATCCATCATCATGCATGAACTGGCGCATATTAAGCGGCATGATTATCTCGTGAATATCCTTGTTTCCCTGGTGGAAACCATCTTATTCTTCAATCCATTTGCTCACCTGCTCAGCAAGCAGGTAAGGAAAGAATGTGAGTTGTGTTGTGACGATGCAGTGCTGAATCATCAGAAGGATCCCGGACAATACGCCTATGCATTGCTTTTACTTGAAAGAACCAGGCAGCAATTTGCATTGGCTGTGGCTGCAACGGGTTCGGAAGGTCAGTTATTGGGAAGGGTTAAACGCATCCTGAAGCAACCAGAGCAAAAGGTCAGGTATAGAAATCGGTTGCTTGCGCTTGTGCTCGTTGCAGGTATGATCATGGGATTAACGCTTCTCTCGCCTGCTCCAAAAGATGGTCAGGCACAGATGCTGGCCGTTACACCGGTTCATACGGAAGGTCCTGCTCAGTTCATCCGAAGCAAAGCTTCAATGCCTGAACTACTTAAAAAGGAACCAGTTCAGGAGAAGAAGCGAAACATACAACCGTTGCTGAGAAAAGAAAAAGGTAAACAAGAAGCTCTGATGCCAGAGAAGCCAGAAATCTTTGATGAACCTGCTACCCCGGCTTTGAATGGAATTGCAGAAGAAATAAGCATGTTTGAAGTGCCGGTAGCTCCACTACCTCCACCAGCACCAAGGTCACCCAAATCACCTCGGGCCCCAAGGCCTGCTGTACCCTACCAACCGTATGAACCAATGGCTCCCCCTCAGGGTTACCCAGCACTGGCTCCGCTTGACGAAGTGATGCAGGAATTTCCAAAACTCATTCAGATCGAGGGCTTGAATGAGAAAGAACTGGTGGCCATCTTTCATGAGATAAAAGACAAACATCTGAACGTGAATGGCCAACTGTTTGCCCAGGCAGAACAAGAACTGGCTGCCCTCAAGAACATGGCGCGCATGTCTGAAGCCCGGCAGAAATTGATGGAGGACCAGCAACGAAAAAATATTGAGCTAAAAAGACAACAGGAAAGGATTCGAGTGTTGGTACCAGGAAGAAAAGTAAAGCCAGGTAACCTTAGTGAAACCTCCAGCGATAAGGTAAATGAGGAAAAAACTGCTTCCCGGAATTACACCTATGCCTTCGGCTCTTCAAAACCTAAAGTAAAAACATTTAAGGATGAAAGCGGGCTAACAATCAGCATCATGGAAGACGAACAACAGATCCGGATCCTGTTTTCAAACAAGTGATCCTACCAGACATTTCTCGGACACATATCCCCGTAAGTATTGTTGATCAGGAATCCCAGAACAATCTCGTGGGTACCCCGTTGCATAGATCCTAGTAAATATTTTGAGCTGTTGATATCGTAGGCATAACTCACATTGAATGTGTTAGAGATATTGATCCCCATCATTCCCGCAAACCCTTCATTGAAACGGTAACTGGCACCCAGCCACAGGCGATCCTGGTATTGAACCTTCACATTCACATCGGTATACAAAGGCATTGAGGCGATATACCTGAACATCACACTGGGTAATATGGTTATATCTTCCGTCAAAAAAGCACGATAACCTGCCGTGGCAAACAAATGCGGAACAGATGTGGACTTATTCAACGCGGTATCGTTCAGGTAGAACTTAGACGGAATGACCTGTTGGGCAGAGAGGCCAGCAAAATAATTTGCACTATACAACCACAGGCCTACATTTAATTCCGGACTCACCTTATTATATTCACCCGTTGCATTGGTGATCACAGGATCAAACGCATTGGCCAGCTCAATTTTTGTTCTGTCGATATTGGTACCAGAAAGACCGATCCCGAAACCGGCAGACAAATTCGTTTTGGCGGAGACGGCCATATGATAAGCATAAGTACCGGTAGCGTACAAACGGTTGATATAACCCGTCCGATAGTTCACAAGGGTAAAGCCCAGCCCATGGTGCGGCTCGGAAGCAGTATATTCTTCCCAATAACGTTTGCCCCTTGGGTTCTCACCCTTCATATCAAAAGATGTTGCCGTGGTCTTGAGATCTGTTTTGCCGATAGGGCCATGAACCGTTGCATAAAAAGTCTGGGGCGCACCATCGATCCCCACCCATTGCGTACGTGCACTCAGTTTCAGATCTACATAGTTCTCGATCCCGGTGATCGCAGGGTTAACGATATAGTTGTTTAGAATGTACTGTGTATAGTGTGGCCTTTGCTGTGCAGCAAGGTTTACATTCACCAGCAACACCAGAAAAAATATGAACAGTTTACCCTTCCTCATTACCTCAAAATTGTTACATACCCGGCCAATTTAGGCCTTCCGTTTTTCGGATCAATCACATAGTAATATGTTCCTGCAGGCACTTGCTGCCCTTTATATCTTCCATCCCAGGGCTGTCCATACCCGGTTGAACGGAACAACAGACTACCTGCCGTATTGTAGACTTCAATTACACATCCGAGGTAAACATTCAGGCCCTTGATCTCCCACACATCGTTATATCCATCACCATTGGGCGTGAAGGTATTTGGTACAACCAGCTTCGGTAAATACCGGACAAAAACCTGGTCCGTTACGATGCATCCCTTTTCCGTTTCAGCTCTTAAAGTATATAGAATGTCTCTGCCCGGTGAAGCTTGAGGCTTCAACACATCGGTTCTGTTCAGTCCTTCCGCCGGCGACCATAAGAACTTTGTAGCTATCGCAGTTGCCGTTGCATCCAAGGTAACTGAGGTGCCTTCCAAAACAACTTTATCTGGCCCGGCATCAACCTTTGGCGACTCCGTTACCTCGATCACTGCCTTGGCAGTATCTGCACAGCCGCCCTGGCTTTGGGTGATATACACAATTTCATGCAGCCCCTTCCCTGCAGTAGAAGGATTGAACAATCCTGCTGTATTTACACCAGGTCCGGAATATTGCCCGCTGAACAGCAAACCCGAAATATCCCTGCCCTGTGTAAATTGAAACGAAGGTGCATTATCGCAAACTGCTGAGAAAGCATCCAGTACCGCATCCGGTGTAGCAAGAAGTTGGATGACCTGCGTGGACTGCCCCTGGCATACTGAACCAGAATAGGCCGTCATCAAAATGGTGACTTGCCGGGTGGCTGGCTGCCGGAATACGGGATATCGATGCGTGTACAATTTATCAGGAGCCGGCTCTTCATCAATCGTCTGTTGGGAAGGATCGCTGATATCCCATTGGATCACCACCCTCGTTACATTACCGAAGTCCACGATGGATTTATTGCGTATGGACATCGACAAGTTGCTACAGAAATTGCCACCGATAACTTCAAACCTGGATAATGGATTAGAGCCATTAACCGTAAATTTCTGTGTGGTGGTATCCATACATCCCTGCGGTGAGGTAATGTATTGCGTAACATCATAGATTCCCGATGCGTTGTATTTATGCACCGCATTCTTTCCTGTTCCGTTACTGCCATCGCCAAAATTCCAGGCGTAGGTTAATGCCGATTGATCTGCCACTTTACTGCTATCTTTGAAGTTTGCAAAGGCATCGTTCAGGCAGATTTCCGGAAGCACAAATCCTCCAATGGGTTTTGGATAGATTGTCAAGGGCCGCGTAACCGTGTCACTCAAGCATCCCTGAGTATTGCGTACATATAATTTTACCTGGAATTGGCCGGTCCTGGAATACGAATATTTAAAAGGTGCCGAGGATTGCATAGAGTCTATTTTCCCTTCACCAAAATCCCAATACCAGGTTCTTATCGGCGTGCCTAAAGGCTGGGAAAGATCGTTCCATTTCACTTCCCCGAATTGGCAGAAAGGGGCCTGTTCAAGAAAATCAGCCTTAGGCATATTGGCCACCGTGATCTCTTTCTCGGTAAGAGTGGATATACAGCCGATGTCTGTCACTACCTGCAAACTGGCATTGTATTTTCCACCGGTGGTATACTTAATTACCGGATTGGTAGATGATGATTTTCGTCCATCTCCGAAATCCCAGAACCGCGCAATGATTGGTCTGGTATTGCCGGCAGCACTGAGATCAGTAAACCGCATAGAGTCTGCCGCACAACCAGAAAATGCAGTTTGAAAATTCGCCTGGGGCTGGTCAAAGATCTGCAGGTCATATTCAATTTCCTGCTCACCGGCACAACCGTCTGCAGTGGGATTGTTTGCTATAATTTTGATGGGATAGGTTCCCAGGGCATCCACCTGGTAAGCTCTTTTCAACACATACTTATAGATCGTTCTGCCATTCACTACCCATGAAGAATCCGGTGAAGGATTCGCCAAGGTTGTATCATTAAACAGTCCATTGAATTTCCATGCAATAGAGACCGGCTTGTACGGAAAAGTCATGGAAAATTCCAGCGGAGAACTTTTACAACCCGCAGGAAAACTAACCGTTCCAAATACGTTTCTGATACTTACAAACTGGTATAGGTCTTTCAGGTTTGTGCCTGCAGAGTATCCATAAGACTCAGCATTCCCAAATCCGTACGCGATCGCATTAAAGGGAGTATCGCAGTAAAGATTGTGCGTTCCCTGGCTGACCGCGATGCGGGCATATGCATAGGCGGGTGCCGCTGGATGCGGAACAAAGCTGGATCCATAGTTCACTCCATCAATCGTAAAGCTTGCAAAGGCTGCCGGATCATTCTTAATGTAGACATTGATGAAATGCTGATTGATGTTGGTGTTTACAACAGGTTGCATGGCGTTCAGGGTAACCCTGTTGATCGTTTGCTCCACCGGATTCAGGAAGATCATGTCCGGATCACCCTGCCCACTATTTCCACCACAAGCCTGGGTTGTAAAATACTGGGCCACCGCAATGGGCTTGTCTGATTCAACAATGCCCGGTTGATTGGTGATAGGAAGGGTTAAATATTTTTGTCCTGATGACGGATAAACAACACCGTTTACCCGAACATCAGCGTCTGGATCTGATTTTACGACCCTTATAAAATTGAATTGCCCGGAAGGATTGTTGCTGTTGACACTTGGCGCAAACAGGTAGGTTTTGCCCCAGGTACTGGTTGGATAGACCTGCTGGTAGAGATTGTCTGAGGAGCCGATCCCATTACACCCGATTGCGATCTTGCTTGCTCCGCTGAATACGGCTATTCTCTTACATCCGGAGCCATCATTAATGGACCGGATGGTTGACCCGGTTAGATCTGTAGAACTCAAAACCTGGTGAACCTGGCCCTGCTGCAACTGGATGGTATCGGGTTTATTGGCCTGCAGCCCTCCCTTCGTATTGGCCGATGGTATTATTTCAACCCTTGTGGTGCCCGGATCCGTGGCTATCACAAAGAAATATGAGTAAGAATTGGGTTCATTGGATACCTGATCAAAATTGACCGAGGTATACTCCCTGCCGAGCGTATTGACGGGTAAACACAAAGTGGCACCCGAAATGGCACTGACGTAAATAAAACTATACACCACAATCGGCTTATCTGCCGTCACATGAATTCCGGCATTATAGGTTCCTTCGTCTGGCAGTGCTGCTGCCCTTGGAATCTCAATAGTAGTGATCTGGTTGGCGGTTACCGTGAATGTCTGGGAAAACCCAATACCGGCGATTTCTACTTTGCCCTGAGTACTTACGTCAGAGGTGATGTAAAGCTCCATCTTCTCCGGACAAATCTCGTTATTGCCCTGCCTGACGCAATTGGTGGCCGGCCAGGGTACACTATTCATCATTCGAATATGATTGCCATATCCTATCCAGAACTCCTTCCCCTTATTGGAGAAATCTTGAGCATCAGCAGAATGATGCCATAGAAGCGCAATCGTTGCGAAGGCAAAAAGGTAAATCTTTCTCATGCAGCAGAGCCCGCCAAGCGGCAGACGCACAATATAAGACTAAAACCCGTTTGGTGCATTAGCCTGTTGAAGAAGCTTAGCCGCCTGCGGACCTGTGCAAAACAACAGATCCATACTACTCACATTAGGAGTAAATCCATGCCGGTCCTGGAAAACCTGTTGATACTCAGGTAAACCGGCCACAAATCTCTCCTCCTGGTAATTGGATGGCAAGGGTTGTTCGAGGCTTGGACCTTCTGAAATCAAATCAATATTTTCGACGAACAACGATATTTTTAGCTGACTGGTCAGCCAACTGAAGACCAACCCGTTCCATTCGTGCAAAAATTCCACCTCGGTCTGGAATACCCTTTCCAATGAATGCGCATAAAACTCGAAAAAAGGAGACCGGTTGTAGGCCGATGTGATCGTGCGCCAATGATTGGTTTGCCAACGCTGTTTGTTGTCGATCCTGACTTCCCCCATCGGTAACTTATTGCCCCTTCCACCAACCAGTGGAACCGACAATCCAACCAAACCATTGGCTGTAGGAATGATGCACCTGTTCTGAAAGCTCATTTTTCGGAAAGGTTCACATATCAAAATACCGATATGCGAATTTTTTAATAAAATTTTACTTACAGCAACACACGGAAAATATTGACTTTCAATGAATAAGATGCTATTTTTATCTGAACGTATATGTGACTCTTCTTCGCTCAATTTCAACGTATAATTTACCTGATTTATGCTATAATCTACTTAATATAAAAGTATCTAAACACTTGATAATGTTTATTTTATACTTTTTTATTATTACTAAATAAATTGGCTATTCTTTCGCCGGTTGAATACTAATTTAATTACCAAACATTTCACGGTTAAGCCCATGCAAAAGTCTGACAGTTTTATCAAACAATGCTAATTTGCTGCCTGAATAGTTAAGCATTGAAACCCCTACTCTTTTTTGTACTTGTCGCCCTCTTAACTGCCGATCTTTTTAAAGAACCCGATTTTATTGACGCGCGGAATTTCAGGCTAGCTGCAATAGGTCTCAAATCATCAACAGTAAAAACAGACCTTGTTTACTTCAACCCCAATAATTTTGGCTTGAACCTTAAGACGGCGGAGATGGATGTATATCTGAATAAAAGGTATGCGGGGCATAGCTTGCTTGACACGATGGTTCACGTGCCTGCCAAAGACACGTTTTTCGTACCGGTTTCTGTACAGGTTGATATGAAGAATGTTTTTCCGAATGCACTAACCATCCTGATGAGTGACTCTATTGACGTACGGGTAGAAGGGAAAATGAAGGTTGGAAAAGCCGGCATATATATCAATGTGCCGGTCAGGTACCAGGAAAAACACGCCATTCGTAAAGCCTTACCCTAACCACCCCCCTAAAGCCTACTTCTTAGGATGTTTGCAGGTTTTAGGCAGCTTTTTATACGCATCTTCATCAGCGGTAACGTCATCGGCATCATAACCCACATTTGCAATAGCCGCTTTGATGTTTTCTATATTCGTCCGATCCGCGAAATAGGTGACCATCGTGTATTTGCTTCTGGGATACACCACCACTTTCGTTACCCCTTCTTCGTATTTGAGGTATTCTTCGATCCGTTGTTTACATTCCTCACATTGGGCCGTGGGGGTCTGGATCTTTACGGTGAGGGGCTTTTTTTGTTGGGCCAGGCTTACGTAAGAAATACTGAGCGCCAGAACAAACAGGAGTAAACCTTTTTTCATATCGATGGATTAGGCCATTAAAATACTCAATTTCTTACCAGTTTGCCGGGTCCTGGCGCCAATTTAACAATGTGTTTTGCAGATCAGCTGTCACTTGACCTTTCTCCACAGCCAGCTCAATCAGGTGCTGGTAATTCGTAAGACTCTTATATACAACGCCTTTGGAAGCAAATGCCTCTTCCGCTTGTTTAAACCCGTAAGTAAAAATCGATACCATACCAACCACCTCAAGGCCGGCACTGCGCACCACATCAACCACTTCCAGACTGCTTTTGCCGGTGGATATCAGGTCTTCGATGATCAGGACTTTCTGCCCGGCTTTATAGAAGCCTTCAATCTGGTTACCCAGGCCATGATCCTTGGGTTTGGGTCGCACATAGATATATGGGAGTTTCAACTGGTCTGCTGCCATTGCCCCCCAGGCGATACCAGCGGTAGCCACCCCAGCCAGAAGTTCCGCCTCAGGGAAGTCCTCGAAAATGACATTGCACATTTCACTCTTGATGAAATCGCGGATATAAGGGAAGCCAAGCACTTTCCTGTTGTCGCAATAAATAGGGCTCCGCCATCCTGAAGCCCATGTAAATGGCTTCTCCGGACTCAGTCTGATGGCTTCAACCTGCAGGAGTTTTTCGGCCACGGCTCTTTCGTTGGTCATTTTCGTTTTCTTTGTGGGTGCAAAGATAAACCCACCTCCCATGCGGTATAAAATTTATTTCGGAGACGCACCTCTTTTTTTGACTGACGAACTGGATGCGGAGATGCGGGAGATCATGCACCACGATGACGGGGTCTATATGGATGAATTATCTAAACCCGCTATTAAATCCATGATCCATGAAATGAAAAATCCTCAACATCATGCAGGTGTTTATTTTCATGCTAATCTCGAAGAATTGAAAAAAATGTTTTGGAAACAATTCACGATCATCAAAGCGGCGGGTGGCTTGGTTGAAAACGATAAGAGTGAAATCCTCATGATCTTCCGCAGAGGTAAATGGGACCTACCAAAAGGTAAACTCGACGATGGTGAAACCCTCGAATCGTGTGCAGTAAGAGAGGTTGAAGAAGAAACAGGAATCCGGAACACATTACTGGAGAACGCGTTTACAACTACCTATCACGTATACGATGAATTCGGCAAGCATGTCCTCAAAGAGTCCTATTGGTATACAATGAAGTCGCCAGGTCATCAGCAACTCGTAGCGCAAGCTGAAGAGCAGATCACCGCCATTGCCTGGGCCAGTAAAAATAAGGCTGCGGAGTTATTGAGCAATACCTATCCGTTGGTTAGGGACCTTATGACTTTGTATTGGAACGATGAAAAGGATCAGGGCATCTAGCCCTGTTACTGCTTGATCCTCACATCAAATACAAAATCTTCCACTGAAACCAATTTCACTTGTTTGAACTGAGCGTGAAGCGGATTGATCAGGAAGTTGAACTCTTTTGGGATAACGGTGGAGGGTACCCGAAAGATCAGATCCTTTTGTGCAGACAGCAGTTTCCCGCCCAAGTCTCTTGTTGATGCCGGCGAGGGCCATCGGTTCCAGTCGCCAGGAAGATCCTGTATAACGAGATCCCGAAAACTGTCCGGGATCTTCAGGGTTGCAATCGACAAAGCCCTGGGAAGTTCATCGATGTTTACATGAACAGAAAACTCGAGTACGGCCAGGCTGATGGATGCTGCCGTGTAAAGACATGGTATTCCTTTCGGGTTCCATCTGCCGCCATAAAGCCTTGCTCCCTCACCGCTGAGGTCATCGGCAAATTTTGTTCTGCTGATTCTGTAAACAAGCATGGAGATGTTATGAATAAACGCCGTAGGCGATGCGCCCGATCAGGTTGCGAACTTCTTCCCTCCCAAAACTGGTATGAAGCATATCAAAGGGAGATTTACCACCGAGAGCACGCAAGGGCGACTGCAGCCAATGCCTGAACCGTGCTTTATCTTCAAATACTTCAAGGCCAAATGAGAAGATATCTGCGAGAACAACAATCTTATCACTGATATCCGTATTGAAGCGATCCGGAGCTTTCTTGTTGATCAGCGTTGCGCGGGCAACATTCAACACCTGGGCGAGTTGGTCATAATCAAGGCCTGCCATCGCCTTCAATGCTTCGAGACTGTCTTTGGAGATTCCTTTCTCTACCAGGGCTAGTTTTTCCATCAGGGACAACTGGTTCTCTGGGCGTTTGACCACCTTTAAAATAGAAGAATCAGGTTTGCTGGCATACAAAACAACTGGCTCCTGAACCTCATTTTTTTTACTTCCCCCCGTTTTTTTCTGCACTGCCATAGTATAAAATTATACTCAAAGATAAGTATTTTTATACTTAAAGCGATACTTATTTACGGATGGATTTGATGACCGCATCGGGAAGGAACGGACTGGCATTACCGCCGTTGCGGATGATGTCCCTTACAATGGTAGATGCAACGGAAGTGTATTTGGGTTCACCGGTCAGGAAGATGGTCTCAATGGATGGATCCATGGTCCGGTTGGCATCTGCGATGGTTTTCTCGTATTCAAAATCACTGACATACCGGATCCCGCGAAGGATAAATTTTGCACCGATTTTCTTGCAAAAGTCAATCGTGAGGCCCTCGTATACAGCTCCTTCCACGGTGGGCTGGCCCTTAAAAATATCATCGATCCATTGCAACCTTTGTTCCGGGCTGAACATCGGCGATTTAGACGCATTGATACCTACACCAACAATGATCTTGTCGAACAACGGAATTGCCCTTTGAATAATATCCACATGACCAAGGGTCACCGGGTCAAAGGTTCCGGGGAACAGGCAGATTCTTTGCATGAAGGGAAGATAGAAAAAATTATTCAGCAGTTTCACGCTGCCCAGCCAAAAGATACAAGACGGCCATACGCACCGCTACGCCGTTTTCTACCTGTTGGAGGATGAGCGACTGCTTACTGTCTGCCACGTCACTGTCGATCTCCACGCCCCTGTTAATGGGCCCGGGGTGCATCACGAAGATCTCTTTATCCAATTCATCCAGCATTTTCTTGCTGACCCCAAAGGCCAGATTGTACTCCCGTAAGGAGGAGAAAAGCACCTGGTTCTGGCGCTCCAACTGGATGCGCAAGATATTGGCCACATCGCACCATTGCAATGCTTTTTTTACATCGTATTCCACTCTTACGCCCAAGGCTTCCTGAATGTATTTGGGGATCAGGGTGGGCGGACCTGCCACAGTTACTTCGGCACCCATTTTCTGTAAGAGATAGATATTGCTCAGGGCCACACGGGAATGCATGATATCGCCGATGATGGCGATTTTCTTACCTTCTAAGGTGCCCAGCTTCTCCCGGATGGAAAAGGCATCCAGCAAGGCTTGTGTGGGATGTTCATTGATCCCGTCGCCGGCGTTGACGATGATAGCAGGGATATGCTTGGCCAGGAAATGCGGCGCACCACTGGCGCTATGGCGCATCACCACCATATCCACCTTCATCGATAAAATATTATTGACCGTATCCAGCAAGGTTTCGCCCTTGGAAACGGAGGAACCGCTAGCGGTGAAATTGATGGTATCCGCGCTGAGCCTTTTCTCGGCCAGTTCAAAAGAGATTCTGGTTCTGGTAGAGTTCTCGTAAAAAAGATTGACGATGGTTACATCCCGAAGCGAGGGAACCTTTTTAATCGGCCGTTGAAGTACTTCCTTAAACTGTGTGGCAGTATCGAGAATGAGTTGTATATCCTGCGCGTGCAGGTCTCTAATGCCCAACAGATGTTTTGTACTGAGTTGCATTAGGAGGCGAAGTTAATGTAAATTCAAAAGTCAAAAGTCAAAAATATGCTCAGTAAAGGACCACATGCGGTTCCTCACCCCAGATCACCTTCACTTTCTGTGTAATGATGCTGTCGATGGATTTACCCACATAATCAGGCTGAATGGGCAGTTGCCGGTCAAATTTCCGGTCCACCAGCACCACCAGCTCCACTTTTGCCGGCCTGCCAAAATCGATCAGTGCGTCCATGGCTGCCCTGATGGTGCGTCCGGTATACAACACATCATCGATCAACACAATCTTTTTACCCTCAATGGAAAATGGGATATCTGTGATGGTGGGCACATGCAGCCCTGAGCGGAGGTCATCCCGGTAAAAAGTGATGTCCAGTTTACCATAGTGCAACTGTACCTCGGGATACAATTCTTTGATATATCCGATGATCTTATCGCTCACCTGCAATCCGCGCGGCTGCATCCCAATAAAGCACGTATTGGTAAAAGGATAGTGATTTTCGATCAGCTGGTGTGCCAGCCGGCGAATGGTGAGATCGAGTTGGTATGTGTCTAATATTTTAACCAAAATGTTGACGTAATTGCTGTTATTAGGTTATGGGGTTAGTGTGTTATTGGGTTAGTGGGTTAATGCTCAAAAATAACTCAATAACAGTTAACCCAATAACCTCCTATTTTTCCTGCATAAACGGATACCCATAATCCGTTGGCGGATTAAAAGTTTCCTTGATCGTTCTTGCACTCAGCCAACGGTAAAGATTCAATTGTGATCCTGCCTTGTCATTGGTTCCGCTGGCCCTGGCGCCACCAAAAGGCTGCTGACCAACTACGGCACCTGTGGGCTTATCATTGATGTAAAAATTCCCTGCGGCATTGACCAGTTTTTGGGTTGCCAGTTCTACCGCCGCCCTGTCTTGGGAGATGATCGATCCCGTCAATGCATAAGGCGATGTTTCATCTACCAGTGCCAGTGTTTCCTCAAAACGGTCATGTGGATACACATAAATGGTCAATACGGGTCCGAAGATCTCTTCGCACATGGTCACGTATTTGGGATCCTTCGCTTCAATGACGGTTGGCTGGATGAAATATCCTTTGGATTTATCACAATGTCCGCCCGCTAAAACGGATGCCTTATCTGATGTCTTCACATCGTTGATGTAGGTGCTGATCTTATCAAATGATTTTTCATCAATAACGGCATTGATGAAGTTCGTAAAATCTTCAACTGTACCCATCTTGAAACCATTGACGCCGTCAACCAGTTTTTGTTTTACCGCATCGGCTATATTGGAAGGAATATATGCCCTTGACGCTGCGGAGCATTTCTGGCCCTGGTATTCAAACGCGCCTCTTAACAAAGCCGTTGCTACCACGTCTGGGTGCGCAGAATGATGGACCATCACGAAGTCTTTACCGCCTGTTTCCCCAACAATTCTTGGATAAGTCCGGAACTTCGCGATGTTTTCACCGATCGTCTTCCACATATGGTTAAAGACACCAGTTGAGCCTGTGAAGTGAACGCCGGCAAAGTCCCTATGGCTAAAACAAATGTTTCCAAGCGTTGGTCCGTCTACATAAATTAGGTTGATCACACCGTCTGGCAAACCCGCTTCTTTCATCACGCGCATGAACATTTGCGCAGAATAGATCTGTGTATGTGCTGCCTTCCAAACCACAGTGTTTCCACACATGGCAGCTGAGGTGGGAAGGTTACCGCCGATGGCTGTAAAGTTAAATGGTGTAATGGCCAATACAAATCCTTCCAGCGGACGGTACTCCAAACGGTTATGCATACCCGGAGAGCTGATGGGCTGCTGCCGATATATTTCTGACAAGTAATGCACGTTGAAGCGAAGGAAATCGACGATCTCACATGCTGCATCAATCTCTGCCTGGTAGGCACTCTTGCTCTGGCCCAACATTGTGGTACCATTCATGTAAGGTCTGTATTTAGTAGCGATGAGATCAGCGGCTCTTAAGAATATGTTGGCCCTGTTCTCCCAGCTCATACTGGCCCATGCATCTTTGGCATTCAAAGCGGCATCGATGGCCTGGTGTACTTGTGACGCATCACCTTTATGAAAATAACCCAATACATGAGCCTTCTCATGCGGCGGATTCATGGGGTGCTTGTTACCCGTACGCATTTCCTGTCCCCCGATATACATCGGCACATCCACTTGCTCGCTTTTCAATTCAGCAAGCACTTCCTTCAATCGTTTCTTTTCTGCAGAACCTGGAGCGTAGTTAAGAACCGGCTCATTCACCGGAAGGGGGTAGTTGAAATAACCTGTATTCATATAATCAATTCAAAATTCAAAAGTTAATTGCCTTATTTTGTTATCACTTTCAATCCCCGATAGACATCACCAGGGTCACCAGAAAAAATAATCTCCAGAACGAAGCCGGTTCTTTAAACCACAATATACCTATGATCACGGTTCCTGCTGCGCCTATTCCCGTCCATACTGCATAAGCCGTACCGATAGGTATTGTTTGAACTGCCGCAAAAGCGATTTCACAAGCAGCCGCAGCAACTAAGTACAACCAGGCCATCTATTGCGCCTCCTCCTCTTTTTCCATCATCAGGAAGGCTTTAATGAAGCCATCCAACTCACCATCCATCACCGGCTGCACGTTCCCCACTTCAAAATCCGTCCGGTGATCCTTGATCATTTTATAGGGATGGAAAACATAACTCCGGATCTGGCTACCCCACTCGATCTTTTTCTTACTGGCATTGTTTGCATTCTTGATGGCTTCGCGCTTGCGCATCTCTTCTTCATACAAGCGGCTCTTCAACATCGTCATCGCTTTCTCTCGGTTTTCACCCTGGGTTCTTGCCTGTTGACATTCCACTATAATGCCCGATGGCTTGTGCGTAAGCCGTACCGCCGTTTCAACCTTGTTCACGTTCTGTCCGCCTGAGCCACCGGAACGGAAAAAGGCCCATTCAATATCTGCCGGATTCACTTCAATTTCAATAGTGTCATCAATCAACGGATATACATAGACGGATGCAAACGACGTATGCCTTCTTGCATTAGAATCAAAAGGCGATATCCGCACCAATCGGTGTACCCCACTCTCCGCTTTCAGGAAGCCATAGGCAAAAGCTCCATCAAATTGAAAGGTACAGGTCTTGATCCCCGCACCATCCCCGTCTTGCCAATCAAGTTCAGACACAGACCAGCCTTGCTTTTGTCCGTACATCCTATACATCCTCGCTAGTATCTCCGCCCAGTCCTGGCTTTCTGTACCTCCTGCACCGGAATTGATCTGAAGTACAGCCGGAAGTTCATCTTCAGGCTCATTGAGGGTGCTTTTGAATTCCGCTTCTTCAATGGATTCAAGCGCCTTTTGGTAAGCGGCTTTGACTTCCTCTTCTTCCCCCTCTCCTTCTTTCCAGAACTCGAAGAGGATGGCAAAATCCTCTACCGACCTTTCTGTCTGATCAAAAAGGTTGACCCAATACTCGTTAAGCTTAATGGTTTTGAGGATCTCTGTGGCACGCTTGTTATCGTCCCAGAACCCAGGAGAAAGCGACCGCTGTCGGTCTTCGTTTATTTTATATTGTCTGTTAGCGACGTCAAAGAAACCTCCTCAGGACAACAATGCGGTCCCTCATATCCTTAATATTCTCGATAGTCATAGAGGGTAAAGGTAGTTCAAATGTCAAAATTGAAAAGTAAAAAGGTTAAAACATCGAACAAAACAGTCCTTTTTTACTTTTTACCTTTGACTTTTGAATTTGAAACATGATCAAAGCATACAACTTCCTCGCATCCTGGCAACTTTTCCCTGAGAAATGCACTTATGAACAGGGCGACAGGCCTAAAAGTGGAACTTACAGAATTGAGGGTAACACGGAGAGAAGCGAGCTAACCATCTCACACAACTGGGTGAGCCTGGAGAATCAGGCCTTTTCAGCAGAGTACACCGTTGTAGCAGACGGTGATCTCCATGGGTTTTACGATGAAGCGATGGCTGATAAGGTTCAAGTGAATTTTCCGGACGGCATCCATTTTGAAGTGCACTTCTACCGGGCCGGACAAGTCAACCTGCATGTGATCCATGAGATCATGCCCAACGGCTACCTGCGCATTACCTCACAAGGAAGCACAACCGAAGGAAAGACCTATACCAATGTAGAGATCTATCACAAGCAGATGAGTGTTCTGCCCTATTCGTCGTCAGTCTCTGGAGCCGTGATCAAACCAACAGAAGAAGGGGTGATCCGTCACAAGGCCCTGACGGCTATGGAAGAGCAAACCAATATGCAACTGGAACAGATCCGTAAGCAGATCGAACTGCTGGCATTGCAGGCCCAGGAAATCCAAAAGCGAAAAGAACTTTCCATGATGATCTACAATGCCAAACTGAATTTTCAGCCTGTCATCGGCCAGATCTATCATCTTTATGAAAAGAAAGACGACAACCTGATGATCTCGATGGTATCGCCAAAGGAATGGGGCGGCTCAGGTCCCTTCAAAAGGCATGTTGCCAAAGTGCAGCTGCTCGCGGATCATACCTGGAAAGAGATGGAATGATACGCTTCGCGAGGCATCAAGGCAATGTGGCATTTGTCATTGAAGCATCGAGATAGCTAGTTGCCGGTGCCCAGTTGATAAATACAGTATAGGGCACCTCTTTATTGCTTTCCGCAGGCATGAACTATATTTTCTAATAATGCATTGAAACGGCTTGAATTCTCCAGCATTGGATAATGCCCAACATTCCCCATATCATAAAACACATAGGCAACACCTAGCTTTGTAAATGCAGCCGTATCTGTAGGTATAAATGCACTTTCAATCAAATAAACGGGTTGTTTTAACAATGGCAACTTGGTCGCAAATGGATATTTATCCATTGCCTCCAGGCAATCCATGGTCATGGTAGTATCGGAGGCCAAAATATCTTTGGTCACCCGTTGTTTGATGAGAGAATCTGTGGAAGTTGCAAAGAGTGCATCAATGCCTCCTTCGATACTTCCTTTGAAATCGCTTCTTGCAGCCTGATAAAATTGATTCCACTGCTCCGTCATCTCTGGTGTTGCTTTCATGTCCACATCTTTCATATTGTCAACGCCTACAATACCAATAAACCGACCTGGATGCTTCAAGCCTGCTTCTATCACGGTAGCGCCACTCATAGAATGACCGATCAGGATTACATTCTTCAAGGCCAATGCATCTACTATACTGTCGATATCCTGCACATAGGTCTCCGGCCCCCATGCACGAGTATGATTCCCTGACTCTCCATAACCGGGTAGGTCGATTGTAACTACCCGATACTTGTCTTTAAAATAATCGACCTGGTTTTCCCAGTACCTCCGGTTGATGCCCCAACCATGAATAAATAAAAGCGTGGTATCTCCTTTCTTTGTATCTGTATAGGCAATGGAACTTCCAAGACTGCTGATGGATAGTGACGTAACTTCAATCTCCGAAGGCTTATCTGATGTTGAACCCTGGCAGGCTGCAAAAAAACAAGACAAAGCCACAAACACTTTCTTGAAAAATCGACTACTCATTATTAAAAGTTAAACGAATTCATGAAAAGAGATGAGCTATCGCCAATCCCAAACCACAATCACCCATTCGGTTCCGGCTTCATCCACAAACGACTTGAGCTCTCTAAAGCCGATACGCTGATGCGCCTTCCTTGAACGCAGATTGGTAGAGACAATATCTGTAACTGCCATATCATATTTCCCCGCATATGCCTCTCTGTAGGCTGCATAACATCGGTCCAATACATGTTGCCCGCGATACGCTTTGTCTACGCACACCTGACCTACTATTATATATCGATACTCAGACAACATCTGATTGCCAAACGGTATTGTCTCCAACTGATTAAACAGGGACACCAATACAGGGATATCTTCCCTCGCATCCCTTGTCATGGCAAGTGTATAGCCCACTACCCTTTCTCCATCCCGTGCAATGATATGTTGCTCCCGGTCATTCAATCGCTTCATCAAGTCCATATCATGCACAACGGTCACAAAACCCTGGGACGCTACTTCCTCCGGTGAGAGATGCTGTTTCAGATTTGCTTGTTGCAGGAAAAGAATGCCCTGCAAATTTGCGTCCTTAGCCTTTGTATACTTCAATTCCATGAACTGATCAATATGGGCTTTTCATCGACTTAACCCCTGGAGGCAGTGTAAACAATCCATCATCCAATTTCATTGGTTTCACATCGGTTGCAATGCTTTCCATCACAAACTGAGGTGTTTCTATAACAGATTTTAAATGCAATGCTTTAGCCCGTGAAACATAGTCGTACCAGTTCCCATATTTGTGTTGAACAAATAACACAGGGTCTACTCCCAATGAAGCATGGAAATAGAATTTTTGTACACCAGATTTACAGGTGAGTATCAATTCATCGCAAGAAAAGCCCAGAATGATCTCCTTGCTTTTGTTAAGTTCAACTTTCAAAACTTCATCGGTATTCAAGCTCACATCATTCCATAACAGTGTCTCACTATTGGACATCTTTGTGTACATTTTCAACTCTGCCGGAATATAAAGACCCCAGAGTACCAGTTTGCCATTAAAGACAGATTTGTAATGGTTCCCTTTGATGAAGTACTCTTGTGTATCGCCCATCAGACTCGAGAATTGTTCACTCGTAACTCCTGCCGTTCGGCTTGTATAAGAGACTTTGTATGTAATTTTTCCTTCAAAGTTCTGCGCAATACAAGTGAGGCCAACCGCCCAAAAAATAAGGCCAAAAAAGAGATGTTTCATGGTTAAAATTATGTTGCAATATAATATGTAGTCCTCATTGCCCAATGCCTTACTGCCCAATGCCTAATATAAACAACTCCCTGTTTTTATACTGCCCAGACACAAGTCCTGGTTTGATCCTCCCATGGATGAATTCCCCTATGGCCTTGATCTGTCTTTCTTTCGCATAGGGTTTGTAATAGATCAGACTGACTTCCCTAACCGGAACAGGACTCTTGAAATAGTGTACTTTATTCTTGCGTGCTTTGGGCAGGCTCTGGTAATACAGTTCCGGAATCAATGTTAGTCCGCCAAATTCGTCAACCATATTCAGAATGGTATCAAACGAGTTGGCATCAAAACTAAGGTTATTGGGTTTGAGATCTTTCTTACGTAAAGAACACAGGTTAACAAACTGTTCCCGCAAACAATGCCCCTCTTCCCATAACCAGATCTTGTTGTTTCGGATTTCATCGGGAATGATATAACTCATTTTCTTGTCCACATCGCCATACACCATCAACGCTTCATAATAGAGGATCTCTTCGCCAATGTCTGCATCCGTATTGGGTGTACCGATGATACCCAAATCCAGTGAACCTTCACGCAATTGCCGATAGATATTTTGAGTGGTCACCTCAATTACCTCGATGTATAATTTTGGGTACTTCTCCAGCAAGGGTTTGATGATTTTAGGTAGCAATGAATTCGCAATGGTGGGGATGACCCCGATTCTGATACGGCCTTCCACTTTACCCTTTCCGCCCTTAGCTTTTATTTTTATTTTCTCACAATGCGCAGCAACCACCCTCGCCTCCTCCACGATCTCCAGACCCGCATCTGTGGTGCGGACCGGCGAGGATTTCCTGTCGAAGATCATCACGCCCAGTTCTTCTTCCAGCTTCTTTACCATAGCACTCAGCGTGGCCTGTGTGACATTGGAATGATCCGCCGCACGGGTGAAATTTTTAAACTTATCAACCGCTACGATGTATTCTAATTGCTGCAGGTTCATAATAGATGATATCTATGACAAATATAGACAGATTCATATTCATCTATGGCTCCGCAGGACGTAACTTTGAGACACCCGATAACCTAATTACAAATAACAATTAACCTCATATGGACAGCAACACGCAAGACAAAGTAGTAGCCTACGAAGTCAACGATAGCCAGGCCAAGTGCCCCTTCCCGCACGAACAACTGAAAAAGATCACTAGTGGAACAAAGAACCAGGACTGGTGGCCCAACCAGCTTAACCTGGGTATCCTTCGCCAGCATTCAGCCCTTTCAAATCCCCTTGGTAAAGATTTCAATTACGCCGAAGCGTTTAACAAGCTGGACCTGAAAGCCGTGAAGGAAGATATCATCAAGGTGCTGACCACCTCACAGGATTGGTGGCCCGCAGACTATGGGCACTATGGCCCCTTTATGATCCGGATGGCCTGGCACAGTGCAGGCACTTACCGGATCTCTGATGGACGCGGCGGCGCCGGACGTGGACAACAACGTTTTGCCCCCCTAAACAGCTGGCCTGATAATGCGAATCTGGATAAGGCAAGACTACTTCTATGGCCTATCAAACAGAAATATGGCAACAGTCTTTCATGGGCTGACCTGATGATCCTTGCCGGCAACTGCGCGCTTGAATCTATGGGCTTCAAAACCTTTGGATTCGCGGGCGGTCGCGCAGATACCTGGGAGACCGATGAAGACGTGAATTGGGGAAGTGAAACCAGCTGGGTGGCGCATCGTAATCCCGAAAACCTGGAGAATCCATTAGGTGCTACGGAGATGGGACTGATTTATGTGAATCCTGAAGGTCCTGAGCGCAACCCGGATCCAATACAAGCAGCCAAAGCCATTCGCGAAACCTTTGGCAGGATGGCCATGAACGATGAAGAAACGGTGGCATTGATTGCTGGCGGACATAGCTTCGGTAAAACCCACGGTGCTGCGGATCCATCCCAGCATGTAGGTAAAGAACCTGCAGCTGAAGGACTGGAAAAAATGGGAATGGGTTGGATGAGTAACTACGGTTCGGGACATGGCGTTGATACCATCACCAGCGGACTGGAAGGCGCATGGACAGTTACACCAACCCAATGGAGCAACAACTATTTCGAAAATCTCTTCAACTACGAGTGGGAACTGACGCAGAGTCCGGCAGGTGCCCATCAGTGGCGTCCTAAAAATGGTGCAGGTGCGGGTCTCGTACCGGATGCACATGACCCGAATTTGAAGCATGCGCCATTCATGCTGACCACCGATTTATCCATGCGCTATGACCCCGCATACGAGAAAATTTCCCGTCGCTTTTACGAAAATCCTGACCAGCTTGCCGATGCATTTGCAAGGGCCTGGTTCAAACTGACGCATCGCGACATGGGTCCGCGCGCAAGGTATCTCGGACCAGAAGTACCGCAGGAAGTATTGATCTGGCAGGATCCGATTCCAACCCCCGACTACGAACTGATCAATGCAACAGATATTGCGGCGTTGAAAGCACAGATATTGGCTTCAGGATTGAGTACTGCACAGTTGGTAAATACGGCATGGGCATCGGCCTCAACCTTCAGGGGCTCAGATAAGCGGGGTGGTGCCAATGGTGCAAGGATACGTCTGGCACCGCAGAAATTCTGGGAAATCAACAACCCGGCGGAACTGGCAAAGGTTCTTAGTGTGTTGGAAAGCATCCAAACTTCTTTCAATGCGGCTAACGGAGCCAAGAAAGTTTCGATTGCGGATCTCATCGTTTTGGGTGGTATCGCTGCCGTTGAAGATGCTGCAAGGAAAGGCGGATCCAATATTGAGGTTCCCTTCAAGGCAGGTCGTGGAGACGCGGGACAGGAGCATACGGACGTGGACTCATTTGCAGTATTGGAACCGAAGGTAGATGGATTCCGCAATTATGCTAAAGGACATAATGCCATGATCGCTGAGCATTTGTTGATCGATAACGCACAATTGCTGACCCTTACTGCACCAGAAATGACCGTCCTCATCGGTGGTCTTCGTGTGCTGGGTAATAACTGGGATCAGAAAAACCACGGTGTGCTGACAAACAGTCCCGGCGTTTTAAACAATGCATTTTTTGTAAATCTGCTGGACATTAGCAATAGCTGGTCCGCCACTTCTTCTTCCCAGGATCTGTTTGTAGCAAAAGACCGCAAAACAGGTATGGAAAAATGGACGGGTACCCGTGCGGATCTTGTTTTCGGTTCAAATGCGGAACTCAGGGCGCTGGCAGAAGTGTATGCATGTGCAGATGGTCAGGAAAAATTTGTGCATGATTTCGGAGCAGCATGGGCTAAGGTGATGAACCTTGATATCAATAGCTAATAGCTAGTAGCTAATAGCTATTGGGGACGCTTTCCCAACCAAAGCAGCATATTCAGAATGAACTGATTCTGTTCCTTGCTGCTGAACGTTGAGGAAAGCGTCTTGTTTTTGCACCCATTCAGCGGGATTCTCCGCTTTTCACTGGTGAACAACCAAACTATAGAACAAACAAGCCAAACTAAAGAAAGAATAACCCTTTGCATCCCAATATTTAAAGAATACATTTATACCACTAAAAACCGTTTTGGCGAAATCTCACCCTTCAAAACTTCTTTGTTATTACCGTATTGTAATTAACACTAATCATCATCATTATGAGAAAGCTTGTTTTTTCCTGTCTGCTGAGTATGCTCGTAGTTGCTGTTTCTGCACAGCAGAAACCCAACATTCTTGTCATCTGGGGCGACGACATCGGAACCTGGAACATCAGCCACAACAACCGGGGCATGATGGGGTACAGAACTCCAAACATCGACCGCATTGCTAAGGAAGGCATCGGGTTTACGGACTATTATGCACAACAGAGCTGTACGGCTGGTCGTGCTGCTTTCCTTGGCGGCAATGTACCCGTGAGAACAGGGATGACTAAAGTTGGACTACCCGGCGCTAAGGAAGGCTGGCAGAAGTCTGATGTTACCATCGCAACAGTCATGAAGAGCCTGGGCTATTCCACAGGACAATTCGGAAAGAACCACCAGGGTGATCTGGACGAGCACCTGCCCACTATGCATGGATTCGATGAATTTCTGGGCAATCTCTACCACCTGAATGCAGAAGAGGAACCAGAAAATGAAGACTATCCCGGCGATATGAAAATGGCCAATGGCAAAACATTCAGGCAGTCTTTTGGTCCACGTGGTGTGATTCACAGCTGGGCGGATGGTAAAGGAGGCCAGAAGATCGAGAACACCGGACCACTGACTAAGAAGCGGATGGAGACTATTGACGACGAAACCATTGCTGCTGCAAAAGACTATATCACCCGCCAGGTGAAAGCAGGCAAGCCGTTCTTCTGCTGGTGGAACGGCACACGCATGCACTTTCGCACGCATGTTAAGTCTGACAGGAGACATAAGGGAAATGATGAGTATACCGATGGTATGATTGAGCATGATATGCATGTTGGTGAATTGTTGAAACTGCTGGATGATCTTGGAATTGCGAACAATACCATCGTGCAATATTCCACAGACAATGGTCCGCATTACAACACATGGCCGGATGCAGGCACCACACCTTTTCATGGAGAAAAGAACAGCAGTTGGGAAGGTGCGTTCCGTGTACCAGCCTTTATCAAATGGCCCGGAAAATTCCCTGCCGGCGTAACTTTGAACGGACTCGTTTCCCATGAAGACTGGCTGCCAACATTCGCTGCCATCGCTGGCAATCCGAATATAGCGGACCAACTGAAAAAAGGCACTACACTTAATGGAAAGACTTTTAAGAATTATATCGATGGAGTGAATCAACTGGACTACCTAATGGGCAAGGTCGCTGAAAGCCCGAGGCAGGGTTTCATCTATGTCACTGATGGCGGTGAGATTGCAGCGATAAGGTACAACGATTGGAAAGTAATGTTCCAGGAGAACAGGGCAAAGCAATTACAAATTTGGTTGGAACCATTTGTGGAACTACGTGCACCTTATCTATTTAACCTGCGCAGGGATCCATTTGAAAAAGCGCTGGAAGGAGCCAATACATACTATGACTGGTACATCGACCGTGCGGGATTTGTGATCCCTCCAATACAACAGTATGCACTGAATTTTCTGACCACCTTTAAAGACTATCCACCAAGCCAGACGGCTGGCAACTGGAACCTGAGCAAGGTGCAGAAACAGATTGAGAACATGACGCAAACCAAGTAAACAACGATAGCATTTACCAAGGCCGGGGAGTACTCCGGCCTTGGTATTTCAAACCTCCTTCAACATATCATCATGAGAACATTAGCACTGGGCGCCTTACTATTGCTGGGTTTATCACTAACCCATTGCAGAACCACAGAAAAAAAAGAAACACCCGCAGTGGCAGGCACATCAGCTGTTGCCAATCCCCTGCCCTCCTGGAATGATGCTACGGCACAACGCATTACCCAATGGGTAAGCGCAGCAACAGATACGGCCAACGCATCTTTTATCCCTGTTGCAGACAGGATCGCAGTATTTGATAACGATGGTACACTTTGGCCAGAGCAACCGTATCCCAACCAGGTGCAGTTTGCGTTCAATTATCTGCAAGCGCTTGCACCTGCTCATCCGGAATGGAAAAAAGATCCTGTTATCAATGGACTGCTGAACAATGATTACGAACCCCTGAAGAAAGCCGGCATGAAAGGATTGGGTAAAGTGATGGCGATGACACATAGCGGTATGCCCACAGATAGTTTCTCCTATGCCGTAAAGCAATGGATCGATACCGCAAAGGATCAACGGTTCGGAAAACGGTATAAAGATCTTGTTTACCAACCGATGCTTGAATTGCTGGAATATCTTCGCAATCATCAGTTCAAAACTTATATCGTTAGCGGCGGCGGCGCTGATTTTATGCGGCCCTGGACAGAATCTGTGTATGGCATTCCTCCTTACCAGGTCATCGGCAGTTATGGCGAAGTGAAATATGAAGTAAAGAACAACAAGCCTTTACTGACAAAACTGGCAGGCGATTTTTACGTAGACGACAAAGCTGGCAAACCAGTGGCCATTCATCGATTTATCGGAAAAGTTCCTGTGTTCTGTGGCGGCAACAGTGACGGGGATCAGGCGATGATGCAGTACACACATGGTTCACCATACAAAAGCTTTTGCCTCATCGTGCATCACACAGATGACAAAAGAGAGTATGCTTATGACACCAAGACGCTGAGTGGACATCTGGAGACTGCTTTACAAGAAGCATCCCAAAAAAACTGGCTGGTGGTGGATATGAAGAACGACTGGAAAAAAGTGTTCCCGTTTGAATAAAAAGAGGCCGTCTCCAATTAATGAGACGGCCTCTTTTGTCGTATAATTATTGCCAAGGACAACAGAAGAAGTGCGGCCCAGGGCCTTTAAAATAACCGGAGCAATATCATCATCAGCTCTCTCTGCTTCACCCATCTTCAAATCTGCAATCTCTCCAAAACCCGATTTCAGAGGTCCGGGTGCGGCGGAGAAATTCACGCCATTGGCCTTTGTACGAAGAAGCAGCTGGCCGGGCCCAGGCTTCGAAGGCTCAAATGTTTCGGGGCTCCAGTACATCTGCAGTTTCGAACCGGTTGATCACCATGTTTGTTGTTTGAAAGTCATGGTGTATGTGTCTTGTACAGTAATGGCTGTTGAGTACATGCAAACGGATGAAATATGAAGAACAAGACCCGATTAACAGTTTCATAACCCTGAATGGTGTGTTCCGATATTGAAAAAAAGCTTAAATTACCTGTAAGAAATTTGTTAACTGGTAACTCACCTGAACACATTAACAACTTCCGGAAATGAGAAACATCGAGTTCGTCCTTGATGGAGATGAGAACAGTTTGTCCGATCTGTTCTCTTATTACGCGGAAATAGCAAAGTCAGGCCTCACTTCACTGGAGGCCTATATCGCCCATGCATTCAACTTAACGCTTGCACGCGATGGATTCTATGGGGCTTGGGCGGAAGTACTGAAGGACGACAAGGGACAGTATGTACTTACCATATCCAGCCCACATCATGATCTGAGTGTGTACAAGGATATGATCCCTGATTTCCTCGATGCTGGAAAGTTGGGGCTTTCTATTTTCAAGCAACTGCCACCTCCACAGGGTAAGCAGGTGCCGATGCAGTTCATTCTTCCCAGCGGCCTTTCAATGGCAAAGACCAGATCGGTCCAGCTACTGCATTTCCCGCCGCTGGATGCTCTTGTTTATCACGACTACCTTTACTCCCCCACCAACAGGCGATGGGAGAATCTTCTGGGATATAACAATAAGGGGCATCTCGCCACACAGGACCTTGAGGTCATCGTGGACTGCGTACCCATTGCCGCGCCTGGCGATGCCATGGACCAGATCGCCCAGTACAATAACTCATTCACTGCGTATGTAAAACGCATGCTGCAAGCCAGGATGCAACACCATCCCAAGATCCCGGTCATGGCCTATGGCGGGCCCGTCGCTGTGTGGCTGGCCGCAAATTTCAAAGACCAGATAACTGTTAAACTGGAAATTTTGACGCTCATAGAACTCCAGTTGCTGGAACATGGACCCAAGACACAGGTGCTCTGTGCCAACCATCCCAGTAAATACCTGTTTGCCATGGATGACCCAAAAGTCAGTCCTGAAGAAATGAAGACCATGATGACACAGGACCTCATCGCCGCGGGTTGGCAGGCAGGTATGTGCGAAGAACCTGATCAATCCCCGCATGAACTCATGGCTGCAATGAAAAAATACTGGACCGATAATCCCAAGGTAGATGCCATCATGAGACAGGAGAACGAGCAATACAGGAGTAAACTGCTGGCATGATTACGTACTTTGGTTATGGATCTAATATCAACCTGATCTCCTTGCGCGCAAAAGGTGTTGTGCCATTAAGCTCTTTGCGCGGCACGCTGAAAGGCTGGAAACTGGCTTTCAATGTGCAGCACTGGTTCAGGCATGAAGGCGGTGTTGGAAACATCATTCCCACATCCAATGAAATTGACAGGGTTGAAGGACTGGTCCATCAATTCCCTGATGAACATCTGGCCTCGCTGGATGCCATGGAGGCTTATGGCATCGGGTACGACAGGATACTGGTTGATGTAGAAACTCAGAACGGACCCAAGAGGGCCTATACGTATATAGGACTTCCGGGCCATATCAATGATGCATGCCTTCCCAGCAGACGTTACCTCAATATCATTTTGCGGGGTGCCGAAACTGCTGGGCTTGACAATGTATATGTAGAAAGACTCAGGAACCATCCCGTACATGAGCCTGAAAACTATCCCGTATTCGAGTATCCGCATGAAAATGGGGAAGTGTATGATCGCCAAAGTCTCGCAGAACACCTTTACCTGACGGCGCTGGCGGGTGCAGTATTTGATATGAGGGGCTCAAGAAAACAACTGGAACCTCTGTTGGGACTCTTCGGCGGAAAAGACATGACGCTCTTTCATGTTAAGAGGCTAGACTCAAGCGACGGCAGCGAGACCATGGAGGATATACAACAAGGAAATATTTCAGAAGCGGCAAAAAATTACCTGAACGCATACCTCTGGGAGTACAGCAGGGAATTCAGCTATGCCGGAAGATTCGAGAATTCTTAATCACCTATCAACAATTTAAAAAGCAAAGACAATGTCTAATTTTCATGAAGCAATGCCCCACGGGGGGATACACGAGATCCTGAAAGATGTATTTTTTGTCACCGGCACCATGAAGAATGAATTCTTCGGCTCAATGTGGCAGTTCAACAGGAACATGACCGTTGTGCGCCAAGATGGAGAACTCACGATCTTCAACTCGGTGCGACTGAATGACGAAGGACTGGCTGAACTCGACAAACTCGGAAAGGTGACAAACGTGGTGAGGCTGGGTGACATGCATGGTGTGGACGACCCCTTTTACGTGGACAGGTATAATGCCACATTCTGGGCCTTGCCGGCCATGAAACTGCAGGAAAGCCTGAGGCTCGGTAAACCTTTGGTGGAAGGGGGTGAAATGCCACTGTTAGATGCTTCACTTTTTGAATTCAAGACAGTGAAACGTCCGGAATGCATCGTGAGGCTGGACCGCGACGGAGGTGTTATGATAGCTTGCGACTCCTTGCAGAATTGGGTAGAACCCGATGAACTTTTCGATGAGCAGACCAAGGCAACCATGCAGCAGATGAACTTTTTCCAGCATGCCAACCTGGGCCCAGCATGGATGTTCGAAAGCCAGCCGCAAGCCAGTGATTTTGAACGCTTGAAAAGCATACCCTTCAGGCATGCATTCTGCGGCCACGGTGCGCCATTACTGAATGATGCACAGGAAGCATTTCACGCAAGATTCAAAGAAGTGTTCGGTATTTGATAATGAGTGCGAATAAAGACATCTTTTCACCCGCGATCGTTCCGGGATATACTATCCTCGAAACGATCCGGGTTTCCTATCCCCATACCATACTGCTAGCCAGAAAAGACCCTGGCGGTGAGGCTGTGGTGATCAAGACCCTGACAGGAAAATATCCAAAAAATGAGGACCTCGCCGGGATCAGACGGGAGTACCGGATCATCAGGAACATGGATATCGGGGGCGTAGTCAGGGCCCACGAACTGGTGCCTTATGGAAATGGAAATCTTGCCCTGGTGCTGGAAAAATTCGGCACCTCCCTGGAGGATCACCTGCACACTTTCAGCAACAAGGTTATGCCGCCGGACAAATTCTTCGAATTCTCATGCAGACTTGTTGACATATGCAGGCAGATACATGAAAAGCGCATCGTCCATAAGAATATCCAACCAGCAAACATACTGGTTGACGCAGATGGCGTACTTCGACTGATTGACTTCAATGTCTCTTCAGAACTGACAAGGGAACATCTCAACAGAAGTTCCGTGCTGGAATGGAATGAACGGTCCCTTCCCTATATATCGCCCGAACAGACAGGCAGGATCAACCGTGATATCGACTATCGCACGGATTTCTATTCCATGGGCGTGACCTTTTTCCAGCTCGTAACGGGGCAACTTCCCTTCAGCGCAACTGATCCTCTTGAATGGGTGCATTCGATCATCAGCAGACAACCTCCGCTGGCCAACAGCGTCAACCCTGAAGTATCAGCGATGATCTCCCAGATCATTGCCAAAATGATGTCCAAGAATGCTGAAGACCGTTACCAAAGCAGTTATGGACTGAAGGCAGACCTCGAAAAATGCAAGGACCTCTGGAGTAAAGGACAGCAGGAAGTCAGTTTCCAGATCGGCAGTTTGGATGTGTCAAGAAGGTTCCAGATCCCGCAGAAACTCTACGGCCGGGAGAACGAACTCAGCAAACTGGAATCATGTTTCAACAACGCAGCGGAAGGAGCCGTTGAGTTTTGCCTTGTTTCCGGTTATTCGGGCATCGGCAAGACCTCGCTCGTAAATGAACTCGGCAAACCCATCGTCAGGAAGAAAGGATACCTGATCGATGGCAAGTTTGAACAATTCAGGCAAAACGCTCCCTATGCAGCTTTGGCCAGTGCATTTAGGGACCTTACCAGGCAAATACTGGGCGAAACCCAGAAACAGCTGGACATCTGGAATGAGCGGATCTCCAAGGCACTGGGATCAAGTGCGCACCTCATCACGGAGCTCATACCGGAACTTGAACTGATCATTGGCAAACAACCGCCGGTGCAGGACTTGTTGCCCGCTGAGGCACAGAACCGATTCCAGCTGCTGTTCGTGAATTTTGTCAAGGTATTCGCCAACGAGGAGCATCCGCTGGTGATCTTCCTGGACGACCTCCAATGGAGCGACATCCCAACACTCAATCTCCTGAACAGGCTGGTGACATCGCATGAACTCAGTCACCTGCTGCTGATAGGTGCGTATCGCGATAATGAAGTGGAGACCACGCACCCGCTGAGCCTTACGATCAGCGATATCCAGGCCAAACGCAATATTGAACAGCTTTTCCTCAAACCACTAGACCTGGCCGCAACGGAAGCGCTCACCCGGGAGACACTGCTGTGCAATGATGATCGCGCGGCCGGACTGAGTAGGATCATTTTCGAGAAATCGGCCGGCAACCCTTTTTTCACCATAGAATTGCTGAAGAATCTCAAGGAAAGGGATATCATCTTTTTCGATGCTTCACGTGGATGTTGGGACTGGTACCTCGCAGGCGCGAAGAATGCTGATTACAGCGATAATGTCATTGGCATCCTGGTGGCCAACCAAAGCCGTCTCGACCCTGACACCCAGGAAGTGTTGCAACTTGCTGCCTGTATCGGCAATAGTTTTGACCTGAAGACCGTGTCCATCATTCACGGCACTTCCATGGAATCAACCGCTTCTTCTTTGTTGGAAGCCCTGAAGCAGAATATGATCGCACCTGCAAGTGAAAGCTATCGCCTGGTTGGCCTGACAGACGGGAATGATAAGGTGGTATCCCCTTCTCCGGACCAGATTAACCCTGTCTATAAATTCCAGCACGACCGGATACAGCAGGCTGCCTATTCAAGGATCGATGACAATAGCCGTAAAGCGCTTCACCTCTCCATAGGACGCCTTATGCTGCAGTATGCCGGGGAACAAGACCTTGATGAAAAACTCATCGACATCGTCCGTCATTATAATGAAGGCAGGGAACTCATCACAGAAGACAACGAACGCTGGCAGCTGGTCAGGCTGAACCTTTCCGCTGGCATCAAGGCAAAACAATCTTCCGCATACGATGCGGCATTGGACTATCTGAAAACAGGACAAGAACTGGCGGGTGACAAAGCCTGGGCATCGCAGTATGCGCTCACCTGGCAACTGAATAACGAATTACAATACAGCTTCTACCTCACAGGGGACTGGGCGAATGCTGACATCTGGACCAACCTTCTCCTGGACCACTCAAGGACCGATGTGGAGAAAGGCCTGTTGCTTTCTGCAAGGGCAAGACAGTATGCCACAACGGGACGCATGCGCCAATCCCTTGAAGCCGCCTATGAGGGACTCTCCATCATGGGCATCAACTTCAACAGTGAGCCAACTACAACTGATGTGGACGAAGAGAAATCCCAGATACTACAGAACTTAGGCGGCAAGCCCATTGCAGAACTCATCAACATGCCGGACAGCACGGATGAGAAATCCAAGATCGCAAGCCAGCTGATCATGGAGATATTCCCCGCCGCTTTTCTTTCAGCAAGCGGAGTAATGTTCCCATATCTTGTACTGAAATCCGTCAATATCTCACTAAAGGCCGGCAACAGTCCGGAAGCGGCATTCGCATATGCCGCATATGGCATGCTGCTTTGCGGATTTTTCAACGATCCTGCACTTGGCTATGCATATGGCAAGCTCGGTGTTGACATGATCGAGAAGTACAACGACATCTCGCTCAAGTCCAGGATCATCTACGTTTATGCGATGTTCATACATCACTGGACCAATCACTGGTCCACCATGACCCCATGGTTCCGGAAAGGCATCGAGGCCGGCTACCAGTCGGGCGACCTGCTCTATCTCGCATACAGTGCACAGGACTGTATCATCTGGGATCCCAGGCTGGATCTTGAGACAGCTTCCCAGGAACACAGAAAACTGTTGGCTATAGTAAGGGATTGTGAATACCAGGACTCATTCGATTCCGGTTCCCTCTTCCTACAAATGCAACTCAATTTCCAGGGTCTGACAGATGGAGTTTATTCCATGACTGACGAACAGTTTGACGAAGGCAAATGCGTCGAAGGCATGCTGCAGCGCCGCTTCATGACAGGGATCAGCAACTATCACATATACAAGGCCGAGATACACCTTCTGTACAACGATGCTGCGGGCGCCATGGGACATGTGTTAGAGCAGGAGAAAAGGATGGCATCCGTGATCGCTCTACCACAGGCCGTTCGGTTCAGCATCGTATCGTTCCTGGTCAGGTCCATGCTGCTGCATACGCTTGATAGTGAAGCAAAGGAAGTGTCTTTACTCATCATGCGCGAGAACCTGGAAAAGGTCAGCAGCTGGGCACAATATTGCCCTGAGAATTTTGAGCATCTGCGTTTGCTTATGCAGGCAGAAATGGCCATTTTTTCAGGCGACCTCAGCGTTGCCCTAAGGCACTATGAACAGTCCATGGCCACGGCCAAAAGGAACGGTTATATCCGGGACGAAGCCATGGCAACAGAATGTGCAGCCAGGGCCCTGATGAAGCAGGGTCTGAACCGGCCTGCATCGGCCTACCTGCAGGATGCTTATCATCTCTATTACCGTTGGGGTGCGCACAGGAAGGTGGAGCAAATGGAACGAGAATACAATAGTCTCAACAGCACATTTACATTGGGGAGCAAAACAGACCCCAGAGCCAGGATGCTGAGCACGAAAGGAAATGCGGCAGACCCGCTGGACATAAGTTCTGTGTTGAAAGCATCGCAGACGATCTCCGGTGAACTGATCCTGGGAAAATTGCTGAAAGACAGCTTACAGATCCTGATCGAGAACGCAGGCGCCCAGAAAGGTGCCATCGTAGAGTATGCCGATGGCCAACTCAATATACAAGTCCAAAGCAAGATCAGCGGAGGAGATACAGACCTGGCCGGAGAGGATCGCAATGATTTCGCCAGCCTTCCCGTAACCCTGATCAATACTGCCATCAGGACCCAGGAGCCTGCTGTGATCGATAACGCCTCCGAGCTTAACGCGTTCTCTTCAGATCCGTATATCAGGGATCATAAACCCATATCGGTGATGTGTGTGCCACTCCCCCGCCATGGATCCTCGTCATCCGCGGTTTATTTTGAGAACAACCTGACCCAAAGCGCTTTCACCAGGGAACGGGTGGAAGTCATCAAACTCCTGGCCAGCCAGGCATCGATCTCCATGGAGAATGCGCGGATATACGAGAAACAGGAAAAACTGCTGAAAGCGCAACAGCGGTTCGTACCCAGTGAATTCCTTAAGCACCTGGGGCACCGTGATATCTCCAGGGTTCAACTGGGTGAATCAGTATCCATGGAGATGACCGTGCTTTTCTCCGACATCAGGAACTTCACATCGCTGGCGGAAAAATTGTCGCCCCAGGCCGTGATCGAACTGCTCAATTACCTGTACAGTGAATTAGCCGTTCCCATCAGGGCTTCCGGAGGATTCATTGATTCCTATTCGGGCGATGGCATCATGGCATTGTTCGCCGTACCCGCGAAGCAAGCCATCACCGCCGCCATAGGCATGAGCAGTACACTCAGCGCGTACAACCAGCGTAACCAGGGTCAATCAAAGATCAGGATAGGCCTTGGCATCAATACCGGACCGCTGGTACTGGGAACCATGGGAGCAGACGACAGGATGCAGTGTTCCGTTCTTGGAGACAACGTGAACCTTGCCTCAAGGATAGAGCAACTCACCAGGGTGTACGAAGCACAATGTCTGGTGAGTGAACAAACCCTGATGGCTGTTGGCGATCCGGAAACCTTCTCCACCCGCCTGGTGGATCGTGTTGCTGTAAAAGGAAAGTACATGGCAGTAAAACTTTACGAGATCCTTGATGCAGAGTCAGACGAAAGACGAAAAACAAAAGAGTCCACAAAAGATCTGCTTGCGGAAGCGATGGAGAGCTATTATGCGAGGTCGTTCGCTACAGCAGAAAAGATCTTCAGGGAGGGTATGAAACAGGATCCGATGGATCTGGTATTCCAGCTTTTTGCAGAACGAAGTGCCAGGTATATCGAGAACGCGCCTCCGGAAGAGTGGCAGGGCTTCGAGAAGCTTCAGAAAAAACATTGATCTCAGTCAAACCATGAAAAAGAGAAGAATCGGATTTGTGATGGACCCTATCGAGGCCATCAATCCAAAAAAAGATACCACGCTGGCCTTTATGCTTGAAGCACAGCGAAGGGGCTGGCGTGTAGGACACATGACCATGGGAGACCTCAGCCTGGTAAACGGCCAGGCCATGGGAAATATGCGATATGTAAGACTTTACGATGACGCATCCCGATGGTTTGAAACAAAAAATGAAGAATACTGTGCCCTTAGCGAACTGGATATGATCATGATGAGGAAGGACCCTCCTTTTGACATGGAATATGTCATGGCCACTTACATATTGGAAAGGGCCGAAGAGGAAGGCGCTTTCGTGGTGAACAAGCCACGCTCCCTGAGGGACGTGAATGAAAAAGTATTCACGGCGTGGATACCAGCGTGCTGTCCGCCATCCCTGTTCTCCAGGTCCAGGACAGACATCAGGCGCTTTGCGCAGCAACATGGGAAGATCGTCCTGAAGCCAACAGGGAAAATGGGAGGAAGATCGGTATTCATCATTGCCAATGGAGACCCCAATGCCAATGTGATCATTGAAGAATTGACCCAATATGGAACTGTATACGTGCAGGCCCAGGCCTACCTGCCGGAGATCGTGAGCAGTGGCGACAAACGTATCATCCTCATCAATGGCGAAGCGCTGGAACAGGCCATAGCACGTATCCCTGGACCGGATGATCATCGAGGCAATATGGCAGTGGGTGCAAAGGCCAGTCCTATTATGCTTTCAGAAAGAGACAAATGGCTTTGTGCCCAGATCGGCCCCATACTCAGGGATCGGGGTTTGTACTTCGTAGGCATCGATGTCATCGGGGACCATATCACAGAGATCAATGTGACCAGCCCTACCGGGTTAAGGGAAATAGATGCATTCTTTTCCCTCAATACTTCGTCCATAGTTTTCGATGCACTCGAAGATCTGCTTGAGCAAAAGAACAAAAAAATCATCGCGGGTAAATAAAGGAAATCATGCTGACCCGGGATGACTGTGTTAAGGTAGTGGAAGAACTCATGTTCCCAACAGCAAAAGCTGCTGATCCACACAGCGTAGAGTCGATCGGCATAGAGCTGGAGAACTTCCCCTATCGCCATACAAAAAAGGGCCCTCAACCTGTCCGCCTGTACGGACCGGGTTCCACAACAGAAGCGCTGATGGACATCACAGGAAAACTCCATGGAACTACCTGGCAAACCAGGAAAGATGAAGATGGGAATGAAAAGATTTACAGGATCGATATAGGGGGCAACAGTTTCTTCTTTGAGCCTGGCGGACAAGTTGAGATCAGTATCAGGCCATGTGAAAGCATTGACGAGGCGGAGCAAAACCTGCAATCCATGCAATCCATACTGGCAGCAATCAAGGATAGCCATGGGATCTGTTTTGGCCAGCGGGGTATTGACCCCTGGATTGGCAAAGGAGAACTGATGAACCAACTCCGCTTTCCAAGGTACAAGGCACTACAGGAATATTTTGACGCCATCGGTCCTTACGGGCAACGGATGATGTTCCATACCTGCGGGCTCCACATCAACCTGGATGCAGGTTATAATGAAAATACCAGAGTGAAGCGCATAGCGGTATCCAATTTGCTTTCTCCATTTGCCACCGCGCTGTTCGCAAATTCACCAAGGGTTGAGCATGGGGAATTCAAGAGCTACCGCAGCCATATATGGCGACATACCGATCCCTTGAGAACCGGTATACTCCGGTCATGCAAGAGGCCAGACAAACAAGCCTTGGTGGAAGGCTATGTCAACTTTGCCATGCAAGCGCCCCTGATCTACATCCCCCGTCTGGGTGATCGTGTACTGCCAAGGGAGACCACCATGGAGCGATGGCTGGAAGCACCCATTGGAGGTATCGGACCCACTATTGATGATGTGAAGAATCATCTGACCCTTTTATTTCCCGAGGTCCGCATGAAAGGCTATCTGGAGATCAGGTCAGTTGATGCACCACCGGCATCATGGCAGATGGTGCCTTTGTTGTTCTATTCGGGAATATTGTACAGCGAAACGCAGACAGAGAAAGCACTCCAATTGCTTGAAAGCATAGAAGTGGATATGAATCAACTGCTTTTAGCAGCTTCGTTAGGATTGAAGGATGACATCATAAGGTCTTATGCCACTGAACTCATGACCCTTGCCATTGAAGGACTGAATCAACTTCCAAAAGGGTTTGTGGAAGATAGGCATCAGGTATTGTTGAACGTATTTTTTATACAATTCACACAAAAGCAAAAGTCATTCGCAGATATGGATCTTTTTTTTCTTGAGTTATTGTAAGTTCTTCACAAAAGCACTACCTTAATAATCAACGTAAATTCACAAACACATCTAATGCCAACCCACTCCTACACCCTTGGTCCGGCGAAGATCCTGGATCAGCTTTTTCCTGCGCCGGAGATCGCAGATCCTCGATTGAATTTCCACAACTACAAAGATGTCATTGCCCACTACACCATGAATTCCCTGGTTGCGGATGGCGTGAAGAATGCCAAGAAGGTTGAGGTGGAAAAAAAGAGCGGCAAGTACGTCATCACCATTCAGGGGAGTTCTGCTAAACAGCTCGAGACGTTTGCCAACCGGCACAAAGAGATCTTCAATAAGGACCACGCACAGAAAGCCATTAGGGGCATGGAACTCATGAAGCAACTGAGCGTTTGGAATCCGATGGCCAATTACTGGGTCAACAAAAACAGGAACGACGGCCCCTGCAAGTGGACATTGTTCCCACCCCTCGGTCTGAACGTGATCGGGCAAAAAGGCCTGCTGCTGATGCACTATCCGCCGTGGGCGATCCCACAGGAAGGCACGTTCGACAATGCCATGACCATGAAGCGATGGGAGCAGGTACTGAACTGTGCAGGCATTGCAAAAGAAGACGTCAAGTATTTCAATACCATCGTTGATGTGAATCCCATTGCCGCACCAGGATCAGGACAAAGCGAATACCCCAACGATTACTTCCCCATCATGATGGCCTCCGCGTTTTTTGACGGCCCTTCAGACAGGGACTATATCAAGTCTATGCTGGAGTTGTACCTCACACCTCCTGATCACCCTGAAAACAGCAAATACACGCTGCCCCTGCTGATCTGTGGTTCGCCCTTATATGACCCGCAGGCCCCTGGTTGGTTTCGTGTAGCCTATACCGATATCCTGCCGCAGGATGAAAATGAGATCCCACAGGTCAACGTAATGCAGGTGGGCAAATTCAGGGTCAAGCCCGATTCAAAAAAGGAAACACCTTATTTCATCTGCAACCATATGATCGCAGCAGGCGTGACCGGCGCATGCACCAAAGACGCGTCTAAGATCCCGGACATCCGGCAATATGAAGCGCAAGACCTCGTAGCTGCCACCATTCTCAAACTCTACTCGGAGAACCCCAACCTGGAACCGGAGGATGCCAAAAAGATGGCCTGCCAACGCTGGTTTGGAAATCCCGATGGAACAGGCGCACCAAAGCCGCCAAAGGAGCAAGATAAAAGAACGATATGCGCACTGGCTCAAATGGACCTGTTCTTCAGTCCAACCCCATGGCCACACCCCACCTACACTTTCGAGGAAGCCTGGGAACGCTGTAGCGAGAAAGCTGCACAGGATAATCCATGCTTCCCGGCTATCGCACCCAAAAAGAATCATACATAATTCTAACACTTGAATAAAACATATGAGCCAATCCAACTACCAATATTTCATCAGCCAGGATCCAAAAACTGACCAGGTCCTGTTCTGGTACTTTGACCCCGGGAGCAGTTCTTTGCTTAAAAGAATTCCAGGTAAAAGCAGCAAGATCGCTAAGGGTGACTCTGTCATCCAGGTGGGCAACTACATTTTACAATGGAGCGCATTGACAAAAGACAATCATTATGCTTACCGATTGTTGGAAGTGAATATGGATGAAGCAGATCCTTTAGGAAGTTTTGACAAGAACGGTAAATGGACCCAGATGGCATTACAGTCCGGTGTCTGGACAAAAGCCAAGTTCTTCAACTCCAGGCCTGACTTCGCCAATCCGGGAGGCGCAGATAAAGGATATGAAAAAGGCAGCAATCTCCTGCTGGTCTCCGCACACAATTTTGTCCTCAACTGGATACCCACAGCGGGCAGGGGAACCTACCAACTCTTCAATTTTGATGCTGGCAGTCCCGATCCATTGCCAGGCTCATGGGGCGCACAAGGATCATGGCTTACCATACAGCAGGGCCACGAACTAGCATACGTCAGTGGCTATATCCTGGACAGGGATGTTGCCACATCTAACTTCTCGATCTGGCAATTTGATGCACAGTGTGAAACCGCACTCAGCTATCCTTCGATCCGGAAAGGAAACTGGAAGAAACTGGGCATCACCAGCAAACACCGGTTGACCGTACTCGGCAACTATGTACTTGACCAGGATACAACCAAAGGGACGTACAGGCTTTGGGAATTCGACAAAGACAGTGAGACAGGATTAAAGGGACCTGTTACACAAGGAGCCATGCCTTCCATGATCGCGGGCAAACTGAACCTGACCGGTATTGAAACGCTTATCCCGGTGGATGCCAAGCTGGCCTCAAAACACGGCACCATGGACTTCATGCGGGACAAGATCAAGCACGTAGTCTATTACATGATCGAGAACAGGTCATTCGACCATCTCGTTGGTTGGTTGTACGATAAAAAGGCACCCATCAAGGTAATTGGGCCCGAAGGTCCATACCGCGGTGTGGATCCCAAGTTCACCAACGAGTACAACGGGAAAAAATATCCCATCACACAGTACAACAATGGCAAGCTCAGTAGCAAGATCGTCCTTGATCTGGACCACCAGGATCCTTATCATGATTGCTCGGACGTGCTGCGCCAGATGTTCCATAACAACGTCAACGACTACTTCGAGAAAAAGAACCCTGACATGGGTGGCTTTGCTTTCAATAATGGTACCGAAGAAGTGATGATAGGGTATTCACCGGACCAACTTCCGGTGATCAATGGACTGGCTGGTAAGTTTGCCATTTCGGATGATTGGTTCTGCTCAGTACCCAGTGGTACCACGGTGAACCGGGCTTTTGCATTTACAGGTTCCACCCTCGGTAGGCTGAACAATTTCCAGAATGGGGTGGACTACACCGCATGGTCCCAATACCCACGCAGGCCATCGATCTGGAAAGTGCTGTGGGATAATGGCATCAAGAGCTTCAAGCTCTATAACTCCATGGAATGGTTGCAGTGTGCCTATACTTATAACTTGTTCCTGAAAGGTCAGATCCCGTCTATTGACGGGCCATTCACAGTAGGCAATTACGCCGCCCAGCTCAACCAGTTCTTCGATGACGTGAAATATGGCACATTGCCCAGTTTCTCTTTCCTGGAGCCAAAATGGGTAACCTTCAACGCATCCACATCGTACCATCCCGGTAACGACCTGATCCCCGGTGAACGCGAACTCAATGATATCATCACCGCGCTCCAGGAAAGTCCAGCATGGGAGAATACGCTGTTGGTCATCAACTTCGACGAGCACGGAGGCTTGCCTGACCATGTGCCCCCACCCTATGCCGTCAAACCATACGCAAATGATTCATTCCAGGGATTTGAGTTCGATCTCATGGGTCCGCGTATTCCTGCCATACTCGTTTCACCCTGGATCACGGAGAATACGGTGTTCAGGTCTGAAACTGGTACGCCATACTGCAATACATCTATCCTTAGTACGGTGTTGCAATGGCTGGGTGTTCCGAAGTCCAGATGGGCCCTGGGTGAGAGGACCAATCATGCACCCAGTTTTGAAGCGGTCATCCGGGAGAAGAAACCAAGGACGGACAAGGTTAAACTCTCCCTGCCATACGACAAGAATTTCCCAAGCGATTTATGCGAGTCAAACGTAAAGGCAGATGGCAAGCATTTTCCCCCTCATGACCTTCACAGGCTGATGCTGCCTGCATTGATCGCTGACATAGCTCCCGGCCTCACCAATGCGGAAAGGGCGGAGATAGAGGACGAGATCAACAGCAAAGCGGTAAGCCTGCATGACCTTCATAAGGCTTTGGACATGCTGCATAAAAAACATAATTGAAGAACGAAAAACAGGCGTAGCAAAGAAAAGCTGCGCCTGTTATTTTTGAGTTCTTCCTAACGGGCTGGTCGTTTTCATTCAATGGCGAAATGTGTTGCACCTTGCATTTAAAGTATACTCATTCTATGTCGAAAAACACGGATCGCACGCATAAGCTCAAGATTGAATCAGATGAATTCAGAAAGATCGGTCATGAGTTGATCAATTCGATCGCTGATTTCTACGAAACCATAACAGAAAGACCTGTCACCACCAGTGAAAGCGCTTTAGATCTGGCTTCCCTGTTGACATCCCAGAATTTACCTGAGGCGGGTACAAACCCTGCAGAACTGGTAAAAAATGCAAGGAAACTTCTCATTGAACATTCTCTACACAATGGCCATCCCAAATTCATGGGCTTTATAACATCGTCCCCAGCGCAGATCGGGGCATTGGCGGACCTGCTTGCTGCTGCGGTAAACCCTAACGTAGGCGCAAATATCCTCAGCCCAATGGCTACTGCCATTGAGAAGCAGACCGTGCAATGGCTTGCAGAATTCATAGGTGTGCCCGGATGGTCTGGCCTGCTGGTGAGCGGTGGCAATTTTGCCAATTTTACCGGATTCCTTGCCGCCAGAACTGCAAAGTCATCCCATGACCTGAAAGAGAAAGGACTTCAAAGCCTGCCTGCGCCTATGGTCTTCTATTGCTCTACCGCAACCCATACCTGGATTGAAAAGGCTGCTTTTCTTTTTGGTCACGGCAAAAATGCCATACGTTGGATCGAATGCGATACAGACAATACCATGAACAAGCAAAAACTGGAGATGACGATCATTGAAGACATTTCCAAAGGACTTCAACCCTTTCTTTTGATCGGCAATGCCGGTGATGTCAGCACAGGAGCGGTTGATGACCTGAATGCCCTTTCAGTGATCGCCCGGAAATATGACCTCTGGTTCCATGTGGACGGAGCGTATGGAGCTCCTGCAGCTTCACTACCTGAATTTCATCAATTATTCAGGGGTCTTGAATATGCAGACTCCATTGCAATAGATCCGCACAAGTGGCTGTACGCCCCTTTGGAAGCAGGATGTGTTCTCGTCAAAGACCAGCAGCATCTGCTCAAGACATTTAGTTCCCATCCTGTCTATTACAATTTTGAAGAAAGCGATGGCGACAATGTATTGAACTATTATGAGTTTGGATTCCAAAATTCAAGATGCTTCAGGGCTCTGAAAGTATGGCTTGCTTTGCAACAGGCAGGCAGGGAGGGGTACCGGCAGTTGATCAGGGAAGATATTGCGCTTGCAGAACAACTGTACCATGAAGCCGAACAACATCCTGACCTCCAGGCCATTACTCATAACCTCAGCATCACCACTTTTCAATACGTTCCGAAGAGCGTTTCGCTGGACAGGGAAGATGTCAACCAACTCAACAAGCAGTTGGTTGAAGTACTGCAGAAGGGAGGTGAGCTCTTCCTGTCAGATGCCGTCATCCTTGGCAGGTATTGCCTCCGCGCTTGTATAGTGAATTACAGGACCACACCCAAGGACATCACAGAAAGTATTGATATCATTGTACGAGAAGGAGAGCGGCTGCTGTCAGCGATGAAATAAATCCCAAAAAGCTTCACCTCCATCCTGGAGTATATCTCGAGTTCAATAACACATCATGGGTATTGCTGGTTGCAGCCATTGATGCGCGATCTTCCGCGGCAGGAAAATGGAATCACCGGCAGAAAGTTCTGTTACCATATCACCGCAAACAAACTTGTATTTGCCTTCAATCACCGTAAAGAACTCATCCTGGTGATCATGAATGTCCAAAGGCGTACTCACGGCGCCGGACCTGTTGGTCCCTGCGCGTACAATGAAGGGCTCTTTGATTGTTTGCGAAGCAAGTGGACAGATCTGCAAGCTGCAGATATACCCCGTAAAAAGCTTATAGTCCTAGACAAGATGCTGGTAGTCGTGGTACTCAAGATGCAACGCTATCGCCAGCCAGTCCTTCCCCGGATATCTGTTCTTCATTCGGAAGGTTTTATCGAACCTCGCCATCTGCAGAAAAAGTTTGGGCGAAAGGCCGATCCATTCCTTGAACTTGCGGTCCAGCTGGCGGTGCGACAGGCATGCGACCCTTGCAAGTTTATCCACTGAGAACGATCCTTCCAACTGTAACCAGGATAATGTGGACCCATGAATACTGAGCGGGTACCATATACCCGGCACCTTGACTGTTGACGGAAATTTGAAATCTATGATCCGATAAAGACGGATATCATCCGCCAAAAACATACCCGGTTTGATTTCATTGATCAGCATGATCGGAAATGTGCCATCAAGGTAAGATTTACATACGGCATTGGGCCAGGCATGGGCATGGGTCTATAAAATTTGTCCAATAAAAAAGCCCGGCGATCTCGCCGGGCTTTTAGCTAATAGCTATTTGTTATTTTACTTCTTCAAACTCTGCATCGGTCACATTCTCTCCAGATGCTTCTCCCTTTGCACTTCCACCTTCTCCCTGCTGCGCACCGGGTGCCCCAGTTTGATTGGTAGCATTATACATTTCTGAGCTCGCCGCCATCCACGCATCGTTCAGCGCTTTGGTTCCAGCATCAACCGCATCGAGGTTCTGTGATTTATGTGCTTCCTTCAGATTGCTCAGCGCGGTTTCAATCGCACCTTTCTTATCGGCAGGTACTTTGTCGCCAAACTCTTTCAGTTGCTTCTCGGTCTGGAAGATCAATCCGTCTGCAGCGTTGAGTTTATCCACGCGCTCGCGTTCTGCCTTATCCGTTGCCTCGTTGGCTTTGGCTTCGGCTTTCATTTTTTCGATCTCCTCTTTCGTCAAACCGCTACCTGCTTCAATCCTGATCTTCTGCTCTTTACCAGTGCCTTTATCCTTTGCACTTACGTTAAGGATACCATTGGCATCGATGTCAAATGTTACTTCGATCTGGGGAACACCACGCGGTGCTGGCGGAATGCCATCGAGATTAAAAATACCGAGGCTCTTATTCTGACCAGCCATCGGCCTGTCGCCCTGCAACACATGGATCTGTACGCCAGGCTGGTTGTCAGACGCTGTAGAGTATATTTCGCTCTTCTTGGAAGGAATGGTGGTATTGGCACTGATCATCGTAGTCATCACGCCACCCATTGTTTCGATACCAAGATTCAGCGGAGTAACATCGAGCAACAATACATCCTTCACTTCACCCGTTAATACGCCACCTTGTACGGAAGCTCCAATGGCTACCGCTTCATCCGGATTCACACTCTTATTAGGCTTTTTGCCGAAGAATTTTTCTACGATCTCTTGAACTTTGGGAATCCTTGTTGAACCACCCACGAGGATCACTTCATCGATCTGTGCCGCACTCAAACCGGCATCTTTCAATGCAGCTTCACATGGTTTCAAGCAACGCTCAAACAGGCTGTCTGCCAGGCTTTCAAATTTTGAGCGACTCAACTTTTTCACGAGGTGCTTGGGCACGCCATCCACTGCTGTGATATAGGGCAGGTTGATCTCTGTTTCTGAAGCGGAAGACAGTTCCACTTTGGCTTTTTCAGACGCTTCTTTCAAGCGCTGCAGGGCCATAGGATCTTTGCGGAGGTCAACATTTTCTTCTTTCTTGAATTCATCAGCCAACCAGTCCATGATCACCTTATCAAAATCGTCACCACCGAGGTGGGTATCACCATTGGTTGATTTCACTTCAAATACCCCATCGCCCAATTCAAGGACGGAGATATCGAAAGTACCACCACCAAGGTCAAACACGGCGATCTTGCTGTCGTGCATTTTCTTGTCCAGGCCATATGCCAGCGCTGCTGCTGTTGGCTCATTGATGATCCTGCGCACATTCAGACCGGCGATCTCACCCGCTTCTTTGGTAGCCTGACGCTGGGCGTCATTGAAGTAGGCCGGAACGGTAACCACCGCTTCGGTCACTTCCTGACCCAGGTAGTCTTCTGCTACTTTTTTCATTTTCTGAAGCACCATGGCGCTGATCTCCTGGGGAGTGTACAGCCTGCCATCGATGTCAATACGCACGGTATTATTGTCACCTTTCGCTACTTTATAGCTCCAGTGTTGCATTTCTTCTGATACTTCGTCGAACCGGCGACCCATAAACCGCTTTACGGAAGTAATGGTGTTGATAGGGTTCGTAATTGCCTGACGTTTAGCGGGATCACCCACTTTACGTTCACCGTTTTTCAGGAATGCCACCACGGAGGGGGTGGTTCTGCGGCCTTCGTCGTTAGCGATCACCACAGGCTCATTACCTTCCATAACTGCCACGCAGGAGTTGGTGGTTCCGAGGTCGATTCCAATGATTTTTCCCATGATTTCTATGAATTTTATGTAAATACAGGGATGCAAGTTATATGCCGAGCCATGGCCGGGTGCTAAATTGTCAGTTAAGCCCGTTTTAGCATTAATCTACAGGTTGTTTTGTCGCCTGCCAGCGATGATTTCTGCCACCATATCAGCATGAACACGGGAGTTCTCGATGAACCATTTATTGGTTTGCATGCCGCCGCAAATGACGCCTGCCAGAAATACCCCCGGAACATTGGTTTCCATGGTCTCCCGGTTGTGGACGGGGATGTTCAGGCCGTCTGTGGGATCCAGTTCAACGCCCATGGAGCGGAGGAAGGTGAAATCAGGTTGGTAGCCGGTCATGGCTAAGACGAAGTCGTTTTCCAAAGTAAACTCGTTTACCTGGGGGGGAAAGGGAGAAGATGAAGGGAGAAGTGTGAAGTTCTGTGCGAGGCTTCGCACTTCTTCCTTTATCTTCTCCCTGATATGAACAGTGTGTTTGGTAATCTCCGTTAATTCGGCGTTGAAGAAAGCCCTCACTTCCCCTGACTTGATCCGATTCTCAATATCCGGTTTTACCCAGTATTTTACATTATCGCCGATGGCGGGTTCGCGGATCACCATGGTGACTTCAGCGCCTTTGCGGTAACATTCCAGGGCCACGTCCACCGCCGAGTTGGCAGCGCCCACCACCACGATCTTCTGGCCAAAATACAGGTGCGGTTCTTTGTAATAATGATGCACCTTGGGTAGGTCCTCGCCGGGGATGTTGAGGAGATTGGGGATGTCGTAGAAACCTGTTGCAACCACAATGTCTTGGGTTTGGTAAGTTTTTTTGTCCGTCTTGACTACAAAGGAAGAAGATGAAGGGAGAGGTGTGAAGTTCTGTGCGAGGCTTCGCACTTCTCCCTTTACCTTCTCACTTTCAAAAGGAGTAACCGACAATACTCGTTCAAACAGCCTAAGGTTAACCCGCCAGTGCAGCGCAACTCTCCGATAATACTCCAATGCCTCATCCCTTGTGGGCTTGGGATTATGAGAAATAAAGGGCACATCCCCGATCTCCAGCCTTTCCGAGGTGGAGAAAAAGGTCATGTTCAACGGGTAGTTGAACAGCGAATTCACAAGCGCCCCTTTCTCAATAACCAAATAACTTAATTTCCTTTTGGTACAGGCTATAGCACAAGCAAGACCTATCGGTCCGGCCCCAATGATCACCACATCGTAGTTTTCCATTTCAGTTTTCAGCATTTCGACCTAAATTTATCGCAATGCGTCCTGAAAAACTATTTCCGATCATCCTTTTGATTTTGGTAGCTGCCTGCAGCAAGAAACCGATCGCTGAAAAACCGGTGATCGTCAACAGCAGTATTGCCCTGGATACCCTGCCGTTGTCTGATATCGATATCCCCATCAAAATTAATTTGAAGCCTTTCTATGCTATTGCAGAGAAACAGGTGGAGAAAGAATACACTACGCCTAACTATCCGCGCGACTTTGTAGTGGAGAATTGTGACACACGGTATATGTATCGTTTCCGCAGAGGGCCGCTGCAATTCAGCACCCAGGGTAATCAACTACAGTTTGGTTTCACCGGGTTTTACATCATTGCGGGCGGACAGCGAATCTGTTCCGGCACGGGAAGTGATCGCGTATCAGTAACACCATGGAGCCCCACCTGCACCTGTGGACTCAGCGAAGGGGAACGGCGTGTGAATGTCAACTTCACCGCGGGCATGCAGATCACCCCATCGTACCACATCGTTCCCACTATCAAAACCAATGAGCCGAAACCGTTGGATAAATGCACGGTCTGTTTCTGGGGCCAGGATATCACGCAAACCATCATGGACAGGCTTAAGGCTCAGTTAGAAGACTCGCGCAAGAGCATGCAGGATACCATCATGAATATGGATCTGCGGCCACAGTTCCAAAAAGTATGGGACATACTCAACGCCATTCAACCTGTGAGTAATTATGGATACCTGCAGATTAATCCACAACAGCTGCGCGTGAGTAATATCCGCGTGGAGAAAGATACGTTACAGTTGAGTGTAGGCATCTCTGCAAGACCGCGTGTAGTGCAAGCTAAACCTGCGGAAGTACGCACTGTGATCCCCGATCTTACTGTAGGTCAGAACAGAAGAGGTTTTTCGATTTATACCGATGCGTTGCTGAATTATGATTCGCTCTCCAATTTGTTGCAGGCATCGATGTACAAAAAAAGAATTGATGCCGAGGGAAGCAGTAAATACATCATCGTAGAGAAAGTACAGGTCTACGGTAGTAATAGTGCGATGTTGAACCTGAAGATGCAATTCTCCGGTTCTGTTTCGGGAACCTTTTACCTCAGCGGTAAACCTGTGTATGACGCAGCAACAAAGCAACTCAGGCTTGAAAACCTGAACTACGATATCCGCTCACAGAGTGTTGTGGTTAAAGCGGGTGAGTGGATGTTCAATAAACGCATCCTGCATGAGTTGGAAAAGTCGACACGCTTTGACGTGACGGCCTATGAGAAAATGTTGTTAGACAAGATCAATGCACAGTTCAATAAAGAAGTATACAAAGGTGTGCTGATGAACGGATCAGTACAAAACGTCAGTATCGAAAAAATATATCCGTTCGTGGATCAGTTGGTGATCCGATTCTCTTCCAAGGGTGATTTAGAAATTCTAGTTAGAGAAATTAGTCTTTAGAAACGGGTGTGGACTTAAAAGTAAAGTGACGCTGCATCAGGTAACTGAAGATCACGATGATCACCGTAGTGATGATCTTAGCCGGCGTAGGATAGATATGAAGATGCTCTACAAATAATTTCAGGAAAACATAGTTGAGCAAGAGATTGATCATTACCAAGGTAAAATAGCGCGCCAGTTGTATTCGGCCCCTGAGAATAGAATCGGTGAACACCACATGACGCATCAGCATAAATCCGAAAGGAAAAGTTACGACAAAGGCCATCAGGAAGGCAGCAATATGCGGCTCCATCGCGAGGCCAAATGGCAGATAGACGATCTCTTTGTGTAAAATGAAATTATAGCTGATAAAATAAAGGAAGATATCCAAACTGGTATTGGCACTGCCACAGGCCAGGTACCGAAACGTTTTGGTATCGATAAACCTCTTGAACGGCGGATGAAAAAAGTCGATAAATGTGGTGATGCTGTCCTTCATGAATAGCGGCAAAGGTAATTCAATCAGGAAAATAAGTATCGATAGGTGATATGGCGTTTCGCAAAAACGGCTCCGGTAGCTTCGTGGATCGAGATCATCGGCGAGTTGAAATCACCCACCCAGGAGAGCTCCAGTTCCTGGTAAGGCGTGCCTGGCACCACGTATTCCTTGAGTTTGATGAAGAGGGCCGATTCCAGGCCCAGGCGCTGGTACTTCTTTTTGGTGCCCATGATCACGGCACGCATCTTCGTATTTTTAACAATGTGTTTGTTGTAGAGGAAACGGAGTTTGCCCAGCAGGTTAAGTTTACCATTCAGTCCCCGGATCAGTTCATTGGTATCCGGAAGGATCAATACAAAGGCCGCGGGTTCATCGTCTACATAAGCAAACCAAACGAGGTTTTCATCGATGATGGGCTTCATTTTTTCGAAACTTTCGCGTATGGTGGCATCTGTGATGGGTGTGAAATTTTCAAAGTCCTGCCACGCATCATTGTAGATCTCTTTAAAATCTGCAGCATATCTATCAAGCTCTCTAATCACTAAATGCTGAAACCTGAACCCTTGCTTCCTGGCCACCCAATTGGCGATCTTGGTAAAGCGTTCTGGAAAAGGTTTCTGCGGATATAGTTTGTTAGAGATCTGTTCGTAAAGCTTGGTGAATCCGTAATGTTCAAACAGCCTTTTGTAATAAGGAGGGTTATAGTTCATTCCGTAATAGGGAACGGAGAATCCTTCTACCAACAGACCCCACCACATATCGTTCTCCCCGAAATTGATCGGTCCGTCCATTGCCTGCATCCCCTGCCCTTTCAACCAGGTCTGTGCAGTATCAAACAAGATGTCTGCAGCCAGTTGATTATCGATGCATTCAAAAAAGCCACAACCGCCTGTGGATTGCTCATAATGGTAGGCCTTCTTTTTATTGACAAATGCGGCAATCCGTCCAATCAGTTTTCCATCCTCACTCTTCAGGATCCAACGGGTGCAGACCCCAAACTGGTGGAAGTTGTTTCGCGCGGGATCAAAGACTGATTCCACATCGTTGTCCAATGGACAAATCCATAAAGTGTCTTTGGCATATAATACACGGGGAACATCCAGGAAGGCTTTTCGGGTAGACTTGTCTGTTACTTCAATAACGTGCATGCAGGCAGATTCAAAGGCGAAAATACAACAATGCTAGAACAGGTTGGGATAGTCGGAGATAATGCCATCCACGCCCATTGCCTTCAGTTCCTCGATCCTCGCTTTTGTGTTCACCGTCCAGGGGATAAGCCTGATCTTATGTTCCCGGCAGTATTTCACCATTTCGGCGGTCACGAGGGTGTGTTCCGGGGAATAGATCGATGGCGTAAAGCCAAGTTTTGCGATATTTTGTTCGATGGTATTCTTCTCGGTTCCCTCAATCAAATAGGCGGTGGTCACCTGAGGATATTTGCGATGCATGACCTGAAGGGTACGTTCATCAAAGCTTTGGATGATGGTGCGTGGGGCAATTCCTTTATGATTCACCACAACCATCAATAGGTCTGTAAAGGTTTCGGGATTCGGCTGGTATCCCCCGGCTTCTGCACGAGTGTCAGATTTGGTCTCGATATTGTAAAAAGGCAAACTTCGTTTACTCACGCGGGCGTGGTGTTCTGCACTATCGATCAGCTCAGTCAACAACGGTTTGTATGCCGCCATTTTCTGCTGCTGCGGAAACCTGGCTACGGGCTTGAGTCCAACATCCCATGTGCGGATCTCGGCATAGTCCATCGCATACAAATTGTATTTCAATTGCTCCGCAGCCGTAAAAATGTTGCCATCCGGTCTGGTGCTGATCTCCGAGGAAAAATACGGATCATGGGACACCACTACCTGTTTGTCTTTGCTGATCACCACATCCATTTCGAGGGTAGTCACGCCGAGGTCAAGTGCCCTGATCATGGCAGGAATGGTGTTCTCCGGCATCAGTCCGCGGGCTCCGCGGTGGCCCTGGGTATCAAAGCTGGGGATCTGCACTGTATGCGATGGGGTTTTGCAGGTGAGCGCCATGGCCATCGGCAGGATCAGCAGTGTGGATAAGCGCGTTCTGTTGTACATTTGCCAACTATTTCAGGAAACAAGATACATCATTCGGCATGATCACAGATAAGATAAGGGAAACGGTAAATGGGGCATTAAAACGCTTATATGGGGTAGACGCAGACGCCTCTGCATTTCAGGTGAATGAGACCAAGCCAGAGTTTGAGGGAGATTATACGGTGGTGCTTTTTGCCCTGGTGAAATCGCTCCGTAAAAGCCCCGATCAGCTCGGCCAGGAACTCGGCGCCGATCTGGTGGCTGCGCATCCCGAATTCTATACCGCCTTCAATGTGATCAAGGGTTTTCTCAACCTCACCGTTGCAGATACATTCTGGTTAGAGGTGCTGGCCGTTGGATATCCGGATGTTAATTATGGCAAACACAAACCATCCGGAAGAAAGGTGATGGTGGAATATTCATCGCCCAATACCAACAAGCCTTTGCACCTGGGTCATCTTCGGAACAATTTCCTGGGATGGAGCATTGCGGAGATCCTGAAAGCGGGCGGACATGAAGTGGTGAAGAGCTGTGTGGTGAACGATCGCGGGATCCATATTTGCAAAAGCATGATCGCCTGGCAAATGTTTGGCAATGGCGCCACGCCGGAGTCCACGGGGATCAAGGGCGACCACTTGGTTGGTGACTATTATGTTCGCTTTAATGATGAGTATAAGAAAGAAGTAGAATCCCTGGTTTCAAGTGGAAAGATGAAGGAAGAAGCGGAAAGGGAGGCCCCGATCATGAAAGCCACGCAGCAAATGCTGGTGGATTGGGAAGCGGGCGATACTGAGGTGTTGCGTATTTGGAACATGATGAACAGCTGGGTGTATGCGGGCTTTGATGAAACTTATAAACGCATCGGCTCAGATTTTGAGCGGGTGTATTATGAAAGCCAAACCTACCTGTTGGGTAAGAAGATGGTGGATGAAGGCTTGTCCAAAGGTGTGTTTGTAAAAAAAGATGATGGATCTGTGTGGATAGATCTGACAGCCGATGGACTGGATGAAAAGATTGTACAACGCAGGGACGGAACGGCAGTCTACATCACGCAAGACATCGGATTGGCCATCGATAAATACAATGAATACAAATGTGACGAGAGCATTTATGTGGTGGGCGATGAACAGAACTATCATTTCAAAGTGCTGAAACTGATATGCGAAAAACTTGGCCTGCCATCAGCTTCAGGCATTTATCATTTGTCATATGGCATGGTTGAGCTACCAACCGGAAAGATGAAAAGTCGTGAAGGTACAGTGGTGGATGCCGATGATATTGTACAGGAAATGGTGAACATTTCTGCGCAGCACACGCAGGAACTCGGCAAGGTGAAAGACTTCACTGAAGAAGAGCTGGCAGAACTTTATGAAACGCTTGGCCTCGGTGCATTAAAATTTTTCTTGCTGCGCGTGGATCCTAAAAAGAAAATGATCTTCAATCCGGAGGAGTCGATAGACTTCCATGGCTTCACCGGTCCGTTCATTCAATACACGCACGCGCGGATCCGTTCCGTCCTTCGTAAAGCAGGTGCAGTACCTGACACCAAAGCACCCCCCCATCTCCTTCCATTGGAGAAAAAATTACTGGTGACCTTGGAGCAATATGGATCCATGATCCAGCAATCAGTGACGGATCATAATCCTTCCCTCATCGCCATTTACATTTACAATCTGGCAAAGACCTACAATTCATTCTACACGGAGCACAGTGTAACGAATGCGGAGAGTGAAGAGAAGAAGGCACTACGGTTGCAACTGTCATTGCTGACTGCGAATGTGATTCGTTCGGGAATGAGCCTGTTGGGAATTAAGGTTCCAGAAAGAATGTGATGAGAGGCGAAGGCAGGTGATAATTGCAGTTACGGAATTGAAGCGGTATTATATTTTTGCTCATCCATGGAAAGAATTCTGCCTGGTCTGTTTAGTATTGTTCTCATCCAAAGTTTGGGTACGCTCACACTACAACTCTATAGCAAAGACCTATAACTCGATCAATACAATACACTGCGCGAGAAAATTTTAGAGTGACGTAGTGAAGCAATTCGTTTTCAATCAAATACTATGATGGAAAAGTTTACCACCCAAGGTTTTTTTAGGATTTTTATGGCATGTATGCCTTAGTTTATAGTACCTGGTTTTAAGATGAAATCATGCAAAACTTACATGTATAGCGAGTAGTTTAACCTCATAAAAAGCGGCTTATTTTAGATTAAAATTAACACATGAAGAAGATTTTTATTTTGGCGCTTATCTTAACGGCCTTTGTTTCTTGTTCAAAAAAAACAGCTGAAGATTTTTCAAAACTAAAGATTCAGCAATTGACAAAAGAGTCTATCAACTTGGGATTGATAGCCTATGAAATAGAGGACAATGGCTTTGAAAAAATTGCAAGCTTACAGGGAAGATTAAAAACAATTAACAGCTTACCATATGATTTAAACAATTCAACATTCTCAATAAAATATCAAGGAAATCAAATTGCAATTTCGTTAATTTGTCCTGATGGGAATAAACAATCGGGAATGAAATATATACTTAATTCCCTGGACAAATCGATAGTTGATGCAACTACAAACGAAAAGATCAATTTAAATGATTTATCGATTGAAGAGTCAACTTCTCTGACCATTTCCCTTATAATTTACAATGAAATTGAGAACAGGTATGCTGAACGTATAGATTTGTCGAGTAATTCTTATGTTCAGGCACTCAGTGCTGGTGGGTGCGACAGAGTCATAGCTAGTATTCGCTATACGAGAAGTTCAGCAACTGACCATGTCAAAACAGCAACCAATAATTTTATACAAGCTCATCCAGATTGCTTTACTGTTCATGGGGTTGATGCGGGCTGTGTCTGGGGAGACTATGGATGTGTTGCGACTCAAGAAATTCATTGCAATGGATCAGGCTGCGATGTACCTTATGGCCGTCTCTAAATATAATTGTATGGAAATTTTATTGCCTTTATTCAGTGTCAAGCTTTTAATTTACCTACATCTTTTCTTTTTAATAACCTTGATTGTACTTTTTAGTAGATATCCAAGACTTTCAAATACACTAAAGGTAGTTTTTCTTATTATCGGTCTTCTTATCCCAGTTATAGGAAGCTTGGGTTGTATTTCTTGGCTATTTTTCAGTTTCAGGAAGAGAAACGCTGGATTTACCGGATAGATCACGATTTTAGTCAAAGCACCCTAAATAATAATTGTATTATATAGGGTGCTTTGTTTTGAACAATAAAAAATAGTGAAGGGACCACTTAGGCCCCTATTTCAACACCACTCCGCCCAACGCAGGCAAATGCACTTTCAAAGAATACTTTTTCTCCTTTTTATCCAGTAACTCAACCTTGATCTCCGGATTAAACACATCACCCGTCCCGTAAAAATCCTTGCTGTCTGTGTTCAGGATCTCGCTCCAAGCGCTTTTGCCGGAAACTTCAAGGTACCAATCGTTACGCACCACGGGCGTCATATTGAGAATAATCAGTACGTCATCTTTTGGATCTTTTCCCTTGCGCCGATAGACCACTACGGATTCAGCACGATGATCCAGGTTGGTCCATTCAAAACCGTCCTGGTTGAACTGGTTCTGGTACAACGCTGGTTCATTTTTATACAGATGACAAAGCGCCTTCACACATTCCCGCATCTTAGCGTGAGGCTCAAATTGCAGGAGATGCCAGTCCAGCTCGCTCTTATAATTCCATTCTGATGTTTGCCCTAGTTCGTTGCCCATGAACAACAACTTGGCTCCGGGATGCGTGAACATGTAGAGATACATCAAACGCAGGTTCGCGAATTTCTGCCATTCATCGCCGGGCATCTTATAGAGCATTGGGCTCTTGCCATGCACCACTTCGTCGTGACTCAGCGGCAGCATAAAATTCTCGTCATAGAAATACATCATCGAGAACGTAAACTGGTCCTGCTGATGTTGCCGATATAAAGGATCCTGCTTAAAATACTTCAGTGTATCATGCATCCAGCCCATCATCCACTTCATGCCAAAGCCGAGGCCGTCCTGCCAGGTTGGACGGGATATTCCGGGCCAGTCTGTGGCCTCTTCCGCGATGGTCTGCACATCGGGAAAATCACGGAAGATGGTCTCATTGAGATCTTTGATAAACGCAATGGCTTCAAGGTTTCCATTGCCGCCGAATTCATTCGGCTCCCACTCCCCTGCTTTTCGGGAATAATCCAGGCGCAACATGGATGAAACCGCATCTACGCGAATCCCATCGATATGAAACTTATCAAACCAATATCTGGCGTTGGAGATCAGGAAGGACTTGACTTCTCCTCGTTTGTAATTAAAAATGTAACTGTTCCAATCCGGATGGTAGCCCTTACGCATATCCGCATATTCA
>JBKCVJ010000027.1:0-44948 GCA_046317915.1 Sphingobacteriales bacterium
CATTTGATTGAACTCAGCAGTTGCCATGGTATTTTGTTTAATTCTGTATAGGTCAAATTTAAACAGAATAACGGACACCATCCTATTTTTTGTGCAACTATTTTGTTGTAAAAGTTAAACAGTTTATAACGGAGGGTGGTAAGCAAGGGACTTTTGAGTATGAACATCCGTAATACTCTAATAATCATTGTATTACAAATTTACCAATAGATGACAAAGTAATATGGAGGGAGCAGCTTCATTGATTCCGGGACCCTTACCCATCAATATTTCCTGATAACATTTGGTATGAAGTTCTTCTAGGCCTTCGTCCAACCTTAACTCCTGCCCATCGATATTGATTTCACGGAAGGTTTTTTTTCCTTGCTCTTTAGCTGATTCAGGTAATCGGGATGGGTCAGTGCTTAGTGTCCAGTTTACCTCTGCTTTCCTCAAATAAAGTTTTCCGTTCACAAACTCTTTGGTTTTGTAGATGACTTCCGCTCGTTCAAGCGGACCAAACAACCAAAGCAAAAGGTCAAAAAGATGAATTCCGATGTTGGTAATTAAACCTCCGGAAAGTTGATCTTGCCCTTTCCAGGAGTGATGATACCATTTGCCCCTGCTGGTAATGTATCTGACCTCCACCTGATGATAGGCGTCTGATTCAGAAATCACTTTTTGAAGTAATTGAACGGATGGAAGTAGTCGCAGTTGCAGAATGGTGTGAATGGCCCGTTGATGAATTTGCCGTAAAGCTAGCAGGGCATCCAGTTGATCTGGCTGGATCACCAATGGTTTTTCACAAATGATATTTGCACCACAACGAAGTCCCAGGGCAATATGCTCAAAATGTAAATGATTTGGAGAGCAAATGGTCAGATAATCAACTGGATGTTCACGGAGAAAAGCCTCTAAGTTGTTTTCGGTTGAAAAACAGTATGCGTTAGGGTGATATCGTTCCAAAATTCCCAATGCATCATGCGGATCCAGCACGGCTATAAGATCATTGCCTGTATCTTTGATGGCTTGCATGTGCCTTTGGGCAACATAGCCTGCTGCTCCGGTCATGGCAAATGTCTTTCTCATATTCTTGCCGTTTTTCCGCCACCCAAAACATGAATCTTTATCCATTGTTTAAAACGGTCTGTATGGGCTTCAAACAACACGTACATAATGTAACCATACAGCAGGCCCGCCACCAGAATACCAAGATACACCATGCCATTATAGGCTGAAAATGCCATCGGCTTTTTAACCAAAACGCTGGTCATAAACACAAAAAAGGACAAGTGAAACAGATACAAAGAATAGGAGAATCGGGCGAGAAAAGATCCGACAAGGGCAATCAACTTGTTGTTGGTTTGTTGGTTGGCCACATTGTAAATCATTATAGCTGTGACGAGGGCAAGGGTATAATCGTTAACGACAAATGGCAATATTCCCATACGTTTTAAAGCAAGTGTGCCGGCAAACAATAGCAATGAAAAAGCTGATAACCATCTTGGTCTGGTATTTCCATTTATTCTCGCATGCAGGAAGAATACCAATGCTCCTGCTAACCATATTGAAAAGTCGATTGAAATCTGAAGACCGATAAATCCAAAAACTACCAGTGCTGCAAAACCGAATAGGAACCTTGGAAGCCACCCGTACAATGATTTTCCAAAGAATGCAAAATAGAAAAAAGGGAAGAGGACATAGTACCAGAATTCATTAGCCAAACTCCATAATGCACTGTTTGAGCCATAGGTAGGCACAAGGATATGCTGCAGAAAAAAGATGTTTCCCAGTAACTGGGGCATCCCCATATCCTTCAAACCACTGACATCTGGCATATTAGGCACCGTACCGAGATATGCCGGAGCAGCAGGTACCAAAGACATCCCAAATTTATCCAGCAAGAATGTTACGAGCAAGGAAGGGATCAGTACGATCCACAACCTGGACATTCGATTCAAATAATAGGAAGAAAACTGCCAGGAGGATCTCTGGATCGCGCCGTGAATCGATTTTGTGATAAAGAATCCGCTTAATACAAAAAAGATGATGACAGCTTCATGGGCAAAGCCAGTAATGAAATAAAACAATTTCGATGCAATGCCTTCTTCAGACCGAAATTCGCGAAACATCAGGCTACGCAGGTGTCCCAGCGCCACCATCAATGCAGCGATCCCCCGCATAAGGTCAAGACCGGCAAAACTATTCAAAGACGTTGACGATGATATGGAGGGATTCTTAAGGATAAGTTTGAATTCAATTTGGAGACAAATGTAGGTGAATCCAAAACGTGGAGCAAGGATGTTGGGAGGCCTTTAAAAATCAATATCTAAATAGCGAAGAAAGGGCTATTGGATGGATCCGATGAAATCCATTACTTCAGAGAGACTACGTTTAAAGGTAATAGAGTTGGGTATTTTCTTTTCGTAAGCCTGTGTGAGTCTGCCTGAGATAACAATGGGCAAACCTTGCAGTTTCCTCGTGAGGTTGGTCATAAAGCGATCAAAACTAAAATGACTTGAAACCATCGTAAGGTGGCAATAAATATAGTCAGGGCTTTTCACTTTTGCGACGTATGCGATATCGTCAATAGGTACATTAGAGCCAAGATAAATGGTTCGGATTCCTCTGCTCTTCAGTAGGAACTGCATAAACAACAGTCCCAACTCATGGAATTCCCCTTCAGGCAGAAATAACATGACCGATTTTTTTACCTCAAGCAGGCTTTTAACGGATGAGATACCTACGATCAACTTTTGGCGGATGATATTTGAGATCAGGTGCTCCTGGGCGGGGTTGATATGATCGGTCATCCAAAGCATCCCTACCCTTTCCATAAACGGGAAGATGATTAGGTTTATGGCACGCTCAATTCCGCGGGTTCTGATATAGTCATCCAATTCTTCTTCAAAGGCCTCCATATTGAGGTCTATGGTATGCTGGATCAAAAGATTGATAACACGTTCCTGTTGCGCCTGGCTATTGGATAACGTAAAGATCTTATCCCGCATTTCCTCCAGCGTCATCCTGTCAATATGCGAAATCTTATATCCGTATTTGTTTAGCAGGGAGATATTGAGAATCTTTTTAAGTTCCTCATTATTATAGTATCGAATATTTGTGGTAGTCCTTTGGGGCTTGAGAAAACCATAGCGCTGTTCCCATATTCTAATGGTATGCGCTTTCACCCCAGTGAGGTTTTCAAGATCTTTGATGGTAAATGCGTCCATGTTGATATAACACAATGATTCCGCAATTGTTTAAGGTTCTGTATTGATTGAAGGGGGAGGATATTTAAAAATTTGGGGGGAAGGCTAAAGTTCGGAATTGAGGAGGGGTTTTTCCATCAGTTTCCGCAAGGCGGGGTAAAAGGAAAGTTCACGAAGCGCCTTGAGATGCCTATGGTGATGAAGGTCTGTACCGAGCAGGTCAACCAGATTTTTAGAGACCAAAAACTCAGCTGCTTCCCGGATCACGTCACCATAATAGCCTGAGAATGAAAGGATATTGCATTGGAAACTACATCCTGTCTGACGAATTTCTTCGTAAAAAGCCGGTTCGCGATGAAAATAAGTATACCGTTCCGGGTGCGCGAGGATTGGGTCATACCCTTTCATCTGCAGATCAAAGATTAATTCTTTGAGTCCCATTGGCTTGCTGACAAAACTCAATTCAAAAAGCAATTGCTTCCCTGAAATGGTCAACAGAGCTTTGTCTGCATCCAGGAGCCGACGGACATGATCATCCAGAAAATATTCAGCTGCAAAATGAAGGGGTAGTTTCTGGCCTGCTGTTTTGGATAACAGCCGGTAACCCTCGGCAAGGGTTTCAGGATCATTTGGATAAAGATCCTGCATGATATGGGGGGTAGTGATCAACCGGGAGTAACCCAGCTCCAGCAAACCGTTGATCAACTCAATTGACGTTTGCGCATCCTGGGCTCCATCGTCAACACCAGGGATGAGGTGTGAATGCATATCCGTTCCCAGCAAGTGAAACGGGAAAGGCTCATTGGGTAGTTTCTTTTTGAAAAAGGTAAACACAAGTATTGATTATAGATCCTTAGTCCGGATGGATTCGGTCTGGCAATATTCATCATAAACCAGTCTGATTCCGTCCCGTAAGTTAATCCTATGTTTCCAGCCGAACGAATGCAATTTGGATACATCCATCAATTTTCTGGGTGTGCCGTCTGGTTTATTCAAATCATGAAGGATATCTCCGCTATAACCAATAATCTCTTTTATCAGCATTGCCAATTCGCCGATCTCAATATCCTCTCCTGTACCCACGTTGACCAGCCCAGGCTGATCATAATGTTGCATAAGGTAGAAACAGGCGTCTGCAAGGTCATCGGCATGTAAAAACTCACGTTTCGGCTTTCCTGTTCCCCAAATTGTGACGTGAGGCTCACCATTGGTCTTTGCCTCATGGATTTTTCTGATCAGTGCCGGCAAAACATGCGATGTATCCAGATCGTAGTTATCATTAGGCCCGTACATATTGGTGGGCATCGCTGAAATGAAATTACATCCATACTGCGCCCTGTATGCGTCACACATTTTTATGCCAGCAATTTTAGCGATTGCATATGGTTCATTTGTTTGCTCCAGTGGTCCTGTCAGCAGATACTCTTCTTTCAAAGGTTGTGGCGCCATCTTTGGGTAAATGCAGGAAGAACCAAGGAACATCAACTTCTTGACGCCATTCAGAAAGGAAGCATGAATGATATTGTTCTGGATCATCAGGTTATCATAGATAAACTCACCGCGGTAAACATTATTGGCTAAAATTCCACCAACTTTCGCCGCTGCTAAAAAAACATAGTCCGGCTTCTCCTGCGCAAAGAAATCCATCACATCGATTTGCCGTCTGAGGTCAAGCTCTGCTGATGTGCGGACGACCAAATTGGTAAATCCTTCTGCTTCTAGTTTTCGAAGCAAAGCAGATCCCACCATTCCCCGATGACCTGCTACATAAACCCTGGAAGTCTTCTCCATGTCCGGATATATTTAAACTGCATCAGTAAAAGGCATTTTAAAATGTAAAGATGTCTTTTGCTCATGCCAACTCACAAAACAATTTACTCGTATTGATTTTTGATACTGAACCCTGACTCTCTCAGCAGCTTTTCCCTTTGGAACAACTCAACGTCAGAGGCCACCATTTCTTTCACCAGCAGAGGCAAGTCATATTTAGGCTTCCATCCCAGAATAGTATGGGCCTTTGAAGGATCGCCAATAAGCAAATCCACTTCGGTGGGTCGGTAGTACTTAGGATCAACGCTCACCACCTCCCTGCCTGGTTCCAATTGAAAATGGGGATTAGCGCATGAAACCACGATGCCTTTCTCTTGTGCATCTTTGCCCTGAAACTCAAGTGTTACCCCAATTTCGCCAAAAGCCATTCGCACAAAATCCCTCACCGTAGTAGTCACTCCAGTTGCCAATACAAAGTCTTCAGGTTTCTCCTGTTGAAGAATTCGCCACATGCCCTCCACGTAGTCTTTAGCATGTCCCCAATCTCTTTTTGCATCCAGGTTACCAAGGTATATCTTGTCTTGTATACCCAATCCGATTTTGGCAACCCCCCGGGTGATCTTTCGCGTCACAAACGTTTCTCCCCGTAATGGAGACTCATGATTAAAGAGGATTCCATTTACCGCAAACATATTGTAAGCTTCGCGGTAATTAACGGTGATCCAATAAGCATACAATTTTGCAACAGCATATGGAGACCTTGGATAGAATGGTGTGGTCTCGGATTGAGGAACGGCTTGAACAAGACCATACAATTCAGAAGTTGAGGCCTGGTATACTTTAGTTCTGGACGTAAGTCCCAACAACCTAACCGCTTCAAGTATTCTTAGTGTACCAATTCCATCAGCATTCGCGGTATATTCTGGTGTATCAAAACTAACCTTTACATGGCTCATCGCTGCCAGATTATAGATTTCATCTGGTTGAGTTTCCTGTATGATCCGGATAAGATTCGTTGAATCCGTGAGATCCCCATAGTGCAAATGCATACGCACATTTTTTTCATGCGGGTCCTGGTAGAGATGGTCAATCCGCTCAGTATTGAACATCGAACTCCGGCGTTTGATCCCGTGCACCGTATACCCCTTTCCCAAAAGTAGTTCAGCCAGATACGCCCCGTCCTGCCCGGTGATACCGGTTATTAAAGCAACTTTACTCATAGTTATTTGAATATAAATTGTGTGATCTTTCTAATGGGCTTCAGATACATTGTAAACCAATAGGGTTTTAAGCCATTGACATCCCATGCTTTTCTATCATCAGCATTTGCCTTAAGCCTGCTGGCCAGTGACGAGTTACTGGCCCCACCCGTCCTCATCTTTACAAGCACATTTGGCAAATATTGCAACGAAGCCCCTTCCTTATGAATCATGCGTAACATGAGTTCGTAGTCTGCAGCCGTCTTCATGTCCAGATTAAACAACCCACATCGGTCATACAAAGTATGCCTTACAAAAAAACTGGGATGTGGTGGCATCCATCCCCATTTGAATGCGCCTTGTTGATAAGGTCCAGAACGCCAATACCGGACAACTTTTGACACATCATCCTTGTCAACATACTGCAAATCTCCATATACTGCATCACAACCGGATTGCTCGAACGTGTCAACCACTTCACGTAAAACGTTTTCAGAGGCATAAAAATCGTCTGAATTCAGGATGCCGACGATATCTCCGGTTGCCCTCTTCACGCCTTTATTCATAGCATCGTAAATGCCCCTGTCTTTCTCGCTGCAGATCTGCTTTATATGCGGAAAACCCGCAACGATCTCCATGGTATTGTCCTTTGAGCCCCCATCGATAATCAGATGCTCCACCAAAGGATAGGACTGGTCCCGCACGCTTCTCAGTGTATCTGCTACCGTAGCGGCACTATTGTATGTTGCCGTTATAACGGAAACTTTCATCATTGCCTTTCGATAACACAGTTTTCCAGCACCAGCATGTCCATTTGTGTTCTAAGGAAGCAATCCAACGCTTCCTGAGGTGTATTCACGATAGGCTCATTTTCATTGAAAGACGTATTGAGAAGAATCGGAACGCCTGTTTTTCTTCTGAATGCATCAATTAATGCATAATACCTCGGTGTTACTGTACTATCTACCGTCTGTAGCCTGCCGGTTCCGTCTACGTGCGTAACAGCGGGGATTTCGGCTTTTTTTTCAGGTCTTATGGGAAAAACCTTTTCCATAAACGGCACTTCGTCATACTTGGTAAAATATGCTGAGGTGTATTCTTTGAGGATAGATGGCGCAAAAGGCCGGAAACTTTCCCTTCGTTTGATCTTAAGGTTCAACAGATCTTTTGCCTTTGGATTCCGTGGATCAGCGAGAATTGATCTTGCCCCTAATGCCCTTGGGCCAAATTCCGCCCTGCCATTGTACCAACCCACTACACCGGGTTCTATCAGCTTATTGGTTACTACCTCATAAAGATCCTCGTCTGATAAACGCTGGTAACGAATACCCTTAGCCTTCAGGATCTCTTCAATTTCTTCGTTGGTAAACCGTATCCCGGTATATGCGGAATAAATGGCTGGATTACGTGGTAATCCAAGATTGTGGTGGTAATGATATAAGGCTGAGCCCATTGAGATGCCAGCATCATGCCCGGCTGAAGGAATATATACGCCTTTGAAGCCCGTTGCCTCAGCAATTTTCCCGTTAGCCACTGAATTCTGCGCAACACCACCTGCAATACATACATTCTCAAGCCCGGTTCTTTTCTTCAGTTCACGCAACAGGTAAAAAATGATCTCCTCCGTTACGCGTTGCACAGAACTGGCCAGGTCCTTGTGATATTGTGTCAACTCTTCGTTCTTCTGCCTGGGCTTACCAAACTTCTCGGTAAATTGTTCTGAAAAGAGATTTCCAACCAAAGGAATGTTATCCCGATATTCAAAGCCAGCCTTCATCGGAGGAACAAAGTAACGCTCATCCCAGGTGAAAAGGCCATTGGGGAGAAACTTGATCAACTCACGAACCTGGTCAACATACTTTGCCTCTCCATATGGAGCAAGTCCCATGACTTTATATTCATCGCCATAATGAGGAAATCCTAAAAACTGTGTAAATGCCGTATAAAATAACCCGATGGAAACAGGAAAGTCAACACTGTCGAATACTTCAATACTTGTTCCTTTACCGATGCCAATCATGGTGGTGGTAAAATCTCCCGATCCGTCAATTGAAAGTAGAGCTGCTTCTTCAAATGGAGACGCAAAAAAAGCAGACGCCAGATGACTACGGTGGTGTTCAATATTCTTAATCTTTGCCTTCAGGATATTTAGATCAACAGAAGGATCCACCATCTGGAAAAGTTTGTCCAATGAGGTCACTTCCTGTGCATTTCTGAAACGTTTAAATGCCCCAAAAACCAGGGAAGGATTTTTGCGCAGGTATCCAAGTTTATTCAGCAATTTCGCCCTGGGATCGCGTCCAATAGTGATATAAGCCACTTCATTGAGACTAATTCCTGCTTCACGCAAGCAAAACCGGATAGCCTGAACAGGGAACCCGGCCCAGTGTTTTACTCTTGTAAAACGCTCTTCTTCCGTTGCCGCAATCATTACACCATCCTTAAAAATAGCAGCGGATGAATCCGCATGAAATGCATTGAGTCCTAAGATGTACATTTTTAATTGTTATTCTTTTTGGAATTTTCCAATGATAGCGAGTTGAATAATGCTATTTGCTGTAAAGCTATGGTTTTAAGCGTGAAACTACTTAAAATGAGCTCAATAGCATTTGCAGACATTTGATCTAATTCATTTTTGGACATTTGTGAAAGCTTATCCAAAACCTGCGATATTTGGGTGCTGTCCGGTTCGGCGTGAAATGCCGCTTTTGCATCAAACGCTTCATTAAAATTACACCCCTTGCTCATAACAGGTATCAGGCCGAGTTCCATGGCTTCCAGCACTGCAGTTGGGAATCCTTCACTAAAACTTGTAAGAAGGAAAAAATCTGAAGACCGAAGCAACTCCTCCTTCGCTTTCCCGTAAACAGGTCCAACATAGATTATATTCTCGCAATTTTGTATCAGTTTTTCAAGACGGATTAACTCACCTTGGTCCGGCCCAGCAATGACAAGTCTGACATTAGGATTATGAGCAAATGTTGAATTAATCCATCCCGTTACAAAAGGCATGATGCCCTTCTTTTTATGCAATCGTGAAAGAAAGAGGAACTGCTTCCATTGGCGATCACTCGTACCTGTAGCTAAACCGTCCACCCCATTTGAAATATGAATGACTTTTGAGGATGGGAATACGGATCTAAGATTCGTTGCCTCCGATGAACTCACAGCCCTAATCGCAGCTGCATACCTTGACCATCTTTTTTCAAATAGTTCCAGGTATATCTTTTTTTTTATTTTCTTTTGTTGAAGTGCCCATGGTTCAAGCATTCCATGAGGTGTATACACCCATACGAACCCCTGCTTGGCAAACCAATACCCCCATTTCGTAGGGAATCTCCAACATCCATGCGTCACAATCACATCAGTGCCCGGATCCAGTGACTTTGCCATTTCAGCAAACTTCTTTAAGCCTTCATCTTTGATTAATCTACAGGGTATATTGATTCCAGATGGAAGTGGTATGTTCCCGAACGCCCAGATCTCTGAATCAATATTTTCCGCGAGAAGTTCTTCCGCAGTGGATATAGCCGAATTCCATATCCCAAAATTCACATTACTAAGCTCATCAACGATATTTATGACCCGCATTTCACTATACTAATGGTTTCCGCTATCAGGTTCCATCTGACTACTTACTTTTTTCAGGTACCTCTTTTGCAGCCATCTAAGGACCCATACTGGCATCAGCATATATACAGCATGGTCCACTGCTTGAGGGAAGTAAGCCCGTGTTATCCACTGAAAACTTACTAATGTGATCACTATATAAGTGGCTATACTCAGCAGGTTATCAAAATCGACACCATTCGTGAACATCCGAAGAAAAAAACCCCAGATAAACGAACCTATGACAATACCCGCCCAACCCCAGGCTACATACAAGCAACCATTACTTAACAATGATTCACCTGCATATTTCGCCCACCATGCATCTAATGCTGCAAGTTGTACTTTGGTCTGTGGTGTTGGATAAAAACTGTCTTTCCCCGGGTAAACAAACCGAGGGATCATCCTTACAAAAATATAAGCGAACATGGACTGACCATAGTCGTGGCTGACATTCTTGAACGGATTATCGTAAACTTTGTAAATCGTCATGTCAGCTAAAGTTCCCCGTGTCTGTTCAAAAAAAAGGCTACTCTTAACTTTAGAAAGACCAAACTCCACTTTATCATACTGTCTTAGGATCAATACGTTTCTATTTGCTGTTGAGAACACCACAGCATACAAAAAAAGTAAGGTCAAAATAAGACCAATAAATGCCTGCTTGATTGTGATCCGGTTCTTCATTACGTAAACCATTAGAAGCCCGAATAATGTAAGCAGAATCCTGTAGCGAAATCCAAGGAGGGAGAAAAGAAAGAAACTCAGGAACACCCATACAATCAACTTATTCCTTGAAACTCCGGCCAGATAACCAACAATCAGGATCGTAATGAGTGAATCAGCGAAATTCTGCAGGTAGTATGAAGCGCCCTCAGCCCCCAGGCCTACCACTTCATTACCAATGAAGAGATTCACAACGTTGATACCTCCGAAAGCCATGTTAACCAGAACAACGCCATAAACTGAAAAGAAAACAATGGTTAGTATTCTTTCTATGTTTGGAATACTGAAGCTGACGCCTGCAGTCACACTTCGCCTCTTAGGACCTAACATATATCCAAGTACAAAAAAAATCACACCCAAAAAGGCATAATACGCTCCGGCACCATAATAAGCAGAAATATCAGTGCCGATGATTCGTTTCTTTCCCGTTGTAAAAAAATAGATCGGCGAGATCAAAAAATACTGGGTAAACACAACCATGGTGAACATGAATGGAAGGTTACGGTTCCAGCCTCCATTTCGAAACCCCCATAAAAGACCCAGCACCAGAGATATCCCCAGCATACCAAAGAAGATCGGCGCGTTCGCATTTGACAACAATGTGTAACTCATACTCGATCTATATTTGCCCCACCTTCCATAAAAATATTGAAAACCTGCTCCGCACAATATGTTGAAGAAAAATACCGCGCCCTCGCTGACGAAAGCTCCTTATACTTATCCAATCTGACGCTATCTCTGATCAGCAAATCCATCTCCCGCTGGAATGCTGGCGAATCATCGACAGCACATACAATGGCAGCATTGTCTTGCATAAGCCTATCGGTCACGGCCCCTACTGCGTTGCTACAGATTATTGCACAACCGGCAGCACACGCCTCATTGATCACCAAACCCCAACCATCATAACGGCTGGCGAATACAAAAACATCTGCTAAGCGGAAAACACTGGGAACGGATCCTTTTGTTTGGAAACCTATGATATGGATACGATTGTCATCGCCGATAATCTGCTCTAGGTTATCTCGCTCTGGTCCATCTCCCATGATGATCAGGCTGCAATTCTCATCCTTTATGCCCTTAAATGCATGGATTAGCGTATCCATCCCTTTTCTGGCAATAAGTGCCCCAGACGACAAAAAGACCACCTTCCCTTCAAGCGCTAATGAGGTGGTCAGCCTCTCCATCAGGTCCCTATCCAAGGCCTGATCCATATACAAATCAACATTAATACTGTAAGGGATGATGTATGCAGGCTTTTTGTATCCATATTCTCTGAAAGATTCTGCAGCACCTTTTCCAATAGCCATTAGAAAATTAGTACTTAGGCTTAATGGTAATAGGCTCACCTTCTTCAGTAACCGCTTGACCACATTGTCTGTCCTGAATAGCGCTTCAGTCCAGAATGCCATTGTCTTCCCCCGCAATTTGCCAGCAATGAGTGCGATCATAACGTTAGGAGACCAATACGTTCCATTCACAATGACATATTTATTAGGATCTCTCACAACCATCTTAAAAATGGAAGGACTGAAATGCACAGAATTGAATCTGGCAAAAAACTTAGATATCCAACTTGAGTTATTCAATGTATATGCCGTGTAGCCTTCACCTTCCGTTTCCAGTTCCCACAACCTATCCTGTTCCCTGCTTGTGAAATACACCACAGTAAGGTTGAACGTCTGTTTCAGTGCATCGAAAAAATCGAGCTGGTAAGGCGTTGGCATGTTTGTGTAAAGGGTAAGACCCGGCTTCATAACTGTCAAATATACTGCCTGGTGTAATCGGCCGCCCTCATCCTGAATGCTTTCCATGAAAACGTATGGGCTTTGACAGCCGCCTTTTCACCCATATTGTACAACTGCTCCCTGTTCTCAAGACACCAACTAAGCCGGCCGGCCAATCCTTCCACATCTCGGATCGCCATCAAAAAACCTTCCTGACCTTCTTTGATCACATCGGGCCCACATGTATTAGTAGTTGTAATGACCGGCAGCCCTGCGGACATTGCTTCCAGTATGACCTGTGCAAAACCCTCCGTCAAAGATGGTAAAACAAAAACATCGGACCGGTGAAGAGAAGACACTACATCGGCTTGATCTAATCCTTCATTGACCTGAAGATCAAGGTCACTGTAATGAGCAATGAGTTCACGATCGATAAATCCTCGTCCAAACAACCTTACCGCAATATGGCTTGAACCTGCAAGCCTTACTGCTTCAAAAAGGTATGACAGGCCCTTTCTTTGAACCATACTCCCCACAAATGCTATTGTCAGTTTGCGGTTAGCCGGCATGGAATTTCTTGCAGGATATACCGCGGGATCGATGCCGTATGAATTAACAAATACTTTTTGATGGTCTATGCCATTCTCCACCAATGTTCTTTTAGTGTACTCGCTGGCTACCATTATACCGGTTGCCATTGCAGACTCTTCTGCAAGTTTATGGAGGTAGCTTTCCGGATACTGCATCTCATTCTCATACATGATGGAGTTCCGGGCCTGTGGAACAAGTTCCAACTCCTCCCGCAACAACTTTTGGATAGCATAGGGATGGGGATGCAACTGGAACAAAAGCCTCTGCATACCCGGTTCTTCTTTCATGGCGGCATGAAAAGCCTGAAACGCATAATAGCTGTATAGGAATAGGTGGGCGCGCGACCTTTTTGCTTTATGGTAGGCACTTTTACTGATATACCTGTCCTTCTCCATATTAAGGTGGAAGGAATGACCAAATTTCATCCTGAATGCCAACAACATAGCAGGGAAACTTTGGGAAACAGCCGAGGAAGTCAATCCGGGGCAATACCTCCTGCCGATCTTATCCGGCCAGTGACGGAACAGCAGGTCCGGGGCATAGAAATCCGTCACTAGTTCTCCGAGCAAGCCCTCTTCAAAAAGGGCAAGGGAAAGCTGGTATTGGTCCCTTGCACCAGCATGTGCAGTCACGAATCTTCTTCTCATCGCTTGTGAAATTCCTCTTCTATGATGGAGATGTTCCTCTCGCACCCGGCAAAACGATTATATTCCTCCCAATCAGGCGAATCAGCAGTATTGATCAACTCGGTAAGTCCTTTACTGATCTCCTGGGCACTTCTGGCAGGATCACTTTCCCCAGCTTGAATCTATGCACATGTTCCACTAGGGGACCGCTAAATAGCTCTTGATAACGTTAATGATCCTTTCCGTTGCATGACCGTCTCCGTAAGGATTCTTACGATGAATCATGGAATTATACAACCTAGCGTCTTTATAAAGTTCAGATACCGCGGTGTAGATGTTTTTACGGTTTGCGCCCACCAGTTTCACAGTACCTGCTTCTACAGCCTCCGGACGTTCCGTGGTATCACGCATCACCAGAACCGGTTTTCCTAAAGAAGGTGCTTCCTCCTGCACACCTCCGGAATCTGTCAGGATCAACCAACTTGATTTCATGGCATAGACAAAATCCGGATAGTCCAACGGATGTACAAGGTGAACATTAGGCAATCCATTTAGTATCTTATAAACAGGATCCTGGACATTAGGATTAAGGTGAACAGGATAGACTACCTCCAGATTCTGGTACTCCTCTGCAATTTGTCTCAAGGCATTACAGATCTCCATAAATCCTTCCCCAAAGTTCTCCCTCCGGTGCCCGGTCACCAAGATGATCCTACGTTCACTGTCCACTATATTGTTGAGCATATCCCCCTGCACAGATTGTGCGAATTTTTTTACCTTATCTTTTGTAAATATCAGTGAATCAATAACAGTGTTGCCAGTAATAAAAATACTTTCCGGCTTGTACCCTTCTGCCGTCAGATTCCTTGCATTGTTCTCCGTTGGGACAAAATGCAGTTGGGCCAGCCGATCCGTTAACACCCTGTTTGCTTCTTCCGGAAAAGGGGACCGGAGGTTCCATGTCCTGAGTCCAGCTTCCACATGCCCTACCTTCACACCCTTGTAAAAGGCAGCAAGAGATGCAGCCATACATGTTGTAGTATCTCCATGCACCAGTAACAGGGATGGTTTAAAATTATCAAGTACATCACGCATCCCGCTTAAAATGGAAACTGTTACATCAAACAAGTCCTGATTGATCTTCATGATGTCGAGATTATAGTCAGGTTTGATGGAAAAGAAATCAAGGACTTGAAGTAACATCTCGCGGTGTTGTCCAGTTACGCACAAGCGTTGCTCTATGCCTGTTTCTGCTGCCAGTTTCTTGATCAGCGGAGCCATTTTTATGGCTTCAGGCCTAGTGCCAATTACAGTTAATATTTTAGTTTGCATAAATCATCCATTAGAGGTTCGAGTTGTTTTTCAAATGCGAATCTTGAAGAAAAAAGGTCGATACTTCTTTGCCTTGCCCCAGCTATGCCAGTTTCAATAAGTGTATCTAAGACCCTATTCAGTGTGGATTCATCAAATTGCGAAGGAAACAATTGTCCGCAATTTGCTTCTTTCAACTCAGAGCCTATACAAGCGTTCTCATCGGTAAGTATGTAAAGTCCTGCCTTAAGGTACTCATACAATTTTCCTGGGGCTGAAAACCGGGTATTCAGTGTATCACCTCTGTAGGTAACAAATCCTATATCTCCTTCTTTAAGAATATCCTGGAGCATACGGTAAGGTACCGGTTCAAGCCATCGAACATTTTCGGGATATTTGGCGTCCTGAATAGCTTCACAAAATTCACGCTCCCCCAGTTCGTGTTTTATTCCGAGGATAAGCAATACAAAATCATTGCGACCAGCCACTGCTTTAATGATGGTACTCCAACCATATCTGTTCCCAACAGCGCCCGTGTAGAGAATACTTCTTCTACCTGAACATTCTGCTGCATGGAGAAATTCAAGAGGTTCACTTAGCAATCTTTTGTCTAATTTTCCACTGGTACCTGGAGTGGTGTTGAGTGGGGCATTATGGACCACCATCACCTTCTTACGTATGATACCGGGATCAAGTACAGCCCCCATACTGAATCTTACTTGGGTGGGGAAAATCATGACATCGGCATATTTCCACGATCTGACACTATATTTCTTGAGCAGTATTTCGAATATAGACCCGGTTTCACTTTCAGGAAACTCCAGTTGCCAGTTGTATTTCCTCGATACAGAAGGGAACCTGAACGCATTGAGCAAGGAGGCAACCTCATTGAAAGTAATAAGATAACGCGGGGATATCTTATGTGTGATTTTTTTTGCCTTTGCTATAAACTCAAGCAATACACAGACCTTCCTTATAAAACCTATTTTGATGCCCGATGAACGCAGGTCCATTCTGAAAAGTAAAACATTTGGCCCTAATTTCTGATATCGTGGTACCCCATATTTGCGGTAACCAATGAGATAAACTTTATACCCCTGTTTCCCAAGTTCAGTGGCCACGTTCAGAGGGGGTGGCACATGCTCAATATGGTGAGCAAAGAAAATGACTACGGTCCTATTGTATTTATCTTTCACCTTTTCAGTTTAATTCGAGGTAAGATCTCAATTCCTTCAATTTATATTTCTGGAATTCAGTAGATAGGTATTTTCTCATAAAATAACCCTTCAGTCAGTTTATATTCGTCAGTTCAAGTAAACTATGCCCAGCAGGGAAGGTATGGAGATTGTATTTCGCCGACTTCAGTCGCAGCCAGCTACGAAGATAATTTAGTTATGACCATAAATCGATACTGCTGAAAAAATGGACCTAACATTAATACAGAGTCCTTGCCCAAAGCCTTAAGATATGCATGCAAATACAGCTTACGTATGGTGCGTGAAGGGATGACTCCTACCCAATGGTTGTAGAAATATGAAAAAACTGCTCCTGTAAATACTCTGATATTCATGAAAGGTTCATTGGATATGAGCTGTCCACATGTTCCGAAGATAACGCTCGCTCGAATTTAGTTCAAGGGCAGTACTAATCCTTGCCTCAGCCTGCATTTTCAATTCCCTCCAGTGCCTGATCGCGTAGGCGATTTTTTCCTTCAGGTCACGGACATCCCCGTCTTTGACCGTCAAACCCGTACCATATTCATCCATAGCCCAGGACAGCCAGGTATTTTCAGTCACGATCATGGGCACACCGGCGATTGCGGCTTCAACGGCCACTCCGGAGATCTTATTGAAGTATTCGAGTCGTCGGTAAGGCAGAACCATGACGTCAGCTGATTGCAGATAATACCGGTAACTAGCATCGTCCAGGGTATGTTCAAGCAGCTCAACCTGCTCAGCATGTCGCAATTCAGGTGAAATATCAACATTATTGCCTGAATAATCTATTGTCTTTGTTGCCCATTGAATGATGAACCTGGCTTTCAGATCAGGATCATCATCCAAAAGTTGAAGGATAGCATCCTGAAGAAGGTCAATGCCCTTATCGATCACAGAGACGCCAAGGAAAACGATGTGCGGGACCTCATGTTGTTCTTCACATCCCTGACTTCCGGCTGCAAGCCCTGCACCGGGACTGGGAAAGACGCGGAATGGCACACCGGTTAGCACTTCATACTCTCCACAGGTGATATGGCTGTCACCCGCAAACACAACCTTTCCTGATTGTACATACCCGCTCATACGACGGATGATGCTTCCAATCAGCTTAGAACTGGCCTTGAAATGATAATTTTTATGCTCCTGATCATAGACAGCTTCACTGGTCAGGACAAAGAAAACTGCCCTGTCAAAGTATTTGCCAAGATAGAGGCGGCAGAGAAAATACCAGGCGATGAGATGATAGATCCTTGCAGCCGTAAGCACTACACAGTCAACTTTACCTGTCTGACGGAAGAGCTTCCTGTTCTCCATGAAGAGCTTCAGGTTATGACGGAATACATTGGCATACCTCCTCCATGCCTTGGGATGGTTGTAGATTCCGGACCAGCTGTTGGTACTGTATGCGGGGTTCGCCTTGAACTCATCCCTGATGGACTCGTCCATCAGGATATTTCCCGCTACCATCACTTCGGCACCTGCAGATGCATGGATATGGCGGATTGCCTTGATCCAGGTATAATAATGCCCTTTAAAGCCGGTTAATGCCTCTTCACAGATGAGTAGTTTCTTGCCTTTCAGGTCCATGACGGGGTCAATACTCGATGATCCGAACCCTTGGATGCGGCACAATGAACTTCCCACCCGCCTTGAGATAATCCGCATATTTCTGCTTGAAGAAATCCAGGAAGTTCCATGAGAGGAGGAGGTAATAATCGGGTTTCACCGTTAACGTACTCTCATCCACGATCGGTAAGTGGGTGCCAGGCGTAAGTTTACCTATCTTGAACTGGTTCACTTCCGTAGCAAGATCAATCAGTTCGGGACCGATCTTGCAATAATTGAGCAGGGTACTTCCCTTCAGGGGTGCCCCAAGGGCAAAGACTTTTTTACCCTGTGTCTTGAGTTCCCGCAGGAGGTTAAACAGGTCATCCCTGTTATGCTCCACCTGCTTTGTGAAATCAAGGTATGTCTGAAGTCTGCTCATCCCGAAATCCTCTTCTGCCTTAAGGGCATCCGCAACTGTAGGGGATGTGGGATGTATGCAATCCTCAAGGCCCACGCCCAATACAAAGGAACCGCCATGTACATCGTAATAATCAACATCCAGTAATCGCATACCATGTTGCTCAAATGCCCTTTTCAGAGGAGTGATACTGTGCATCATAGTATGCTCGTGGTAGAAGTGATCGAACTCGAATTTCTCAAGAACGTCCTTCATATACACACATTGGGTGAGGAATACGGTCTTGTTGGTCATCACGGTCCTGAGGCCCCTGATGAAATCGTGCAGGTCAGGAACATGATAGAATACAGCTGTTGCGGTGATCAGGTCAGGCTGGATATTCAATTTTTTTATGGATTCCGCCGTGCCACTGTTCCAGAATGTCTCGCACACAGTGATGCCGTTCGCCCGGCAAAGTTTGCCGGTTCTGGCACCGGGATCAACACCCAGGACACGCATACCTTTATCCCTGAAAATACTGAGCAGGGTACCGTCATTTGCACCGATATCAATAACCAGGGAATTCTTTTCTAATCCGTAACGGAATACTGTCCTCTCCACCATGGTCTTGAAGTGAGAAACCACGGGCATATTTACACCTGTAATGTATGGGTGGTTGGAAAACATGAACTCCATGGATGGGAATTCCTCAAGCTGCACCTGCCAGCAGTCAGTACAAACGTCCATCGCAAAAGGAAACTTCAGTTCCCTTTCCTTTTCAGATTCTGAGGGGAAATGGTTTCCATTGGGTTGGTCGCCCAGGTCAATAAATTGTTTTAGTTCGGTGGAACCACAGTTCATGCAACTGGAATTCTTCATAATTGCGCTATTTGCTTTTTTGTTTACTTCTCCACCATTCCACTGTTTGGCAGATACGTTTATAAAATGACTGGGATGGTTCCCAGCTTGTAGATTGTTTTAATTTTGACACATCGGCTACCACAACACTCACTGATCGTTGTTCATCTGGTGCTGCAAAATGAACTGCATCAGGACATCCGGCTGCTTCAGCGATCAAAGATACCACATCCCTCACAGCAACAGTCACTCCACTTCCCACATTAATTACGCCGGTAACATTCTCTTCAAGTATCCTTCGGTAGGCAACTGCAACGTCTTCCACATGAAGAAAATCCCTTTTTTCCAGTCCGGCATCAAATTCTATAGTTTCCCCCCTGATCAATCTGTTGCACAACTTAGGGATAAGCCTTCTCTCGTCTTCAAAGGGCCCGAAGGGGTTAAAGAGCCTGACCCACCCAAGTTCAACTTTGTTATGACTGAAGAACTGTTCCAGAGAAACATGGCTTCCGTATTTTGCGCCGCCGTACACTGAACCGGGTGATGCCAGATCCGTTTCTTTGAGTGGCCGGTTGCCAGACCAGTCGTACTCCGCACTGGTTCCAGTGAAAAGCGCATATTGACCTCCCTCTTCAATGAAATAGCGAGCCAACAATGCATTTGCACCCACCCAGTCCATATTTGCCGGATCTGTCCAATACGTGCTATGTCCTGAACACCAGGCTGTATGGATCAGTAAAGCCGGCTTAACAGTTTTGATCAGTCTGGCTACATCAGACCTGTCCAGAAGGTCTGCCTTATGCATATATACTTCTTCTGTCTTGGCCTCTCCGGACCTGGAACATGAATGTACTTCATAACCTTTATCAACCAGCTCTTTGGCAATTGCCCTGCCAATAAACCCGGTTGATCCTGTAACCAGTATTCTTTCCATCGAATTCAAAGAAAAAGAGCGTTCCTGTCTTTATCAGACATGGTCATTTCATCTGAAGGACAAGGCCATTGTATGCCTACTTTAGGTTCATCCCAGCGAACCAATGCCGCTGCGGAGGGAACATAGGTACCGCCTATAAGGTAAGCGATCGTGGATTGTGGGGTCATTGTCAGGAATCCGTGTGCACATCCCTTTGGAATGTAAACAGCTACCCCGCTTCCGGCATTCAGTGTAACCGATTGCCATGCGAGATATGTAGGAGAATCCGCCCGCATATCTACGATCACGTCAAATACGGATCCATTCACACATGAAACCAGTTTGTCTTGTCCAAATGGCGGTGACTGGTAGTGCATTCCCCTCATTGTGAACATGCTGACATTGTAGCTATGATGCGCATTAACAGGATTGAAGGCAATGCCTGCCTCTCTGAGAAGTTTATCCTCCCAGAAAACCTCGAAGCTTCCGCGGATGTCGCGGAAAGGTTGTTCAGTCAACAAGTACGCATCCTTGATATTAAGAGGCTGTACATCCAATTTCATTTCTATTTATGTGTCAAAATACGGTCTTGTAGCCTATGCCCTCAGCGAGGGCAGCTTCTGCAGGACCAGGCCTGCGTGATCTGAATGCGGTGAGGAAGTCGGGGTAGCCTTTGATCTTTCGTTCAACCCTGTTCATCAAGTCATGAGCAAACAGGAACATGGCGGGGTAACGCTGAATAAGATCTAAATAGGGGTGATTACTTTCTAATTGAACAAGGCCGTTCTCTCGGCAGGCCCTTAGGTGACTGCGGACAGATGACGAAAGCGCGAGTTTGGTTGAAAACTTCATGGATGGCAGTTGAGCCGCCAATGTCTCACCGGTAATGGCCAGAAAATTCGTCCAATCCCTGAGTCTTGCATTGCCAGTTGTGCCGGCTCCGGTAATTTTATTGGAATTGTGTTCTCTATAAAAAACCATACAATCAGGCGTGAATATCCCCTCGGCCCCACTCCTCAGTATCCTGATAAATAGTTCGCTGTCTTCTGAAGGCATGAGGTCTGTTCGGTAAGGACCCGCCTTTTCTATGGCGCTTCGCCTAAACAAACAATTCTGAAATACAAGACTCCAACCTGAAAGAAACCACTCAAGCATCGGTTTCTTGTCCGGCAAAGGCTCTGCCTGCAAAACCTGACTGCAGAAGCGCATCGTATCATCACTTATCCTGCACCTTATCCAAGGACAGTAAGCGAAATCATATTTTGATCCTGCCAGAACCCGATACTGCGCTTCAATTTTGTTTTCGCTCGCCAGGTCATCGCTATCCATAAACCAGATAAACTCTCCACTGGATGCCCTGAACCCAGCGTTTCTTGCAGCGCCTGGACCCTGATTGGCTTGCGTGATCAGTTTGACCCTGTTGCCGAATGCACTGATCACTTCACGTGAAGAATCAGTAGAGCCATCATCTACTACGATGAGTTCAAGTGGCTCAACAGTCTGCCGCAGGATACAAGATATAGTTTGACCCACCAGATCAGCCCTGTTGAAATTAGGTATGATGACCGATACCGGTACTTTTGATTTTGTTTCCATGCTTCTGTTAATGTACGGTTATCCTAACGACCCTGATTAAAGTACCTAGCCCGACACCTAACAAATCTATTTGCAGGAATTCATCTAGACGAGAGTAGCCTCTAAAGCACGAACTTTGCTATCCTTACACTCATTAAACCACCTCGGAAATAGTAGGCTTAATAATGTTTACGCTTCCATATACGTGCTATTATTAATGGCCAAGCGACACCAGGAGAAAAGCCAAACAAACGCTCGATTTTCCTTCGATCGCAACTCTAAAGAACGACTTAACTTACAAACTAAATCCTTATTACTTATAAAGGGAAAACCTGGAACAATATCCAAAAACAATACTGAATCTCTTAAGTGATTTTTATTGAACAGAACCCGTATTAGCTCGAATAGTAACTTCCATCCACAATACAGCCTAATTTACCTGTTCTAACTTTTTGTTCAGCCATTTCTACCAAAGGCTGCTTTTAATTTCTTGATTAGTGAAAACTGTTTCGCTACAAGACTAGACAATACTAGTAGATATTCTTGTAGACTTGTAAACAATACAATAAACCACCTACTTTAGTAATCAATTGGGAATAATGATAACAGATTTATTCGCTATTCACACTCTGTTAAAGAATGTTTTACCTATTGGAAAAATGCACGTTGAACCTTTACCCTTTTCGAACTAAAAAAATCTTTCAATTGCTTCTATTAGCACCTATCGTGTCATGGCCTATTCCTTTCTCTTAACTCTTCAATGAATCTATGCCCATTTATAGCTCCATTTAATTCTGCAACTTTGACGAGACGATGAATTCCACTCAACCTAAATGTATTTAGTTTGTCAAACAGATTTCTTAAAAAACTACGTTTCGGAATCTTTAGGTTGTGTATGTAATGCAAAATTACTGCAGACATAGTGTTTGCCTCAATCTGCCTAATCAAATGGCTTTTTTCAACACGCCCCGCCTTAATTCCATGAGTGAGTTCAAGTTCTGGAGTAATCATCATGCCATATCCCATATCACATGCACCCCAAACCATATCTAAATCTCCTCCCGATAGAAGAATGCCGCCACTCCTGTCCAACGATCTTGAGTATATACTATTTTCACATCTCTCAGCATAAGCTTTTGCAATAAATGCTCTAACGCAAAGTCCTGCTCCGAAAGGAGTTGCATCAAATATGCCTTTCACATTCGTCCACTTAGGCGAATCAACCTTCCTTACCGCTAAATTTGTCAAGAGCGGAACAGCCCAATGTTCAGGAGCTATTTCAAACTCTCCAATCTGACTTCCTCCAAAAGCGCCAATATGTTGCCAGGTATCAGCAATTATTATTGCTTTCTCAATATAGTCATATCTCAAAAAATTATCATCATCAACGAATAGCAGCAAATCGCCTCTCGATTCAGCAATACCTCTTAACCTAGCGTTAGTCAGTCCAATATTGTCCTCCCTTATGATTCGGGAATTTGGATGCCAGGATAGATTATATACGGACTTGAGGAGATAACTCGAATTATTGTCAATAATAATCAACTCCCATTCGTGTTTTGAAACAGATTGATTCTTTAGAAATTCCAGCGTTTTTCTAAAAAACATTTCATAGGGATTATGCGTGCAGACAATTACCGAAACTCTCATGAACAAAAAAATGCTTTTTAAAATAAATTAAAAACCTTACAAGTCAAATTGATACTACATTTATTGCCTTCGAAATTCACTGACTCAACAAACTGTAAAATTCAATGTTTAAAACTTCTATCATCGTCAAGCATCAATATGTTTTAAGAACCGTAAATTCGTTGCGATAGGCATGAAGCACTAATATCTGAGCAGAAATGATAGGATTAAATCCATCCCCGGATTCTCCAATAGCCAAAGACAACCTTGTACTTAATAGTTCTAAATAAAAAAAATAAATTCCGTCTCTCCGAGGAATATCCCACAGATTGGATCATTGAAGCTATCTGCTTCCTACCTAAACCATTTTTCCTAAGTTTGAACCAAAAATGAGGCAGTTGCACACGGTATACAATATTCAAGTCATTTATCCAACTCGATTGATTATATACGCAACTGACATAATTATCTGCAAAATAATAGAAGCCGCCCTCGCACGCTAGTTTTGCGTTTAAATACATGGGGAATGCTAACTGACTTTGTAATTTATTTGAAGTTTTCTTGAGTATATCAATTGCTGCAACTCTATTGACAACATTAGCAGTAATAAACATAAATCCACCTGTGTGAGAATCTGTCAATAGCAAGTTTACCAACTGATAACCTTTATCTTCCTGAAATACATCCTTACTCAAAGGGTAAAATGAATTAATTAACACCTCCCCTTTGTACCCGTTCGTGCATCTATGATTGAGATGAAGAAGCTTAAGGTTGTCTTGATTAATATCTAATATAGACATAATCTTAAACAAGAGCCCACTATCTAAGGGGTCATCGTCGCCGATGAGCCAAACAAACTTTCCCTTTGCCGAGTATATCCCATTTATACAATTCCTTACCAGTCCAACATTTACTTCATTCACATGAACGTTTAAACGTCTGGCATCATCGCGTGAAAATTTTTGCAGGATACTAGCGGTACCATCAGAAGACGCATTGTCCAACACAATGATCTCCGTCCTGTCCATGAACGGCAAGGACTCCTTCAATAGCCAGCACAACTGTTCGTAGAGAAAACGCTCCCGATTATAAGTGGGGACCACAAGTGACAGCAACAGGTCCTTACTTGCCATTGTCCAGCCAGGTTAACATCTCGCGGATACCAGTCTCTTTGTCTACCTGATAATTCCAACCGATCGTTTGCTGTGCAAAGGCATTGTCCGCAATGAATACCTTCTGGTCGCTTTCCCGCCAAGGCAGATAATCCACATCTATCCTGATATCAAGCATACGTTCAAACAACATGAAAAGCTCAATCAGAGAAAGACTGTTTTCATAGCCCCCTCCGATGTTAAATGCCTTTCCATAGGCCGCGCTACAATCTTTTGCTCGGAAGTACAGGGATACAACGTCTTTTTCATTCAGCAGGTCCCTTACCTGTTTTCCGCTGCCAGAAATCTGCACCCGCCCATGACCACCTGCATTCCTGATCTCAAGCGCCTTCTGGCAGAACCAACCCACCCAGCCCTGATCCACCGTGGCATGTTGATTCACACCGTACATGGACGAATGCCTGAATACTACGGTTTTGATACCGAAGATCCTGTTGGCGTCCCTTAAATACTGGTCTGCCGTGCCTTTTGAACAACCATAAGGTGATTGGAAATCCAGTGGAGTTTGCTCATTGAATCCTTCCGGAAATTCCCGACAAACGTATCGCGTTTCCATCTCATCGAAATGTAGGTCTGCAAAATCACCATAGACCTTGTTACTTGAAGAATAGAGAATAACGGCATGTGGGGCATACTTCCGTACAGAGTCTATGATGTTGAATGTTCCTAAGGCGTTGATCTCAAAATCAAGTCTTGGGTTCAAGATAGACGTCGTCATGGCCACTTGCCCTGCAAGATGAAAAACATAGTCAGGCTTTTCTGTCTTGATCACCGTCTCCACATCATTGGCATTGCGAATATCCCATGGGTAATAGGTAAATTTTCCCCGCTTTTTTAGCCATGCCAGATTATCGCTGCTACCAGCCCTGAACAGGTTGTCAAATACCACAAGTTCTTCTCCCCGCCTGAGTACTTCAGCACTGAGATTACTGCCTATGAAACCGCACCCCCCCGTTACCAAATACTTCATTGTCGAAAAAATTCTTATTGATTTTTGATATATGTATCGATGACTTCTGACATATACTCAAAATGACTATCATTTAGCCCGGGCCATACACCCATCCAGAAAGAGTCATTCATGATCTTATCCGTATTATCAAGCTTGCCTGCAATACGTTTTCTGATACCAGCATATGCTGGCTGTTTGGTCAGATTCCCTGCAAAAAGGAGCCTGGTGCCGATCTTCTTTTCTTCGAGATGTCTTACTAAATCATTTCTGTCTAAGCCAGCACCTTCCCTTATCGTTAGCATAAATCCGAACCAGCTTGGCTCGCTGTTCTCGGTAGCTTCGGGGAGGATAAAGTATTCCTCAAATGCTTTCATTTGGCTGTACAGTTTAGCGTGATTTTCCCTTCTTTTGACAACAAACCCATCCGCTTTCTTCAACTGGCTTAATCCGATTGCGGCCTGCATATCGGTGACCTTAAGATTGAATCCGATATGACTGTATGTATACTTATGGTCATATCCACACGGAAGTTCTCCCAGGCATTGGTCATAGCGCTTGCCGCAAGTATTGTCTTTCCCGGGTTCACACCAGCAATCCCTACCCCAGTCGCGGAAACTTTCGGCGATCTTTTTAAGAGAGGCGTTATTGATAAGGACCGCACCACCTTCACCCATGGTTATATGATGAGCGGGATAGAAGCTAAGGGTTGCCAGGTCACCGAATGTTCCTGTTTTCTTGCCATTGTAAGTGGCTCCCAAGCTATCGCAGTCATCTTCCACAAGCCAAAGACCATATTTCTTAGCGATCTCGGTGACAACAGAAAGGTTGAAAGGATTACCCAAAGTATGGGCAAGCATTATAGCTTTAGTTTTGGGGCTAATCGCAGCCTCAAGATCATCCACCTTGATATTATAAGTTGGGATGTCCACATCAACAAAAACAGGAACGCACCCAAACTGTATCAGTGGATTGATCGTTGTGGGAAATCCTGCAGCCACCGTAATCACTTCATCCCCGGGCTTGATTGCCTTATCACCCAGCTTTGGTGATGTCAATGCATAAAAAGCAACAAGATTTGCTGAAGACCCGGAGTTGACCAACAACGAGAACCTGCTGCCCATGTATCGGGCCAGTTCCCTTTCAAAGCCGGCTCCAAACCGCCCAGTGGTCAGCCACCCATCAAGGCTGGCATCTACTGCATGAAGCAGATCGTCCGCATCCAACACCTTTCCGGTGACGGGAATATAATCCTTTCCAGGGATATAGTTTTTGGATGTATTTCGGGTTGCTATCTCCTTGAGTGCATCCAACACCGCTCCATTCATGTTCCTGTACTCATTATTAACTTCCATGCTTGAATATATCTTTCTTAATTTGATACCAGGTCTTCTCCAGTCCCTCCCGGAGAGATGTCCTGCATGTCCACCCCAATGCCTGGAGGGCAGACGTGTCACACCTTTTCATATTTGCATCCGCCTGGCGTGAAGGCAAGGCGCCGAACAGAAACCGGGTGTGATGATTTTCTGATACACTGCCGCAGGTTTCCACCAGATCCCTGATGCTGATGCTCTCACCTGACCCAAGGGGATAATCAAAGCATCCCGAATAGCTTCCACTGAGATCCGCCAGGGTATTGTATGCAGCTACCACATCATCTATATAGATGAAGTCTCGCAATTGCTCACCAGAAGACAAGGGTATGCCCGGTGACCCTTTAGCGATCTCTGAGAATACCATCGTAATGAACTTCCACTGGTCATCACCAGGTCCGAAAAAGTATTCCGGTATGACATTGATCACTTCCAGCTTCTGATCGTATGAAATCAGTTTTTCCCTGAACTGATGTTTGCTGGAAGCGTATACGTTTGTAGTTGCGGGAAGCGAGGTATGTGTATTGATGAATGTTTTGAGTCCCCCATGAGATGCACATTCAAGCAGTTGCAAGGGAAAATCAACGTTAGCCCTGATGATCTCATGTTCAGATTCACCTTTCCGTCCGTAGGAGGTTGCAGTATGCAAGATGATCTCGGGGGGGCATGACAGAATTCTATCGAAAAGACCGCCATCCACTTCTTCCACCCGGCAGACACTTATAATTTTCGCCAGTCTGGAAATGTCAGAACCCGGCCTCTTGAGGATTGTAATATCATACCCTGACTGGACCATGGCAATCACCAACCGACTACCCAGGAAACCAGTTGCGCCAGTGATAAGAATCCTGCTTTTTCTCATTACATCAGGAACAATAAGCCTCAATATCAGACTGCATCAGATCTCTTGCATTGTTTGCAGCACATTGTTTGTACCAGACCATAGTCCTGGTGATTGCACTGGTGGCATCCCATTTAGGCGTCCATTGCAACTGATTAACTGCCTTGCTGATATCCAGTTTCAACAGACCAGCTTCATGCGGCTGTTTTCCCAAAGCAGGTGTGTTGAAAGTTCCACTGCCCCAGATATCCAGTGCCCTTCTTACCACTTCCTTTACACTGAGATTATCTTGTAAAAGAGGCCCGAAGTTCCAGCTTTCACCTGTGATAGCATGGTATTCAGACATACGCATTGCCAGCAGGAGATATCCTCCAAGTGGCTCAAGAACATGTTGCCAAGGGCGAACGGCTTCCGGGTTCCTGACGATGACTGGCTCATTCTTGCTGCAGGCCCTTACAATATCCGGTATGATCCTGTCTTTTGCCCAATCACCGCCACCTATCACATTACCTGCCCTGGCAGAGCATACACGCTTCCCGTGTTCAACAAGCCTGTCTTTATGAAAAAAAGAATGAACATAAGAGTGAATAACGATCTCTGCACATGCTTTACTAGCACTATATGGATCCAGGCCGCCAAGCCTGTCTGACTCCCGATAGGGATACACCCATTCCTTATTTTCATATACCTTGTCTGTAGTGATCAACACTACTGTACATTCACCCTTCGTTTCACGCATCACATCCAACAGGTTGGCCGTTCCCTGGGCATTTACATCAAATGTTTCAAGTGGAATATTATAGGATAATCTTACAAGAGGTTGTGCCGCGAAATGAAAAACAATATCAGGCTTAAAGGACCCGATCTGCTCTGCTAATGTTGCTTTGTCGCGGATATCCGCATACACAGAATCACAAAGTTCTTCTCCCCTGATCTTAACGAAAAGCTCCTCATCAGACAGTGGAGCAAGTGCATAACCCCTGACTTCAGCCCCGAGCAACTTCAGCCAGTACAACATCCAGGATCCCTTAAAACCCGTATGCCCGGTAAGGAATACTTTTTTCCCTTTATAAAATGAAGCAAGTCCCATCAGCATAATGAAGATTTACTTACCATAGTTTCCATGGTGCATGACCCGAATTCCATTCAGCCTCGAGTTCATGCTTATCCCTGAGGGTATCCATGGGCTTCCAATAACCTGTGTGCTTGTAAGCAATCATTTTTTTGTCATGAGCGATCTGCTCCATTGGCTCTTTTTCAAACACTGTGTAGTCACCTTTGATATAATCGAAGATGCCCGGCTCGCATACGAAGAAACCCCCATTGATCCAGGAACCGTCCCCTTTAGGCTTCTCGAGGAAAGAGGTTACAGACATATCGGCATCAATGGACAGGGATCCAAACCTTCCGGTAGGTTGAACAGCTGTCACCGTGAGTAATTTACCTTGCTCCCGATGAAACGCTAAAAGCCGTGGGATATCTACATTCCCTACACCATCTCCATACGTGAGCAGGAAAGTTTCATCACCCACATAATCTTTGATACGTTTGATCCGTCCGCCAGTCATACTGTCCTTCCCCGTATCAGCAAGGGTAATTGTCCAGGGTTCTGCCAGAGATTGGTGGAAAGACGTTGAATTATTTTTCATGTCTATGACCACATCACTCTGGTGCAGGAAATAGTTCGCAAAGTACTCCTTGATAATATATCCCTTATACCCCAGGCAGATAACGAAATCATTGAAGCCAAAATGAGAATATATCTTCATGATATGCCAGAGTATGGGCTTATCACCAATATCAACCATAGGTTTTGGCCTTAGTGCAGTCTCTTCACTCAGTCTTGTTCCAAGCCCTCCGGCCAGAATGACTACTTTCATATTTGGATCAGATTTTTAAAAACAACGTTGCCCCAGGCTTCGCTGTACCATACTGGTGTCACATTCTTTCCTGAACGCGGGACCACCTTCATTTGGAATACCTTATTCACTGAGTCAAAATCCTTACCATAGCAGGTGTAGTCTCCTTCCCCTATCCAAACGGTAAAATAGTAGTCCCCGGGAGCAAGGTCAAGTTCAGGTATTTTGAAAGTAAGCTCCGCTTCCCTACCCTTAGGCAATACAATATTTGCCGGAGAGAACCAGGTGCCCACCGGCTTATCATCTAGGGTCATTACCCTCATGCCAAAACTCACCCCCCTAAAATCTTTATCTACGCTCCCAATTATAACAGCCTTGAAGGCAAAGGAGCTCCCTTCCTCAAAAATCGTATTGTCTTTCTCTAGAATCTCAAGTTCCTTAAACCGAACTTCATTAAGCAGGTGTGGAAGCTTAACCTGTTCCCAGTTTTCCTTAGTATATTTCCGCACCCCGAAATGCTCGTTACCCGTAAGCAGATAGTTCATTACAACATCACGTGTGCCACCAAATTCCTGCAATTGTCCATTTCGCAACATGATAGATCTCGATGTCAGTTCACGAACAGCATCCATATTATGGCTGACAAAAAGTATTGTCCTTCCTTCCCCCTTACTTACATCATTCATTTTATTTACACACTTTTCCTGAAACTCAGCATCGCCGACAGCCAATACCTCATCAACCACAAGAATCTCTGACTCAAGATGTGCGGCTACTGCAAATGCAAGCCTTACATACATTCCCGAAGAATATCTTTTCACCGGAGTATCGATGTAGCGCTCCACTCCCGAAAACTGTACCACTTCATCAAACTTCTTTCTGATCTCGTGCTTTCTCATTCCAAGTATTGCACCATTGAGGAAAATATTTTCCCTTCCTGTAAGTTCAGGGTGGAAGCCAGTACCCACTTCCAGCAGGCTGGCGATCCTACCTTTCACTTTGATCACACCCTCAGTCGGGGAAGTAACCCTACTCAGAACCTTGAGCAAAGTACTCTTGCCGGCACCGTTCCTTCCAATGATCCCTACGGCTTCACCCTGGTTGATCTCGAAATTGATATCCCGAAGGCTCCATACCACATCAGATGAACCCACCATAGTTCTGTCATTAGCCTCTCCAATCTTCAGGAAAGGATCCTCTTTTCCTCTCAACTTATACCAAAAACGCTCGACATCACGACTTATGGTGCCCGTACTGAACTCCCCCAGTTGGTAAGCCTTTGAAATTTTCTCTGCTCTTATTGCTACCGACATTTCTATTAAATAGTGTCCACAAAATTTTTCTCTACCTTGTTAAATACGATGAGCCCCAATAAAAAGAAGGCAATGGAGAAGCCGACGCTATAGAGAAATGCAGGACCATAAAAAACGCCCTTTCCCAAAAAACCATACCTGAATGTTTCTACCAGCCCACTCAACGGATTCAGGGAAATTAGGAACCTGAACTTCTCCGGTGCGGCAGAAAGCGGATAGATGATAGGTGTGGCATACATAAGAAGTTGCACACCAAAAGTAACAAGGAACGCAAGATCCCTGTATTTGGTAGTCATTGCGGTAATCAACAATCCAAGGCCGAGCCCTTGTATGGCCATCAGGAGAATGATGACCGGAAATAATAAGATATACATGTTAGGACCCACATCCTCTCCTTTGATCATATACCAAAGCAACATCAATATGAACAGGAGGAATTGAACGGAGAATTTTACGAGATTGGAAAGGATAATACTCAGCGGGAGAATAAGACGGGGAAAATACACTTTTCCAAAAAGGTTGGCATTGTCCCTGAAAACAGTGCTGGTCTTTGTAATGCATTCAGCAAAATAGTTCCATGCTACAGTTCCACAAAGGTAGAAAAGTGCAGGAGGAACCCCTTCTGTGCTGATTCCGGCCATTCTGCTGAATACCAGCGTGAAAATAATTGTAGTGAAAATCGGCTGGATAAAAAACCATAAGGGACCGAAAATCGTCTGTTTATAAAACGAAACGAAATCCCTTCGTACAAACATGAATAATAGATCCCGGTAATTCCAGACATCCCTTAGGTGAAGATCGAAAATCTTGTTATGAGATTTTATCAGTAGATCCCAATGATCTTCACTGACTGTTTTCACATGGCTTTCTTGCAAAGTGGTATACGGTTTATTCAGTTTTAAAGATCTTTTTTAAGCGCCCAAAGAAACCTCTATGGGATATCTCATCCTCAAAGTATTGTGTTCCGTATCCGTATCCGTAGCCCTCATAGCCATTGCCACCATATCCATAATACCTTCCGTAGGAGCTATTAGCCTTGATATCGTTGATCACGATACTAATTCTCGGCAGTCTGTTCTTGGAATGATTCTCCCTGAGTAACTGAAGCTGCTTTTTGAATGTCTGGTTATGTCTTACTACATAGAGCGTGGCATCAGCGAACTTACCCAAAATGACAGAATCACTAACCAGCCCTATAGGTGCAGTATCTATTACTAGCACATCAAAGTCCTGCTTTAATCTATCCATTAGTTCAGTAAGCCTGCTGGTAAGAAATAGCTCGGAAGGGTTAGGGGGTACGGGTCCACAGGGTATCACATAGAGATTGTCTACCTGTGGAACCTTTACAATTAACTCCTCGTAACTTGCCTTGCCAATGATGTAGTTTGTAACCCCGGATTTTCTTTGAAGGCCAAGGGTACTCATGATCTTTGGCTTCCGGATATCAAACTCAAGAATAGCTGTTTTCTTACCGGTTATAGCCATAACTGCTCCAACGTTCGTACTGATGAAGGACTTGCCCTCGCCACTGGCTGAGCTGGTTATCATCAAAACAAACTTGTCCTGTTTAGGAAGCACATACTGAAGATTAGTCCTGATGATCCGGAACTGTTCAGCAATGAATCTCCTGCTGGTGCGGTTGACCACCAAAACATTCTCTTCGTCAGAATGACTTACTTCGCCAATGATTGGCGCAGAGGTAACCTTCTGCACGTCTTCCCTACTGCTTACCCTGTCATTGAACAGGTCCATAATCAGGATAGCGGAAACCGGGATGAACAATCCCAGAAGAAAAGCGAGGGTATAGGTAGAAGCCTTGCTAGGATATACCGGTATATCTGTTGCTACGGCCGGTTCAATAACCCTAACATTTGAAATGGTGGAGGCAGCGCCAATTGACGTCTCCAGCTTTCTTTGCAGAAGGAATGAATATAATTCTTCGAGGATCTTCTGCCGACGGGAGATATCAAGCAATTCTTTCTCTTTAGCTGGGAGTTGCGATACTGCCATGCCCGCCTGCTTGTTCTTGCTATTCAGGCTATTCAGTGAGATCTTGTAGCTCTGTTTAACATTATCCAGGTTTTGTAATATCCCCGATCTAAGTTTTTCAATGGATGTATTCAGGTCCTGGATGATCTGGTTAGATTCCGGGATGGTCTGCAGTAGTGTTTCCCTTTGCACCTGAAAATCATTGAATCGCTCAATTTGTGCCAGCAGTGAGGGCTCATCAATACCCAGCAGTGACCCAACTTTCCGATGGGGATTTGATTGGTCACCAATGTAGGAAATGAGGTTATCCAACACACGCTGCTTAACTTCAACTGACGTTATTTCTCTATCGAGTTCTGAAAGCTTATCGAAATAGCTTTCTGATTGCTGTAACGGGTTAATTACCTGATTCTTTTCGCGAAAAACCTGTAGGTTCTTCTCCACACCACCCAATTCCGATTTCACAGTGTCCATCTGGCTATCAATGAATCGGAGAGAATTGTGTGCGATCTGCTGCTTCTCTTCAAGGCCGGACTGCTGATACTGACGCATCCATTCATTTAACACCTCCACACCTATTTCCTGGTTGGGGGTCTGATAATTCAGTTGAAGGATATTCTGGGATTCGCCAGACTGCATGGCCTTGAATCCTGAGAGTATTTCGATGGCCCTTTCGTCCAGCCTGGAGTAGCCAATAAAATACTCGTCTGTGGGTTGTGAGGATAAAGGCTCCCTTGTCCTTTGAAGGATAAACAAACCATCCTTTGTTTCAAAGGCCTGACCGAAACGAATATCATTTGCAGCACCTAAGAGTCGAAACTTCGTCTCATCCAATACTTGAAGCTGTATAGTGAACGACCTGCTGGAATCCTTTAAGTTCAAAATGTCCACAAGGAAAGGAGACGAATATTTATGCAGCGGGGATGTCTTCACCTTACCCCTATTGTAATACTGAACTTCCATATGCAATGCCTGAGCCACACGCTTTGCCATTGCCCTGGAACTAATCATCAGGATCTCATCATCAAGATTCCGCTCCGTCTGGGCAAAAAATAACCCATCGAACTTGTTTGCACCCGTTTTGTATGCATTGGGATCTTTTACCAGGATCGAACTCTGAACATTATAGATATTGACCGTGTACCGCAATTTGATAAAAGCGAACAAGAGACAAAGGAACAAGGAAGCCAGTATCCAAGGCAGATAACGTATATTCTTCAAAAGGATCTCCTTTGGAGATCGGGGATTATGACTGTTTTCTAAGCCGTCCAACTTTGTAAACATAGAGTCACTCATCTGATTGTATAGCCTCTCTGATCGTTTATTTGAAAATGGAAATAAAAATAGCTACCGTGGAAATGAGTGATGCAGCCACCGTGATCAATGTCAAATTCCTTTGGTCAACTGCAGTGGGCTTTCGTGTGTCTGACTGAACAACGAGAAGGTCATTCTGTCTAAGAAAGAAATCCGGGGAATTGAATACTTGAGGATCAGTAAGGTCAAGCTGCTTATAGACACGCTTACCCATATCTTCCCTGACTAGTATAACCTTATCTTTCAGTCCGTAGTCACTGATATCTCCAGCCAAGCCTATTGCCTCGAAGACATTTGCCCGTTCTGTTGGAATATTGAATACGCCTGGCGTTCTGACCTCGCCCAACACTGTTATTTTGAAGTTATTATACCGGATGACGCAGTATGGATCGATAAGTTTTCCGGTCTCTTTGAGCTTTGCAGAGATATCGTCTTCCAATTCAGCCCGCGTAAGACCCTCTGCCTTTATTTTTCCCAACCCATGCATTCTTATCTCCCCCTTATTGTCTACAAGGTAACCGGATATCTGTTGACTGGAAGTTGATACCCCGTTAAGACCCTTCACGCCTGATGGAGAACTCACTGCCCCACTTCCTCCTGTCTGGTTGAATTGGGCAGATGCATCAGGGCTGGCACTGTACACAGTAATACTTAAAATGTCGCCTTTTTGGACACGAGACTCAGGAATTGAAAAACTTTGTACCGTCGTCGTATCCAGCCCGCCCTTCACAAAATACTGGACAGGTTTAGAGCCAAAACATGAAGTGATACCACTCCATATCATTAAGGTAAATGCAAGCCTGAAAAGGAACATCAGCCGGGTCAAACGGGTCATTTCTTTGGAATCAAATTGTTTTTCTCAATATATGCAACAAGCTTATAGCCCAGACTCTCAACCACCACCTCGACGTGCTTGTTCAGGATCCTCTTGACAACGGCTTCGCGCTCCATCATCAATCCAGACTTGATCACAACCTTCGAGTTCACCTCAAAACTATGGGGAATAACAGTTACATCAGTGTATTCATTCAGAAATCTTCTGATATCGTCAATCTCCTTTCTCCTCACTTCCGCTGGTTGCCCGTTCCAATAAACAAAATTGACAACCCCCGGGACCATACGGACCTGTGTTTTCTGGCCCTCATCTAGCAGAACAAAAACATAGCTCTTGAAAAGCGGCTCCTCAACAACTTTTATCCTATCACTCCACTTTTTCCTAACCCTGTTCAGCGGGCAATATGATGTAAAACCGCGCTGTTCCAAGCCAATATGCACTTTTTTCTCAAAGCGCGGACGAGTATAAAGTACGTACCATTTGGAAGACTCTTCTATGTCGGCTTGTTTAGGCATAGCTTCGCCACGTCAGTCCCAATCATATAAACTCACCTTTTACGTAAAAAGGAATCAATAAGATTTTAAACCATTAATTATCAGCAATATAAGAATAATGATAATTTTTAATAGCTTCTCTTTTGGAGACTTACTAACAAACCACAAATATAGGAGTTATTGGCTAATAAGTGGCATCTACAATAGTGTCATGAATTTAGGTCATCCGGCATTAACTGGTTATCTTTCAATTGATATCGCAACCCATCGCTGGGGTCTATTGCCCGGCCAGCCTCATCAAATACCAAGGTATTTCCTGAGCGTCCAACCCACCCAATCTGCTTTGCAGGATTGCCTACAACCAGGGCATTCGCTGCAACATCACCAGTCACAACGGAACCTGCACCTATCATGGCAAAACTACCGATCCTGATACCGCAAATTATCGTTGCATTAGCGCCGATCGAGGCACCGTGATGGACAACAGTGGGTTTTATCTCAGCCTTTCTGTCGATAAAACTCCGGGGATTGATGACATTTGTAAAAACTACTGATGGGCCGATGAAGACATCATCTCCCACTTCCACTCCTTTATATATTGAAACATTATTCTGGATCTTCACGCGATTACCAATGATCGCACCGCTGGCCACAAAAACATTCTGGCCTAAAGACGCTTCTGCGCCTATTGAAGCGCCTGCCATAACATGACAAAAATGCCAGATCCTTGCCCCATCTCCGATCCTGGCACCTGAATCCACAATGGAGGAAAGATGTACGAAATAAGCTGTAGTCATTTTGATCTTCTTGATCAGCAAATATTCAAAGTTTTGGCTTCAGTTTAGCCAGTTTATGCTAGAGACTTCAATGTCTGGAAAAAACCATCGCAACCATATCAACGATCATTCACTGCTATAATCAGTTTGATATCTTTCCCAGTCAGGAAAGAATTGTATTCTGCTTTAGCTAACAGGCGATGTTGTTATTGTGATCGATACTGATCCTTCTTCCCTTGATCAAAAACGAAGAACCTGAACAGTTACATGGTTAGGCAGTTTTCTGGCAACCAAAAACAGGATTAGCAAGCTTGACCATTTTTCTCGCGCTTACCGTACATTTAGCCATACCAAACCACGGCAATGAACCGCTTCTATTCCCTTGACGTTTTCCGAGGTGCCACGGTGGCCCTGATGATCCTGGTGAACAACCCCGGCTCATGGTCTTATGTGTACCCGCCGCTTGGTCACGCAAAATGGCACGGATGTACCCCAACCGATCTGGTTTTCCCCTTCTTCCTTTTTGCCGTGGGTAATGCGATGGCCTTTGTGATGCCCCGGTTCACGGATAACCGGCAGTTTTGGCAAAAGATCGTCAAACGTACCGTCCTCATCTTTGGCATCGGCATCCTGCTCAACTGGTTCCCTTTTGTCAAGTGGCAGGAGGGCAGCCTGGTGATGAAACCTTTGGAGAGCATCCGCATCCTCGGCGTTTTACCGAGGATAGCCCTTGCCTATTTCTTCGCGTCCGTGATCATTCGTTTCGCCGGTTCCAAAGGTGCTTTTGTTGCGGGGTCAGTCATCTTGCTGCTCTATTGGTGGCTCTGCATTGCTTTTGGTGCACCTGGTGATCCCTTTTCCATCAACGGCTTTTTTGGAAACGCCATAGATAAAGCCATTCTCGGTGAATCCCACATGTATCACGGCGAAGGCATCGCCTTTGACCCGGAAGGATTGGCCAGCACCCTGCCCGCTATCGTTCAAGTCATATTCGGCTTCCTCGCAGGCGAATACATTATCACCAAGGGAAAAAACACGGACATGCTCGCGAACTTCATGGTAACGGCGGCACTCCTTGTGTTCACTGCATTTTGCTGGGACATTGTTTTTCCCATCAATAAAAAAATCTGGACGAGCTCCTATGTGCTCTATACCACTGGCCTTGCGATGATGGTTTTGGGGGTGATGATGTACTGGATTGAACTGAAAGGTGCACGCGGATGGGTGACCCGCTTTTTTGATGTGTTCGGCAAAAACCCACTTTTCATTTTTGTGCTGAGCGGCGTCTGGGTAAAACTCTATGCATTGGCCAGGATACCAGATGGGATCAAAGATGGGAAAGAGGTATTCATCAACGCCTACAGCTGGTTGTTCAAGTATATGTTCCAACCCGCACTCGGCAACCTCCCCGGCTCCCTTGCCTTTGCCATCTCACACGTCATCATTTTCTGGTTGATTGGAAGTATATTGGACCGGAAAAAAATCTATATCCGCGTATAACTTTTAACCCATGGCTTCCAACCCTGCAAGATTCCTTGCACTGGACGTGCTTCGTGGCATGACAGTGTGTTTAATGATCATCGTCAATACAGGAGGAACCGGAGCCGAGCCTTTCTCACCCCTGCTTCATGCATCGTGGCATGGCTTCACTCCCACCGATCTGGTATTTCCCAGTTTCCTCTTTGCAGTAGGCAATGCCATGGCTTTTTCGATGGGAAAATTCAACACCCTGCCCCCTGCGCAAGTCACCTGGAAAATCGTGAAACGTGGCCTGATCATTTTCCTGTTGGGATACCTCATGTATTGGTTCCCCTTTTTACACCATACCGATTCCGGCTACGTCTTCAACCCCTGGTCAGATACCAGGATCTTTGGTGTGCTTCAACGCATCGGTATCTGCTATGCCATGGCCGGACTCATGATCCACTTCCTGTCAAGGAAAATGGTCTGGATCATTAGCGGCGTTTTTCTGCTGGGCTATTGGCTGCTCATGTATACGATGGGCGATTACACGCTTCTCGGAAATGCCCAAAGAGCCATTGATCTGGCTTTATTGGGTGAAAGTCACTTGTACCACGGTGAAGGTGTGGCATTTGATCCCGAAGGATTTTTAAGCACTTTTCCCGCGGTCGTGAATGTGATCATCGGTTATTATGCAGGGGTATTCATCAAAGAGAAAGGCAACCAATTTGAAACCATTGCGAAGCTTGCACTCGCTGGTGCGGCCATGATCGTGATCGCCTATTTCTGGGATCTGCTTTTTCCGATCAATAAAAAGTTATGGACGAGTTCTTTTGTCTTCTACACCTGCGGCATAGACCTGGTGTTGCTGGCGGCACTTATCTACTTCATCGAGATCCGTCAACAAAAAAAATGGACGGGCTTTTTTGAAGTCTTCGGGAAAAATCCCCTGATCATCTATCTTCTGTCTGAATTGATGGCCATTATGATGTGGTTTGTGCAGGTCAACAAGAAACCATTGTACATGGTGATCAACGATGTCATTTATCAAAAATTACTTCCCGGTCCATGGGGATCCCTCGCTTTCGCCCTTTCAGTGATGCTGCTTTGCTGGCTTGCAGGATGGTGGATGGATAAGCGAAAGATCTATATCAGGGTCTGAGGCTTGCCTGTATCTCCACCATAAACTCCTTCTGTTCCCCTGGCTGAAGCACTGTGAGTCCAATCCCATTGTTGAATGCATCCGGCGCTCCGCTGAGGTTTTCAATGGCAATGCTTTTACGATGGTCAGGAATATACAATTGAAGAAACGGATAATTGAGCTGCTGCAAGAAAGTAATAGCAAGACCAGTCTCAAGATTTTTCAGTGTACAAAAAGGTCCAGGTTCACCCTTAAGCAAGAAACCATTATCCAGCCTGGCGTCTCTAATCAATGCGCCTTCCGTAAATGTACTGTCGTGCAAATAACGGCCAGTTGGAATCAATGCTTCGTCGTACTCCATCATCTGGTCTGTTGTGATCATCAGCCACCAATGACCAGCAACACCGCCGAGGGTGAAATAAGGATGCCACCCATCCACAATTGGAATGGCCGAAGATGCCGACCCAGCATTCGCCACCCAGGTAGTGATTTCCAATTTTCCAGCTTCACGCAATACATACCCCACTTTGCAAGAGAACGGGAACGGATACCCTGGGTGCTCGCCTGTATACTGATATTCTAACTCCACCGAACAACCGGACTCATCCCGTTTTTCTGCCACTACAGAAAAAGCCTGATCATACACGATGCCGTGCAAAGCAGATCCGTTCAACAGGAATTTATCAAGCCTGTATTCCTGCCCTTGCCACCTGTATGTAGCATTATTGAGCCTGCAGACGAAAGGCAACAGTTTCGCACTCCTGAACCCGGCATGCACCCTTTGCACAAAATCTTCCCGACCCGTGTAACCGTCAATGATATTGATACCGTTCACCCACCACGCATTGAGAATGCCCCCTGCCGATGGCACAATATCAACACGGATATCCTGCACCGTGTCTTCCAGTTGATAAACCGTCCACGATGTATCTCCGCCGTATGTATTGATCCTGAACATATTGATGCTTTGGATCAACAAATTACCGCATTTCCGGAGATTGATAACATTCCTTTAGTGACCCTTTTCCGTTTGATTCAGTCATACGTATAAGCACACCCGAAAATAATACATATGTTGGCAGTTCTGATCATCTTAACTGTCAGCCTTTGCATCGAAGGATACCTTGAACAAAAAAGAATCGGCAAGAAGATCAAGGACATCTCTTCAACCTGAAAACTGCCTCAGAAATCGATCCCTTCCAGATAAATCTCATAGATCATCCAGATATCCATCTCCTTCCAATAGTGATAGGCTACCTTCCAGGTTCCCGTCTTCAACAGGTGTTCATCCGCCGAACTAAAACACACTTCAAACCTTCCCGTAACTTCGCAATGCTCGTCCAACAGCCTACAGTCGCTTACGTCCAGCACCAGCGGTTCAATATTCCGATATCGTTTCTTGAATGCATTGACGGTTCTGCGAAACTGGTCTATCGTTAAATTCTCATAGGCATTCAACTGCAGGATCTGCTCATACTGAAACACCCACTGCAGGTCACGTGACGAAAAAATCTCTTTCAGACATTCGTTTACGGCTGTCCGTGAGTTCTCGTAGGGATAGTCGGGGTGAAACTCATCATAGATAAAACAGGTCACCATCCCCGGCATCTGGATATGCAGCATCCGGTGGGCAAACAACTCTGTTGTAATGAATGCATAGATATCCCGCGGGGTAACATTCGGACTAAACACAGTTAGTTCTATACCATGCTGTTTCATCCGCTGTAACAATCGTTGCAGTAGGTCTTTGACCCTGTCTTCATTCACCAATCCAGACGCAGGAAACTCCGAGGGACTTCCGAGGATCTCAAAAACCGTAACTTCCCTGGCCATCGATTCCTTGCGCTCCACTTCAAGGATGTACTGTAAAAACTGGTGTTCCGTTTCCGGACTCAGCGGGGGTGCCGACTCATTACCGGAGAACTCAGCACCATGCTCCAGCATGAGTTTCATCTTGATCACCTCGTTCTCCACCTTCAACGCCTCGCGTTGGTTCAGGTGCCTGTAATCTTCACGCATAATTGGTTTGTTTATGCGAATATGCTCAACGTGACCATCGATCCAATCCGTAGTTTCCTGTTCAAATCCATGGAAAAAAACCGCGTTTCGGCGTGGAAAAAACAGGTGGCAGGTTGAAGGTTGGGGGTTGCAGCATCCTCCACCTTCCACCTTCCACCCTCCACCTTCCACCTTCCTACTTGACTTCAAACAGTTCTTCCCATCGCGTGGTAAACCGCTGGCTCCTCATCTCCTGGCGCATCTTCCAGTTGCGGGTGAGGCCGCTGGACACATATTTGACCACATCCCCGCGCATGCTGAAATTCAGGTTGTCTACCGCTTCCATCAGCGCCTTTCCCTTCACGCTTTGCTGGGGGGTGAAAAGATTCTGCTGCACTTCACTATCCGGCACGATCATGCTGAGGGTGACACCTGCCTTCAGGTATTTCTGCCCGTCGCGAAAAAGTTCGTCCACTAACGGCATTGCATAAGCGATGATCTCGTGGGTAAGGGAGGTGGCACGGGGCATCAGCACATAACGGTGATCTGCTCTCGGATCGTAATGATATTGCTCTCCTGCGCGCCCATTGGTCACCACAAATACGTCAAGGTGCGAGGCCGCGCAACCCTGGCGGCGCAGTTTTTCCGCCGCACGGGAAACGAAGCTGGCCACGGCTTCCCGGAGTTCTTCCAAACGATACACGGGTTTACCAAACATCCGCGTGGTGGCGATCATCTTCTTTTGCTCAAGGGGATCTTTAAGGGGGATCGATGGTGTTCCGTTCAGTTCGCGGATCATGCGCATACCCACCACGCCGCCGAGGTGTTTGCGCGCCCAGGCTTCCGGCATCTGTTTCAACTGTTGAGCCGTGGTGATCCCGAACTGGTCCCGTAGTTTATCTGCATAACGCCGGCCAATACCCCAGAGATCGCCCACATCAAACTGAGACAGTGCATCCTCGATCCGTTCCGGACGATCCAACACCCATACACAATCCGATGCGGCCTTATTTTTCTTGGCCAGTCGGTTTGCCATTTTAGCCAACACTTTGGTGGGGGCAACACCTACGGAGACCTTAATTCCTGTCCACATCTCTACGGTTTGGCGAAGTGCTGCGGCGAAGAGGTGGAAGGTGGAGGGAGGAAGGTGGGAGAGATCGAGAAAAGCTTCATCCACAGAATACACTTCAACACATTGTGGCGGGAGGATGGTCCGCAGGGTATCCATTACACGCATGCTCAGGTCGCCATACAGATGGTAGTTGGAGGAGAATACAGCAACCTTGTTTTTCGCGATCAGGTCTCGCTGCTGGTAATATGGAGCGGCCATATTGAGGCCGATGGTCTTGGCTTCATCACTGCGTGCAATGATACACCCGTCATTGTTGCTCAACACCACCACCGGCCGGTTCCAGAGATCCGGGCGATAGAGCCGCTCGCAGGAGCAATAAAAACTGTTGCAATCAATGATGGCTTTCATCGTCCTTCATTAAACCGCGTGTATCACATAGGTCACTACGCCCCAGACAGAGAAATCCGCATAGGGATCCACTTCGATAGGGGATAGTTTTGAGGTGTCAGGAATCAGGCGGATCTTATTAAACCCTTTTTCGAAACGGCGGATCAACATCTCACCGTTTAGTGTAGCGATGATCACTTTTCCGCTGCTGGCCTTGATGCTTCGATCCACAATGACCACGTCCCCATCATGAATACCTGCGCCGATCATGGCATCCCCGCGGACGCGCATAAAAAAAGTGGCCGGCTTGTTGCGCACCAGCTGCTCATTCAGGTCTATTCCGCGTTCTGCATAATCATCTGCGGCGGCGCCAAAACCCGTGGCATCAGTCGTACGGACTTCCTGTTGGCGGAACTGCTTACTACCCCTGTAGGCAGCCCCATAAAATACTTCCCCATCCATAAAATATATTTTGAAATACTAAATTATTTAGTAAATTTATGCTAAAGAAATGATCAGGGAAAAATAATTTCAGCATGGAAAAAGATTCGATCAGCACGGCACATCACAGGGCATCCATCCTGCAGGAGGCGCGGCCGCAGTACCGCCTCGTCATCCCGGCAGATGAACCCGTCAGCAGGCAGGTAAAACTGTTGCGTAGCCAATGGGAAGAAATGTTCGGAAACAAGGCACCTTCAGAGAAACCTCCAAGCATTACGCTCGCTTGCTTCTCGGCGAGGGAAGAGATGGAAGAAACCCTGATGCGCTGGATCCGGAGGATCTGTGACCAGCAGGTGATCTTTCCGGTGGTCCTGAACAATTTCAGCGCCATCCCGCCACAGATCGTGTACATCCGTGTGCAGGATGCCAAACCGTTTGCTAAACTGACCGGGCTGTTGACGTCACTGAAAGATTTTGTGCAGGATGAAAGAATTTTTGAGAAGCCATTCATCAAACTGGGATACATGCCCGATGACGCCCCTACAGAGGCAGTCATGCAATACACCCATCAGATGTTCCATGCGGCATTCACGGCCCGCAAGCTGATCCTTTTTAAAAAAGATGGGGATCGATGGCAGATCGTGAGTCAATTTCCTTTCCGTGAATCCGCAGCCTAATCTCCCCCCTCATCACTCACCCTCATGACTTACCCTCATCACTCCCCCTAAAAACTATTCATATGCCGCTCTCAGGATACATCATGCATGAATATAAATTAGTCATTCCCCTTCCGGAAGTGCTGGAACAGAAGATCCACCAGATCAGGAAAGATTTCGGAGTACAATATCAATACAAACCGGATCCCAGCAGGCCGCACCTTACCTTACTGACCTTCTCGCAGTTGGAGATGATGGAAGAGCGCATCCTTCATAAACTGAAAACCATTGGCATGGGTGCTACACCTTTCAAAGTTGAACTCCAGGATTTTGGAGCCTTCCCCACCCATACCATCTATATCAACGTTACCACCAAGAATGCCATCAAATCCCTGATGCGTTCCGTCAAGGATATCCAGCGGCTGCTGAAAACAGATGCGGAACACAAACCCTATTTCATGCAGGATCCGGTGATCTCCGTTGCACGTAAACTAAAGCCCTGGCAGTTCGGTAAAGGTTGGCTTGAATATGCGCATCGCCAGTTCAGCGGCAGATTTGTGGCCGATGGTATGCTTCTGCTCAAACGGCGGGATGCCTCGAGGCCCTGGCAGATCATCCAGCGCTTTGAATTTCAGGCCCTGCCAATCACCATGCAGCAACAATCCCTTTTCATCGAACCTCCTATCAGTAAATCTGCGTAATGGGGCAATTTTTTTCATGACGATAACACCTTCCTGGTTATGTAACTTTATAGTCTTATCGTGCTAGGCGTTACCATGCTACTGGTCTAAACCTCTAATGGCGGAAGATTCGCGTAGGTAAAGGCTCGCATCGGATCATCAGATGTGCGGAAAGTTTTTTCGATGGTATAGGCCTCCATCTGGTCTGAAGGGTATTGATACGCAGCAATCTCCGTGATCCGTTCTTCAGTTAAGCCATCCCTGATCCATTCTCTCGCAAGATCATCGGACAAGATACAAGGCATCCGTTTTTTGATATTGTGTACCGCAGCCATCAGTGGATTAGCCTTTGTGGTGACAATGGAAAAAGTATCCACCGTTTCACCGGTCTCCTGGTCTGTCCAGGGCTGCCAAATCCCAGCCATGAAAAAATATTCTTTGTCTTTCAGGCTTACATGGTAAGGATAGGCCTGGTCCTTCTTACTTCCTTGCGGGGTGAAATGTCTCCATTCATAAAATCCGGAACTCAACACCAGGCAACGCCTTTTCAGTGCAGCACTACGATAGGTCGGCTTCTTCAACATCTCCTCCCCGATGGCATTCAGGGTGTTCTTCGGTGGGTCCTTCTTTCCTGTCTTCGGATTGATGCCTCCTTTGCGGAAAAACGCCAATTCAGAAAATGTTTTGAAATAAAAGGGGATCAGCTCCCAATGCATCATCACCAGCTCTGACCGCTGCCCTCCCTCCACTGGCCGGATTACTGGCCAATCGCCAAAATCAAATCCACTAACCATCGGCCGGATCATCGCCAGGGTATAATCCTGCATGGTGATCTCCAGCTCCTTGAGCTTGATATGATCTGCCCTGCTGATTTTTATGCCGTTAAAAAAACACATATTTCAAAGTAAAAACCTACTCCCTCTAAACACTCCCCCTAATCCCTCCCCCTACATACTCCTCCTATACTGCCCGCCCACTTCATACAGTGCATGCGTGATCTCACCCAATGTGCAGCACTTCACGGTCTCCATCAACGCAGCAAAAATGTTTCCATTGCTTACCGCTACCTGCTGTAGCTGTTTTAAAGCCGCTGCCGACTTCTCTGCATTTCTAGCCTTGAACCGTTGAAGATTCTGTATCTGCTGTTCTTTCTCCTCTGTAGTACTGCGGATCACCTCGCCCGGAACAATTGTTGGTGATCCTTTTTTGTTCAGGAAGGTGTTGACACCGATGATCGGTAACTCACCCGAATGCTTCAGGCTTTCATAATGAAGACTCTCCTCCTGGATCTTGTTGCGTTGGTACATTCTCTCCAT
>JBKCVJ010000028.1:0-7827 GCA_046317915.1 Sphingobacteriales bacterium
TCTCATGGTCAATAATAACACGGCGTTGCACGAAACGGCCTTTACGGTGTCCATAGACCTGCTCGGTCATGGATGCACCACGGGTATTTCGGCCTCAGACAGGGCGAAGACCATTCAGGCCCTCATCGATCCCAATACAACCCCCGAGGACCTGGGCCGCCCGGGACATATTTTTCCCCTCCGCGCCAAGCGGGGCGGGGTTTTGCGCCGCTCTGGCCATACCGAAGCCGCCATTGATCTGGCCCGACTCGCCGGATTTGAACCAGCCGGCGTTTTGGTAGAAATCATGAACGAAGACGGCTCGATGGCAAGGTTGCCCCAACTCCAGGAGATGGCCGTGGCCATGGGCATGAAGCTGATCTCCATTAAGGACCTCATTGAATACCGTCTGGAAAGAGACTCCCTGATTGAAGAAGTAGTGCGGGTAGATATGCCCACAAAATATGGCCATTTTAAATTATATGTATTCCATGAGCGCAACAACCCGGAGAGTGGGGAACATCTCGCGCTGGTAAAGGGGGAGTGGAAGGCCGATGAGCCCGTGATGGTGCGGGTACACTCCAGTTGCTTTACCGGTGATATCCTCGGGTCCCTGCGTTGTGATTGCGGCGAACAGCTCCACCAGGCCATGCAGATGGTGGAACAGGAAGGCAAAGGCGTGGTATTATATATGAACCAGGAAGGCCGGGGTATCGGCCTGCTCAATAAACTCAAAGCCTACAAACTGCAGGAAGCGGGCATGGATACCGTGGAAGCCAACCTGCACCTCGGATTTCCGATGGACAAGCGCGACTATGGCGTTGGCGCGCAAATCCTTCGTTACCTGAATATTAGCAAGATCAATCTCATCAGCAATAACCCCAAGAAACGCGCGGCCCTCAGCGGGTATGGTTTAGAAATTGTAGACTGCTTACCGATCCGCATCGCACCCAATCCGCACAATGAGAAGTATCTGCAGACCAAGAGGGACAAGATGGGGCATAGTTTGTAATGTGGCAATGAGGCAATGCGGTAATGCGGCAATGGAGGTACTAAGTTATTGAGTTATTGAGTTACTGAGTTACTGTGTTATTGTGTTATTGAACTGAAGTTTGTATTTTGATGTACAGACCAATTCGCCTGACCATGAAACCACCCATTACATTTATCCTGATCTGTTTCCTTTTCTTTTCCCTCATTTCACGCGCGCAGGAAGACCTCAATGAACAGGCTAAGCCTATTGTTGCAGAAGGTAAATTGTTGTATCGCTCCGAAATGGCGTCCTGGTACGGAACAGATATTTTTCTCGAGAAATATCCCAACCGCCAAAACCTTGGCGGATATGTTTCCTATCCTTTCGGTACACTGACCCGATGCGTGTTTTTCTCCCGGGCCGATGCGCCTAAAGTCATTGGCACCGTTGCTTTCGACAGTACCTTCGATGTTAAAACAGCAGTCGTTGATCTCACGGAAAGGGAAATGAACGAGATCGAAAAAGAATATTACGCACTTCGTAAAGCAGCCATTCAGGTGGTTAATAACGATACCCTTTTCAAATCCTACAACAATACCAATCTCAACCTGATCCCTGTTCTGGATGGCGGTCAGAAAAGAGTGTACATTCTTACGGGTCCTGTCAAGAATGGGGTGGTTATTTTTGGAAACGATTACCTTCTCACTTTTGACCAGCAGAACAATGTGCTGACAAAAAAAGCATTGCACAAAAATATCATCGTCACCAGTCTCGAAGACTTTGATGCAAAAGGCCAGACGATGGTTGCCGGTATGCACAATCACTTGCCGGAAACCGGCGCCTTCATCACCCCAACAGATATCTGCACTCTGATGCTATATAGTAAATCTGCGGGCTGGGAGCATTATTATGTGACTTCGGAAAAGGTCTACAATATCTGGAACTGCAAGACCAATCAATTGCTGGTACTCACCAGAGAAGCGTATGAACGCATTCAGGCAGATGGGAAGAATAAAAACTAAATCATCATTCTATGGATGATCAGATTAAAGAGTACCAATGGGCGGTCAACCTTGTGAAGGACCGGTTTGCGTACCTGGACCTTGATTTTGAACAGGCGGCAAAAATTCATGCGTTTGAACAGGAGTCGCCTCTTTTTAAGCCAGACATTTATTTCTCAGACTGGGAAACCTATGACTATGAATGGTACCGGATGTCCAGGATCCTTCGTGAGGATCAGTTGAAAAAGTATGAAGCACATATCAATGATGCAATGGTCAGGCATGATCAGCATTTGAGGGAGGCTGATGCTAACAAATTAAATTATCTTGAATACCGTAAGCAGGCGCTTGCATATATCCATGAAAACCATTACCTCGGGTTACACGATGAACTGATCACAAGGAATCATCTGATGATGGATGTCCGCACAAAAGTAGACTACCTCGTTGCGGAGTATTCCCGCTGCTTACGGATACAACGGGAAAGCATATTAATGAATCACTTCAGGCTTTATCGAAGAACCAGTCCTAATGAATTGGAAATTCAATTGCTATTACTGGATGAGAAACACATCTGGCCTGACTATTTTGGATTCAAGGATTCAGCAGATGCAGTGACCATGGATATGCTGGGCCAGTTGATCAAGCGGTTCAACAAACTACCGAGGGAATGGATAAATAGGATCAAGTTAAAGCGGGAAAAAGCGAATATGGATCTTGGTCAGTTATTTGATAAAATGATAGCGCAAACCCCAAACACAATCCTGGTTTCCCTGAAGGAGGATGAACAAGAGCTACATCATTCGTTAATCTTCTTTTTGATCATGGTGAATGCTAAACAGTATGGCCGACAGCCGCGACAGTGAATGGAAATAGTATTACCTTAAGGATATAATCTTTTTTTATGGCTAAGCTTGTTGAGATCAAAACCAAACAGACTGAAGCTAGCGTGGATGCGTTTATCCAGGCACTACCAGATGAACAGAAACGAAAGGATGCGCAGGCTGTTTTGAAAATGATGCAGAAAGCAACGGGTGAAAAACCAAAGCTCTGGGGCCCAGCCATCATCGGTTTTGGCGATAAGATTTACAAGAGCCCGGCAACCGGTCGGGAGGTCAAATGGTTCATCATGGGCTTCTCGCCACGTAAAGCCAATTTATCACTGCACCTTGTCATTGATGTCAAACGAAAAGAAGAACTGCTTAATAAACTGGGTAAGCATAAAACCGGTGTGGGTTGTTTGTACATCAATAAATTGGCTGATGTAGACACCAAAGTTCTGGAGAAACTGATCGCTGCTGCCGCGGATACCTCAAAGACCGGCCCGGAGGATATAGCAAAACATTAAGAAACCATGGCTTGCAAGGAGCCGATTTGTTTTTTACTTTCAAGGCAATAAATAAAACACTGCTTATGAAACACGCACTACACATTGGCTTTACGCTGACCTTTTTGCTTTTTGTTTCTTTGACTTCTTTTGCGCAAGACAACGCGGAAAAGATCAAGGGTAAATGGATCTTCGAGAAAGCTGAGATGACTAAAACTGGCGCTGACCCGGTAGCAATGCACCAGGCGATGTTGAACACCATCTTCGAATTTGATGGTAAAGAAATGCAGCTCTTCCGAAAAGAATCAGACAAGGAAATACGCATAAAAAAGGGCCCTTACCAAATTCTCGGATCTGCCCTGACCCTGGGAACTGAACCTGCCGAAATCCTCGAGCTCACGGATAAAAAATTGGTGATTAAAACACCTCAGGCAATCATGCATTATCTGCGGATGTAAGTACCTTGAAGGCATAGAACTTCAAAACCATGCCGCGCAAACTGATCCTTTACATCGCAATGAGCCTGGACGGCTACATCGCCAAGAAAGACGATAACATCGATTTTTTGTCGAAGGTAGACGTCCCCGCCGAAGACTACGGGTACTACGGCTTTTTATCCAACATCGATACCGTCATCTGGGGACGAAGGACCTACGAGGTGGCGCTGGGCTTTGGTGTGGGTCTTCCGCACCAGGATAAAAAAGTGTTTGTGGTTTCCAAAACCAGGACGGGTACAGAAGGACATGTCAGTTTTCATCCAGACCTGATTGGCCTGGTGCAGCAGCTGAAGAAGGAGGAGGGGAAGGATATTTATTGCGATGGCGGTGCGCAGGTGGTGTTTGAGCTGCTGCAACATAAACTGATCGATCGCATTATCATCAGTGTGATCCCGCACCTGGTGGGCGAGGGGATCCGCTTGTTCCCGGAAGGCTTTCCGGAACAGAACCTCAAATTAAAGCAAAGCACCTGTTTCCCTTCCGGCCTGGTGCAATTGTGGTACGATGTAGCGTAATTCCGCTTAACTTCCATCCATGAAAAAATGGATCTGCACGCTCATCTTTATCTTCTCCCTTCATCTTCTTCCTTTTGCAAAAGGTAACAGTGAGGGCTACTCGGAAATAATAAACATCCAAAAAGAACTAAGGGTTCTGGAAAGAACCAATCTACCCAATGGTGTGCCCGACTACCGTGCGAAAACCATCGGCACCATACAACAGCAACTCGCTAAACTGCAGGCCCGCCATAAGAAGCTGGACACCACCGGATGGAGCCGCGCACAACAAGTGGATTACCTGCTGGTGCTTTCTGAACTCAATGCACTGGAATATAATTGTCGCATCCTAAAGCCCTGGCAGCGGGATCCGGCCTTTTATGCCATCATCTGGAACGAGCAAAGTGATACCCCGGATCATGAGGGCCCCACCAGTTTTGCCGTCATTGAATTGTGGAAATATGTTTTTCCACTGTCGCCTGCAGATGAGACGAAGCTCACCGCGCAATTGCAGGTGATTCCGCCACTGTATCAACAGGCGAAGGAAAATCTCACCGGTAACGCGCGCGATCTTTGGGAAGCCGGCATCGGAAACATTAAGGATCAGATCGGCATGCTGGATGGCCTTGAAAAACAAACGGCAACATCCGGCGCGGCCCTGAAAAAAGCGATCACAGATGCCAAACAAGCCAACAAGGATCTCATCACCTGGCTGGAGAAACAACTGCCGTCCAGGAACGGTCCATCGGGCATCGGCAAAGAAGACTATAACTGGCACCTGAAGCACGTGATGATGACTTCATTGACCTGGGACGATGAGGTGATGATCCTGCAAAGAGAACTCACGAGGTCCTATGCTTCCTTGCAACTGGAGCGGGAGCGTAATAAGAATCTTCCTGAACTAAAAGCATTTTCCACGCCGGATGAATTCGCAAAAGGCACAGATGCTGCAGTAAGGCAACTCATGGATTTCCTCGAGCAGAAAAAGATCCTGCCTGTGAAATCATATATGGAGCCTGCTATGCGGAAGCATATTGGCAGTTACATCGATGAAGACAAAAGAAATTTCTTTGCCAACATCAGTTTCCGTGCACCGGGGGTATTGTACTCCCATTTAACGCATTGGTTTGAAGTAGCGGGCCTCACCCTTGACACTCACCCTAACCCCTTGCGAAAAGAGGCACTGCCATACAATATCTGGATGCAGAGATCAGAAGGATTAGCCACGGCCTTTGAAGAAATATTAATGCATGCAGGTTTGTGGGACAATAATCCCCGCGCAAGAGAACTGGTTTGGATCATGCTGGCACAGCGTTGCGCACGCGGACTCGCTTCTTTGTATGCACAGGCCAATATGATCAACTATGAACAGGCGCGCAAGTTCCAGGTGGAATGGACGCCCAAAGGATGGACGGGCGATGAAAGCCTCGTAGGCTTTGAGCAACATCTGTATTTAAGGCAACCCGGATATGGCACCAGCTATGTAACAGGAAAATACCTGATTGAAGAACTGATCATGGACATGGGCCGACGAGACCCTGAGCATTTTTCACTGTACAAATTTTTTGAACAGTTTTATGCGGTGGGGATTTTGCCGGTGCCGTTGGTTCGTAAGGCGCTGGAATAGGAGAGGGAGAAGATAAAGGGAGAAGGTGAAGGGAGAAGTGTGAAGATTAAAATACATGTGATGAGAAAGTATAGCATTTTTTTATTTCTGTTGTTTGTTGTTGGTACTACTGCAGCACAGTCTGATCAGGAAAAGGAAGTGCAGAAATCCGTAAAACAATTTTTTGCCGCACTGGCGGCGAGAGATTCGGTTGCGATGAAACGATGGGCCACAGCGGATCTGACCTTGATTGAATATGGCACGGTCTGGAACATGGATACCTTGATCAGGCTAGACATCACAGACAATACGGCGAGAAATTTCAACAGGGTTGACCGGTTTAACTTCCTTTCCACTACTGTGCACGAAACGATGGCCCTGGTGACTTATCGGTTAACATCATATGTTACAGCAGATGGCCGAAAAATGGATATGGACTGGATAGAAAGTGCGACCCTGTGTTATGTTGACCAACGGTGGAAGGTGAAATTTATCCACTCCACTTTGCTGCACAGGAGCGGTCAATAGTGAGCGAAAACAGTATTAAATTAGGATCATGCCTTTCAGGAAGTTGTTGAGTTGTTGGATGATCTTCAGGTGAACGGTCGAAGTGCAAAAGTGTTCCACTTCAAAACATGTTTCCTGCACAAACTGAATCCTTGATCACATGGTTGACCTCGTATATTTTAGGCAGATGGCTCTTTCCTTTCCGGAAACCAATGAGGAGCCGCATTTTGAGAAGACGTCTTTCCGCGTGCGCAAAAAGATCTTTGCTACATATGATGAAACAAAGAACAGGGCCTGTCTCAAACTAACCGAGGCGGATCAGGATATTTTTTCATTGGCCGCTCCGGGTATCATTTATCCCGTAGACAATAAATGGGGTAAACAAGGCTGGACCCTGGTTGAGTTGGCGAAGGTGCGGAAAAAACTTTTCAGTGATGCACTTATCTCTGCATATAAAGCGGTGGCTCCGCCGAAACTGGTTGAGTAAATGTAATAGTCATCATTTGCATCCGAAGCAGTAAATTGAGTGCAAAGATTGCCAGAAAGATTCATGGATCAACTATTTCTTCAGTCGCTTCAACAGATGACTTCTCTGACCAGGGAGGATGTTGCATTATGTGATCAGTATTTTGAACCAATCACCGAAAACAGACACACAATCCTGGAAGAAGAAGGAAAGATTCCAAGGCATTTTTATTTCCTGCGCTCCGGATACTGCCGTTTATATTACGTGGATGAGACCGGGCTGGAAGTGACCAGCCACATCAGTTCTCCCGGTGAATTCATCACCCCATTTCTGAGTTTTATCAATCAAAAGGTATCCAAAGAGCACCTTGAATGTCTTACTGATTGTTCTCTGCTTCGGATCAAAAGAACTGACCTGGAGCAGCTGATTTCCATGAGTGAAGCCTTCAAGGCATTCAGCCTGGTTGTTTTTCAGCATGCCATCGCATCATCGTTAGAAAGGGCCGATGAACTGGCTACCACAGATGCGGAAACACGCTACAGAAAGTTGATGGACACCAGGCCGGAACTCGTGCAAAATGTGCCTATTCAGTACCTCGCTTCCTATCTCGGGATCAAAGCACCCAGTTTATCCAGGATCCGCCGGAAAATTAAATTCTAACAAATGTTAAGTGTAATCTGAGCGGCGGTTGGGAGTTTTGCTTTCAATCATCGAAAACTTTATGGAAGCAATACTGGAAATTCTTAAACAAATACCGAAAGGGGTTGTAGCAGCCATTTTCTTAAACGGCGGATTGGCAACCCTTGCCTATTTTATTTTTTGGAAAAAATACAAGTCGAGATTCAGGAACTGGCGGATACAACTGAAGGAAAGGGCCGACTGGAAACAAATCAAGTCGGAGCTCGCGAATTCCATCCTCGTATTCATCATCGGCGCATTTTTCAGCAGCGTGGTCACTTACCTGAGTACAAAAGGGT
>JBKCVJ010000029.1:0-12399 GCA_046317915.1 Sphingobacteriales bacterium
AAAAGGATTTCATTTTGGCTGCGAGGATATTGGAGCAAAACGCCGGTTTGTTGTTTACCCAGGCAAGGAGCGATATCCCCTGGCAAATGGTGTGTATGCAATTCCTTTGCTGGAGATGATGAACGAGTTGAAGGCGTTGTAGTGCAGTCTGAATATTATTCTGAATTCCACCAAAAAGAAGCGTAATCAGCTTAAAATATTTTCAATATCTGCACCAAAACCCCAAGCTGGTCTTCCTGATGAATGGCGGAATGTTCACGCCGGAACATGAACCGGTGGGGCTGTTCATTGAGAACGGGAAGGTGTTGAGAGAGACCAAGATACTCAAGGATCCCAGCGTCAATTTTGGCATACAGCCGCAGGGCATTTTATCAGGAACGGCTGCGTGAAAGCACTCTATTTGGATGGATTCGTTTCCCAGGTCTGGCATAAGGGAGAGTCCATGGGAACAACGGGTCCCTTCGGTCCCATGATTGGGGCGTATTGATTGCGACAGAAATGGATGTTACTCAATAGTTATATTTAATTGCATATAATTTAGTCAATATGATCTATATTATATTTATATGCGTATAATATAGATTTTATTCTTATTTTTGTATGCAATTACATATAATATGAGTGCGTTATCGCAGTTTGTAAAGACCAGAAGAAAACTGGCGGGTTTAACCCAGGAGGAGTTCGCTGACCGGGCGGGTGTTGCCCTTACGGTGATCAGAAAAATCGAACAAGGCAAAGAAAACCTCAGTCTGTCAAAGGTGAATCAGGTACTGCAGATGTTTGGTCATGTCCTGGGTCCAATAAATGAAAAGGATGCGACAAGGAATAGTTAAATACAACAACATCAAAGCGGGTCTTCTTACGGAAGACGACAATGGAGAATACCTGTTTGTGTATGATGAGCAGTATGTGAAAAACTATCCTCACCAGTTCATCACGTTTCAAATGCCAGTATCCTCAAACCCTTACAAAAGTGTCAGGCTTTTTCCATTTTTTGATGGATTGATTCCCGAAGGATGGCTGTTGAATATTGCTGCTGAAAGCTGGAGAATCAATAAGAATGATCGCATGGGTCTTCTACTTGCCTGTTGTCAGAATGCTATCGGCGCCGTAACTGTTCATCCCATAAATACAGATACGGATGTCTAACTGTCTCTATTGTTATACAGCATTAGAAAAAGGTCAGATCAACTACCACCCAAAATGTATCAAAGCATTTTTTGGAACTGACCAGGCACCCGCCTTGCCCTATCAATTGTCTGACATGGAGCAACTGGCTAGAGATGCCGCATTGCTCTCCATCAGCGTTCCCGGGGTACAGCCTAAGTTATCACTGGGATGGATAAAGGAGGCTTTGAAAAATGGACACCGGGGAAGATTGACCATTGTAGATGCATTGGAAGGCCAATACATCTTGAAACCACCACAGGCGGACTATCCGCAGATGCCCGAGAATGAACACCTGTCCATGAAGCTTGCTGAATTGTTCCGGATGAGTATTGTGCCGGTAAACATGATCCGCTTGCAATCCGGGGAACTATGTTTTGTTTCCAAACGCATAGACCGTAATGCCAATGGATCAAAAAACCACATGATCGATTTTCTTCAGATCCTGGAACTGGAGAATAAATACAAGGGAACCATGGAAACACTCGGCAAGACCATTGGAGACTTGTCTGCCCATACGGTTTTCGACAAATTGCGATTTTTTGAATCAGCGGTTTTCAACTACGTGATTGGGAACAACGATATGCACCTGAAAAACTATTCAATGTTTTTATCAGACTCTGGTTGGGTGCTTTCTCCTTTCTATGACCTGTTGAATGTGAAGCTCGTACTGCCAAAGGATAAGGAGGATACTGCATTGTTGCTGGGCGGCAAAAAGATGAATTTTTCCAAAAGGACATTTGATGATTTTGGTGCGCTACTCAAGCTGAATGCCAAACAGATCAATGCAGTATACGGTAGGCTTCAACAGTGGTTGCCTGAGGCAAATAGGTTGATCGATCAATCATTTCTGCATCCGGAGAAGCAAATAGTGTATAAGGAAATGATTGTGGAACGGGTTAACGTTTTTATTGCATGATCAAGCACAGGAACTAACCACTTATACGTATTACTCCACATCCTGCTCAGCGTCTCCATAGTTACTCCAATATAAGATGCCAGCTTCTTTAGTCCGTGATGGAAGTTGGAGTATTGTTGAATAAGATGTCTTCAAGGGTTTTTATGGAAAGCCATGTATTGGATCATCTGAAATTTATTTTTGTATTACTACGGGAATTTTCCCGGGTCATAGCAGGGTAAAACTACCCGTTGAGCCGCTTGACACTCAGATTAGGTTTGTGGAATCATTACTCACAAACCTTTTTTATGCTTAAAGCGATATCCCTTTTATTCACGACTTTACTTTTTGGAACAATAAGTCAGGCACAAACTCCAGTGCTGGATCTTAATTCAATTGCAGATGGGATAGACAAAAATTCCAAACAACCTTGTGGAACTTGTCCAGATTGGCCATACAAAGTGGAGTATAATCGTCTAAACAACAAAATGATCAAAGTAAAAATGAAGGTAGGAGAGCCCTACGTTTTAAATTTATACAATGTTGATCCTAGCCAAGACTCTATTCTGATCAGAGATACGACTTTCTTGTTCAATACAGAACCTTCAGCGCTTAACAATATACTAAATGGAGCTAAATTAGCTGCCGCTAAAGCTTCTCCTGTTGTGATTGATTCGGTCAAGCTATCTGCTGACCTCGATTCGTTATCCGCTCAATTGACGAGACTTGAACCGTATCTTAATAATGCATCTACCTGTAACTATGTTTGCTTGCTGAAAAGAGAAATCAAAAAAGAAGTTGAAAGATATTTTAGCACTACACATGGAATACCCCCTGCCTTAATATTACCTGCACTGAAAGAAGTTTTAGCCTCATTTGTAGGGTCGGACAAAGAAACGGCGGAAAAGATCATCTACCAATATGCAAATTTTCTGGATAGGTTTAGCGATTTCTCTTATTACATTCCACAAGTGCAAAATGTTGACAGATACGTTTTCACATTATCCATTATTCCTAAAGTTGGCGCTTCATCCAACAGAACTGTTGACAAGCAGCCGATAGAAGTCAGTACAGTAGGAGGAGTTAAGTTTGATCTAAGCCCAGGATTTTTTGTAACCAACCTGAGTGATGCAAAGATAAATTTAAGGCCTGATAGTTCAGTAATCAGGAATTCCTATGGCGGTGATTCAATTGTATACAACAGAAGGAACCAGATCACCCAGGAGGATACCAAAGGGTTTTCTGACCTTGGGTTTGCCGGTTTCTTGCATATCTATCCTCGTCTTAGCGATATAATTAACGGAAGCTTTTCACTTGGCGTTGGCACAACCATCAGCAACAAACCCAAGCCTCGTTATCTGGCGGGGATCAATCTGATCGTCGGCGTGAAACAACGATTCAGTATTGGTGCTGGATTTGCAGCGGGCAATGTTGAGGTGTTGCAACAAGGATATGCGTCTGGCGACTTCATCTCTTCCTCGAAACCAGAATCTATCACTACCACTACATTCAAGATCAAGCACTATCTGGCGGTATCTTATAATATTCCTTTGGGAAAAGTATCAGAGAAATAGTCAAAGTATTTAAAAAAGCGATGTATGCAATTCATTAAAACATTTCTAGTCACGTTGGTACTGCTTTATGGTTCAACCGGAGACATCAACGCTCAACAGACGGTAGACAGTTTTGCTAGTCAATATTCCAGTCCGTCTCTGGAGGCCCAAAAGAAAGATCCATCCGGCACATTGTATTGTAAATCATGCCCAGTTGCAAAATGTAAAAATCCAGCGTATTTCAATATCTCATTCATTATCACATTACTGGTTGTGCTATTTATTTCCGGATTCTTACTTTCTAAAACAGCCATTGCAAGAGATCTTTCTTATGATCCGGAAACACAGAATTTGAGGCCAACATTGGATCGGCCCTATAGTTACGCTAAAGTTCAATTGTTGTGGTGGACGGCCATTGTATTATCCTGTATGATCTCATTTTACTTTGCCACCGGTTCATTTGCAGCCATCAATACTACCATGGTTGCTTTGCTGGGACTGGGTGTTGGCACATCTTTACTTGGTAAAGCGATTGATGATTCGCAGATTAGAGAAAACAACAATCCTGTACCCAACAGACATCAGGATAACAAAACTAATGGTTTCCTCAGGGATATTTTTTCAGATGAAGGCGGGATTACCATTAGCAGGTTCCAGGGTATCGTATTCAACATTGTATTTGGTATTGTATTCTTCAGAGAGTTTGTCATCAATGTTAAATGTGGTGCCTACCCCTTTCCAGAATTTGAGGTTTGGCAACTCTCTCTGATCGGTATCAGCGCCGCAGGCTATCTCTCTATGAAAACCCAGGAAAACAGCAGTGAAACGAAACCCGCCCGGGAGAATGAAATCTTCCAAAAGCCACTGACAGCGGCAATAGGTGTGCAGAGTACCACAGGCACATCGGTACCAAATGACGTTTATATGAAACGGCGAGCTGAACTTCTTGCGGACGGTAGGATTAAATAATTCAATCAAAAAAATAAAAATAGGAATCATGGCACATCAACATGACATCAAAAAAGTACTACAAGAGATGGGATATCTCTATCAGAATCCCTCCAATGACGCATTTGCTTCCATTAAAGAGCGGAATCTCCCCACTTCAACCAGCGAGGCCTTTGACGAAGCAAGCAAGGAAGCGTTAAAGCAATTTCAGTCTTTTTATGGCTTAACCCCAACTGGAGAGCCAGACGAAAAAACACTCCAACTCATCTCCTCGCCACGGTGCGGAAACCCAGACCGGCCGAAGCTTCGCAATAGAAATGGCATGTCAGCAACCTTTGTAGTGCAGGGTAATAAATGGGGCAAGGGCAACCTTACTTACGCATTTCGCAATTTCACACCTGACTTACCTGTTGCTGATATCATTGCGGCTATTCGCACAGCAATGGATACCTGGAGCCAGGTTTGTCTGTTAACCTTTACCGAGGTATCCGGAAACGCAGACATTATGATCCAGTTTGTAAGGGGAAATCATGGTGATGGAACCAGCTTCGATGGTGCAAACGGTGTACTTGCTCACGCTTTCTTTCCCCCACCGAATGGTGGTGAGATTGCGGGTGATATACATTTTGACGATGATGAGCGATGGATACTGGATAATACGCCTGGTGGTTATGATTTACTATCTGTTGCCGTTCATGAACTTGGTCATTCACTTGGTCTGGACCATTCTAATGAAAGAGATGCAATTATGTTTGCATTCTATTCTGGCAAAAGAGCTTTGCATAAAGATGATATAGATGGTATTAGGTCAGTTTACGGTGACAAGAACCGGAAGACAACACTGACCGATACGGCAATAGGCCAGCCGGCGCTATCCACCAGAAATGGTTCCGGGGTATTGGCTTGGACGGGTACGGATCGAGACCATCGCCTGAACACAATGCAAACCCAGAATGGAAGAATATGGCTAAATAAATGTACCCTGGCAGAAACTTCGCTTTCCGGTCCATCCATTACGAACTTCAATGGTATGTCTTATATGGCATGGAGAGGCGTAGGTAACAATTTTATCAATATAATCGCTTCTCAGGACGGCCAAAACTGGGTAAGGAAGCTGACACTGGCAGAAACTACTTTTCACAGCCCGTGTATCCTCGGAGTCAACGGAAAACTTTATTTGGCTTGGACAGGAACTGATAATCAGCGAAGACTTAATGTAATGGAGTCCACAGATGGGATTAATTGGACGGGTAAACAGACACTAGGAGACAATTCCATCGATGGCCCTTCATTGGCGGTTTTGGGTGGAAACCTACTCATCTCATGGACGGGAACTGATGCACAGCGTCGGATCAATGTTATGACGTATAATGGCGTTTCATGGATCAACAAAGTTACCCTGGCGGAGAATAGTTTCTGGACTCCCAGTATGTTGGTTAACGGAAATGAGTTGCTACTGAGCTGGTCTGGTACAAATCCAGACAATAACCTGAATATACTGAGGTCTGGAGATGGCGTAAACTTTGGAAACAAAGTAACCATAGGTGAAACATCGGGCTTTGCTCCTAATTTGGGTATTATAGACAATGCCCCCGTAATTGTATGGACAGGCAAAGACCAGTCGCAGTCTCTTAATACGCTGTTTATTTAATAAATGTTTAATCTAATTGCTTGATCATCCAGAATTTCTTAACGATTTTAACATAACAAAATTTATTATGAGAAAGACAATGACATTGCCCACTTATGACTGGGGACAAGAAGCACAGGGACGTTTAGACAGAAACCCCAAAGACATTAAGTATGAGATGCCTTTTTCCGAAACAGATCCCAACGGACAGCATTATGGAATGCCTGTAACTAAGAAAGCACTGGAAGGCATGGTAGCCGCATATGCTGCAAGGCGTCAGGAAGAGGATCAAACGATCGATATTGCTTATGTGACGTTCAGTAAGGCATCAATTCTGAGGATATTGTCGCAAGAAAGATGCGAGAAAATTAGGTTCTATTTTGCATTTCCTGAGCCCGATGAATTGTCACTCACTTTAGAAGGTGTAGACATAAATGATAAAGCGCTCGATTTTCAGAAAATAGAACCGAACAGTGTGTTTATTGAAGAAAAAGGAAATGGCGGCGGTGGAACCGTTCAATTACAGCTGATGTCTACTGTCTACAATACCTTTTCCGCAGCTGAATCATTTGCACAAAAAAGTGCAGACGAAATTGCAAAGATCCTACTGGAAAAGGTCAATTCATAGCGATAGTCATGCTGTATGTGTACTATTTTTTGATGTGTACTGCTTTCGTGGTAAGTATTTTTCACTTGAAAGATAATAGGGTTAAATGGATCTCTCTACTACTTGGTATCTCTATGATTACAGAACTGGTAGTAGAGATCCTGAAAACCCAAAACCAGTCATACAATTTTATCTACCACATTTTTATTCCTCTTGAGTACGCCTGTATTGCGGGGCTTATGCGTCAAATGACTGATAGAAAAAGGATTCAAGTAATTATAACTTATTCTGTAATTCCATTTTTCCTGATCTCTGCACTTATTTCCATATTCTTTGTGCCTTGGAATAAGTTTCCGAGTGTTCACGGAAGCATTGAGGCCGTCCCCTTAGTATTTTATTCATTGATTGTTCTGATGCAAATTAAACCTGTAGAGGATCTTCCCATTCACCAGTTAGCGGTATTTTGGTTTTCTCTTGCCTTTTTGGTATATTTTATAGGAACCACCACGTTCAATGGAGTGTATAACAGTCTTTTGGCTGCTGAGCGAAAAAATGCAAGACAACTTTTTGACCTAATCAACTCGCTTGCAAATTATTTTCTATATACATTTATTGTTTTGGGAATAATTTGTACAAAATGGGAGCCGAAATATTCAGCACCGTTATAGCAGTTTCGATTATACTTTTTTTGTTGACGGCTACCATAGTAGTAGCAATTGTAAACTACAACCGGAAACAACAAATGTATCAGCAAGAAAAAAAAATACTCCGGGAAGAATATGAACAGTTACTATTGAAATCCCAAATAGAAGTTCAAGAGCTTACCTACAGGCATGTAGCCAAAGAGCTTCATGATAACGTGGGGCAATTAATGAGTACTACTAAAATGTTGTTGGGAATTACAGAGTTGAATACACCCAATCCATCTCACACACTTATTGCTGCCAACAATACTATGCAAAAAGCAATACTTGAGTTGCGACTGCTTTCCAGATCTTTGGATGGTGATTGGATATCTCAATTTGATTTCAGTGAGAACTTGTCCGTAGAATCAAAGCGGATCAATAGTGGCGGAAAGATCACAATGACTATAAAGAATGATGGTATAACTTCGCTTGAAGTCTCGAAACAGATTATTCTTTTTCGTATTGTGCAGGAGGCTGTTCAGAACGCCATAAAACATGCTAATCCCTCATTAATCAATGTTAATGTAGAACGAAGGGATAGTCTTAAAGTTATTATCGAGAATAATGGCGAAAAACTTCCTTTGCAAATTGATGGAATGGGCGTAAGAAACATGATGAACAGGGCTAAAGTATTGGGAGGCAAAATTTCTTGGTCAACAGTGAACGGGTTGACCAGGGTGGAACTTGACTTGAGAAATTGATCGACATGATGAAGATTAAAGTAGGCATAGTAGAGGATCACCAACTTTTTCTTAAGTCTCTGTCGCTTTTGCTGGAAACTTTGACTCCTTTTGTTGTAGTGATTGAGGCTGCAAATGGGAAGGAGCTTATCGAAAAACTCTCAATCTCTACAAGGGTTCCGGATATTCTCTTAGTTGACGTCAATATGCCTGTAATGGATGGCGTGGAAACCTGCCAATGGATGCTGGATCATTTCCCCGCTGTCAAGACGGTGGCTTTGACGATGAACGATGATGAGCACACAATCATCCGTATGTTTAAGGCTGGATGCTCTGCTTATTTGTTGAAAGATATGCACCCCGTTGAACTGGAAAGTGCTTTATTGGAAGTACAGAAGTCTGGGTTTTATGTACATCAGTCAATATCATTAGACAGGAACAAGTTCTTCAGAAATAATCATTTTTCAATTCAGGTTCAGATCACACCAAAGGAACTTCAGTTTCTTCAATATGCCTGCAGCGATCGCACCTACAAACAAATTGCATCGGAAATGAAAGTTAGTGAGAGAACGGTTGATGGCTACAGGGAATCTTTGTTTGGAAAACTACAAGTTCAGAGCAGGGTTGGACTTTGCCTTGTAGCTATCAAAATGCAACTAGTTAAGAACTGGTAAGCAACTTGAGGAAATCAACCAGCCCAATCGCTTCAGTAGATTGCCCCATGGGGAATCGCTCGGAACCAGAGTACACCACAAATTTCCGGGTGGCTTTGATGTCTTCCGCTGCCGTATGAAAACCCCTGCTGATTTGCGGAGCGGCAGATCGCTTGATCTCGATGGCCCAAACCTCATCGTCAGGGCCTTCAAGCACAAGGTCAATTTCTGCTTGTGTAGATGAGCGGTAGTAACTGTAACGCCATTGGTCCGTCAGCTGCAAGATGATATTCTCTGCCACAAATCCTTCCCAACTTGCTCCTATCATCGGATTCCCCAATAGACTTTCATATGATGGTATGTTCAATAGCTTATGAAGTAGGCCGGTGTCCCTGAGATAGATCTTCGGGGATTTCACCAGTCGCTTTTTTGTATTGCCTGACCATGGCTGAATCTGCCTCACCATGTAAAAATCTGTGAGAATGTCCAGGTAGGTTTTAATGGTGGTATGACTTACTTCCAAACTTTTGCCGAGGGATGAGTACACGATCTGCTGGCCATGAAAATGGGCCAGCATGGTCCAGAATATTTTCATCCTGGAAGACGGTATCCTGGGTCCCATACCCGGTAGATCACGCTCTACATAGGTGGCGATGAAATCATTGCGCCACTCCCAACTATCTTCATCTGATGCTGCAAGATAGCTGTCTGGAAATCCACCCCTGAACCATAGCTTGTTCACGTTGAATCCCAGCGGATCATGTTGATGTAGTTCCCAAACCTTGAACGGACTGAGTTCCAGGTACCTGATCCTGCCGGCCAATGATTCTGAAGATTGATACAACAGATCCCTTGATGCAGATCCGAGTAATAAAAACTGAGCGGTCTTTTCTCCCTTCCTTTTTCTCGCATCCACCAGGCCACGAAGCAAAGGAAACAGCTCAGGCCTTCTTTGCACTTCGTCAATGATCAGCAACCGCCCTTCAAATCCTTTCAGGTAGCTTTCGGCGTCTGTTAGTTTGCTCAGGTCGCTCTCCAACTCAAGATCAAGGTAGGTCCACTTCTTTTCTAATCGCTTGCCGGCGATCTCCAGGGCCAGGGTTGTTTTCCCCACCTGCCTTGGCCCTAATAATGCTACCACCGGCATGCTGTCCAGCGCACGATTGAACCTGTTTTCTAAGGAGCGTGTGATCACCTTGCAAATATAAACCTAAACTTTCAAATTGCATAATTATAATTATTTAACTGTGCAAATTGAAAATTTAACTTTCAAATTGCAAGAAACTGTGATCAAGAAGGCGATTTCTAATGCTCGCGGCTGAGCCGAGTAGGAGTTTTGATCGGCGGTTATCCGGAGTAAAAAAGGCTGGTGTCCCTATTGCTTTCCTGGTGACCAATTGAAGATATAAGCGGTTTCGATCTACTTCACAAAAACGATGCAATGCTGTATGGGCAGGTTGCTGATATTCTTTTCGAATGTAAAACCAACGGCCGATAGTTCTTTGATAACCTGACCCTCGCTCATTTTATGGAGGCCTTTGATGGCAAGGGATTTGTCCTCAGCGCGGAATTCAATCATATACAACTTGCCTCCTGGTTTCAGCGCTTTGTACATGGCTTTTCCCATTTCGTAAGGAAATGAAAACTCATGGTAAACATCCACCAATATCATTAGGTCAATACTGGCATCGGGAAGGGGTATTGTTTTTTCAGTTCCTAATACGGTTTTTACGTTGGTCAGTTTTTCTGTTTTGATCCTATTGTTGAGGAAGTCGATCATCTCAGGCTGTACGTCCACAGCATATATCATGCCGCCACCGGAAAGTTTTTTGGCCATCTTTTCCGTATAGAAACCGCTGCCTGCGCCAAGATCAGCGATCATCATACCCGGCTGTATATCGAGATTCTTTATCAGGAGGCCGCTGTTCTCTTCTTTGTCGCGCGTTTCCCGTTCCAGCCAGTTGATACCATAGTGGCTCATCACGTGGGCTATCTGCCGGCCCATATACCATTTGTTGATACCATTGGGATCGCGTTCTTTCATTTCATAGCGGCCCTGGCTAATGGCGGGTAACTGTAGCAGCAGGAAGGCCAGTATGGATAAAATGCTGGAATGCATGGTGGTGAATTGACGTACAAGGGTAATAATGATAATGCTTTTTTGCCAATACCTTTGCGTTCGTTTATCATTATGTATATCGGTAACATAACCCTCCCTGATTTCCCACTACTACTTGCGCCCATGGAGGATGTAAGTGATGCACCTTTTCGCATGCTCTGCAAGGCACACGGCGCGGATATCTTATACACTGAATTTGTGTCTAGTCACGGCCTTGTTAACGGTACCGATAAGACCAAAAAGAAAATCGAGATCCTGCCGGAGGAGAGACCCATCGGCATTCAACTCTACGGCGGTAATGAAGAAACGATGGCCATGGCCACGGCCATTGTTGACCAGGTGCAACCGGATTTTGTGGACATTAATTTCGGCTGCCCGGTCAAAGGCATCGTAAATAAAGGCGCAGGTGCGGGTGTGCTGAAAGATCTGCAGCTCATGGTGCGGCTTACCGAAGCCTGCGTGAAAGCCACCAGCCTCCCCGTAACCGTGAAAACAAGACTGGGCTGGGATGAGCAAACGATTAATATCGAGGAAGTGGCGGAAAGGCTGCAGGACGCCGGTGTACAGGCGCTCACCATTCATGGTCGCACCCGCGCGCAATTGTACAAAGGCGAAGCAGATTGGACCCTCATCGGAAAAGTTAAGAACAACCCTCGCATCACCATTCCGGTTTTTGGAAATGGGGATATCGATAGCCCTCAAAAAGCATTGGCATATAAAAATCGCTATGGTGTGGATGGCATCATGATCGGAAGGGCAGCCATCGGTAACCCATGGATCTTCGGTGAGATCAAACATTATCTGTTAACCGGTGAAGAAAAAGCGCCGCCTACGGTTGCTGAGCGCGTTGATGTTTGCAGACAGCACCTGCAAAAGTCGGCAGCCTGGGAAGGCGAGTGGAGAGCGATCAGAGAGATGAGGGGCCGATATGCAAGCTATTTGAAAGGTCTTCCCCAACTCAGGGAGATTTTCTATACATCACTCATGACGCTGGATAATATTGAAGCGCTGCTGGAGATTTTTGAACGCATCGAGGCGCATTATGCCGGCTTTGTCACAGAGCGCATATCTGTTAGCCTGGTGAATTATCATGAGCACCTGGAAACTTGTGAACGGTGACTTACCCTTTTTCCTCTCCGGTCAACAACGCAAACAAGGATCTGTTGACGTAGAAATTATCCCGACCAACCTTTTGTTTGGTAAGGATTCCCGAAGCAACGAGTTGTTCAAGATAACGAATGGCCGTGTTTCTGCTGATGCCCAGATCCTCCTGTATAAATTCAATTTTGGTGTAGGGATATTTGAATAAGTTATGCAACAGGTCCTGGCTATATATTTTTGGATGATGGGTACGGATGCGCTGCTTGAATGCCTGCATTAAGTTGTTGATGGCCGTGATCTGTTTGATCGCTTCCATAGAAGTTTGCTGCACCCCATCCAGCATGAACAAGATCCAGG
>JBKCVJ010000030.1:0-3720 GCA_046317915.1 Sphingobacteriales bacterium
GTTGTCTTTGTCAAGTGCTAATACCCGGTAATACGCTTGCTGCTGCATTAATGCAGGATCCTCATCGATATACCTTCCCTTTGCGGTGGGAATCAGGTAAATATTTTCATAGTTGTTTCCCGATGCGCTTCTCTGCAGCCATCCACGATGAAATTCATTTGCGGGTAAGATTTCCCATTTTATTTCACGCCCTGCAGTGCTTTGTTGTGCTTGAAGTTTGATCAGTTCGATGGGCAGCAGTTGATAATAGGGTTGTAAGAGACTGGTCAGGTTTACTGTTTCGATGGCCTGCGTAATGGTAATGGGAAAACCAAGAACAACCCTGCTAAGGTTTTCTCTTGAAACGAAAATGTATTCAGGATTCTTGAAGGCAATGCCTTCCGTTTGGCCCAGCCCACTCATCGTTACAAAACGCTTATTCCCAGAAAAGAAATCTGTTCCAGTAAAATCATACAGAAGGTAGAGAAACCTTGCACCGCCTGACGTATATCCACAGAGTGCGATGGATCTCTGTGCATTTGAAACATCTGCACCGGTAACTAAACCGGCAGGTGCTGTATTGGATGCGATTCTTTGTGCAGACCAAGTGCCAGGCGTTGAAGGCAATTGATAAACGGATGTACCCAGTGCCGTCCACTGCTTGGTAAACAGGTATAGGTTACCGTTATACGCAATCATCGCTTCACAATCAAATTTGGTTGTATTTGCGGCAACGGCTGTAAAGTCAGTTTGGTCTGCGTAACTGAAACGGATCAACGAAGCGGTTACGGTATTGCCCGCCAAGAGATCTGCCTTTGCAATTTGATAGATCGTCAGGTCTTGCCGGTTTCCGCTGGCATTGTTGCCAAAATCACCTACATATACATAGTTCTCATCTTGTGCGATGTCTTCCCAATCTAAGTTCACGGCATTGGATACATTCACCGTTCGGATGATCGTGCCCGTTGTGTCCAGTTCAAACAGTTCTGTTGAGTTGCCACCATCATTGTGCGTCCAGAGCCGATTGTTCCAGAAGATCAACCCGGAATTCTCAACCAATGCAGCATTGAGGTTTGATTTGAGTACAGGATTGCGGGACACGGCATTGTACGTGCAGCTGCCATTGTTCCGCGTAGCCAGCGGGTTGAAATTGTTTGCAGCGGGATCGGTACACCCATCCGTCTGTGCAAACGTTTGAATATGCAGGAACGTTATGATCATTCCTGTCAGCAGGGCAATCCTGTTCATGACCTTAAGGTTTAAAAACGGTTTTTCCCTTTAGGACTTTTTCAACGGATTGGCGATTGGTGAGTTCCGGCCTTTTGCCGCCTTCGGCAAACATCCGGGCCTGGTCATCATAGTGCTTGCTTAGGAAATAACCGGATTGACCGGTAGGATTTACGCTGTACCCGATTGAAGGGTCAGCTATATCGATGATCCTGCGCAATGCCGGCCCGGCAGTAACGGGATAGCGGCCTGTAGAATCGAGGTTAAAGATAAGGTTATTCAGGGTTTCCCGGCCTCCATTCACCGGAATTGGACCCACATTGAAGAATCTTCCCAAACCGGGTACGATCCCCAAGGGATGCTTATGTTCAATGGTATGCACCTTGTTCCAGGTCCATTTGGTCATGTCCTTGCCTAGATCTTTAATTAACCATTGCGCCGTCTGTTCAAGACTTGCCGTGAGCACTGTGGCCCTCGTCTCACGTAAATCCTTGGTTTTCACATTGTCCCACCAACGGGAGCTGTCATTGACCATAAAATGCTCCATATTCCTTTTCCAGGCATAGGTATTCTGGAACTCATAAGTTCTCTGCAGATCTAATTCATCTCTGAACGTATTTTCGATGACCTGGTAAATAAACCGATAGAATATGGTGGGTTCCACCTGATTCAACTGATGGTCTCCATTCCATTTTTCCAGCATGCTTAATGCCTGTTGGCCCGTAGGGGTGAGTTCATTTCTTTTGATCAGCGGCAGGATCTGTTTGAGCATTTTCGCATAACCCGTTCCCTGCACATCGTTGATCACCTTTCGGAGTTCTTCTTCCGTCCAGTCTTTTTTATCATTGAATAATAATTCCTCAATTCTGGCTGCCCGGTCAGACGGTACATAATATCCTGGAATCAGGCCCTTGCCCATATCTTCCGGCTGATTGTTGGCGGAATACAACACCCCGCGTTCAGGATTGATGATTTGTGGGTTGAAAGAAAAATCATACCAGCCCAGGATATCATCGTTTCCGGTGCTGCCATCCAGGATCCGTTGCGGATCCACCTGTGCAGGCCTGATCGGTAGTTTGCCGGCGGCCCACCAACCGATGTTTCCTTTCACATCGGCCCACATAAAATTCAACCCCGGCGATGTGAGTGGTGCAACTGCATTTGCAGCATCCTTCACATCCTTTGCAATAGTCAAGTTGTAAAACACCTGCGGATGCCGGTTGGCAAACTGATGAAAGATCCACCAAAATGCAATCGGTTCTTTAATGTGATCAATGTCTTCAAATGCACCATTCAGGATATAGCCGTGCCTGCTTTTCTTCACCTCCAGTATTTCATCTGCTTTACCTTTTACTTTAATAATTTCTTTCCTGATTTGTAAAGGTTCCCAATGGTCCTTATACCAAACCTGGTTGGGGTTTTGCGGGTTTGCCTTTTCACGATACAGGTCCGCATCATCGTTCTCAAACATTGTTAAGCCCCAGGCACCATGCGCGGTATGGCCCAGCGCTGGCAGCGCTACACCAGCAACAAAATTTCCATATACACTATAACCCGTGCATTCCAGGTAGGCCTCATACCAAACCGATGGCTGCGCGTAGGCCATATGTGTGTCATTCGATAAAATCGGTTTACCGGATTTGGTTTTCTGGCCAGACAAAACCCAGCCATTGGAGCCATGAAAGGCAGGATAGGGAAGGGTTGTAGAGAGTTGTTCGATTTGTTGCGTCATCATCGCCAGCACCTTCATCGCACTGTCTGCATTGCGTTTTTCACCCGCCTGGACAGCGATCCGATGATTGCTATCCGGCCATTGCTGCATCACATCATTATAGTATTGGGGTCCCAATGCGTCATAGATATAGCTAGCGATGGTTTCGGTTTTAAAAGTGCCCACAAAGGTGTATCCCATGTATCCGGTAACCACCAACATATCCTCCATCGTGAAATGTTGTTTCGGAATACCGGCCAGCGTGAATTCAATCGGCGTCTTGCCTTGGTCCAGATATTGGTTTACGCCCCGCAGATATGCCTTCGCTGCTTTTACATACGGCAGTGTACTGTCCTGATATAATGAATCGATGGACATCCGCGCATGTTCGCGCAGGCTGAGGGTGCGGAAGAATTTATCCGTTGGCAATGCTTTATCCCCGAAGACCTCCGAGAGCCTTCCATCTGCAAGTCGCCGCAGGATCTCCATTTGAAAGAGCCTGTCTCTTGCATGCACATAGCCGAAGGCCTGGAAAAGATCGTCCTGATTGTTGGCATAGATGTGCGGTATACCATAGTTGTCGTACAATACCTCAACCTTGTCCTTGAGTCCTTTCAGTGTTAGCTCATCATTCAGGCTTGTCTGTAAATACTGCAGGTAAATAAAGACCGCTATGGCCGCAATCACTAGAAGCGCAACAAGACCCAGGAGGATTTTCCGTATATATCGCATAACAATGGCAAGGTTGATGTTTCAGCAATGTAGTAAATCATTAACTTGACGCCAATATTTGATGCATGCGA
>JBKCVJ010000031.1:0-3101 GCA_046317915.1 Sphingobacteriales bacterium
TTCATCCTTTTTGTCGAAGTATTTTCCCGGAAGCCGGCAAACGGACATCAAACGCACCTTGACGCCTGAGAAATTCATGCGCCTTTTTGGTGCGCTCTCACCCGCTCAACTAAATATTATCAATGACTCAAGCAATCAGTATATCGTAGTAGCAGCCGGACCAGGAAGTGGAAAAACCAGACTCCTCGTACACAAACTCGCCTCGCTATTGCTTGCGGAAGACGTTAAGCATGAACAACTGCTGATGCTTACTTTCTCCAGGGCGGCAGCAACGGAGTTTAAGAAACGATTGATTGACCTGATCGGAAATGCAGCAAACTATATTGAGATCAAAACCTTTCACTCCTATTGTTTTGATCTTCTTGGACGCATAGGCAGCTTAAGCGATTCAAAAAATATTGTAGCCTCGGCTGTTGAAAACATCAATTCTGGGCAGATAGAACCAAATCGAATCACCAAGACTGTGTTGGTCATTGATGAAGCCCAGGACATGAACGAGGACGAGTACAATCTGGTCAAGGCGTTGATTAATCAAAATGACGAAATGCGTGTTATTTTGGTTGGAGACGATGATCAGAATATTTATGGATTCCGGGGGTCAGACTCCCAATACATGCAAAGCCTGATCTCAGAATACCAGGCGGTAAAGTATGAGCTGACAGAAAATTATAGAAGCAAAGAAAATATCGTTGCCCTGGCTAATCGTTGGGCGGCAACCATTTCAAAGCGATTAAAGACAGAAAATGGTTACCCCCATCTGCAACAGCCTGGTACAATACAAATCACCCAGTACGCAAATAACTCATTAATTGTTCCATTGTCGGAACGGATCAGTCAGGCAGAGCTGACCGGCTCCACATGTATCCTGACAAAGACCAATGAAGAAGCCGCGCTGATCACAGGCACCCTATCCGAAAAAGGAATCCCTTCAAAGCTGATTCAATCCAATGATGGTTTCAACCTGAGTAATCTCTATGAACTGAGGTATTTTACAGACCTAACCAACAGGATAGATGATGAACCATCTATTTCAGAACAAGAATGGGAAAGTGCAAAGAGAGCGCTTAACACACATATTGCCGGTAGTTCAAAAAAAGATCTGGTGAACGAAATCATAAGGGCTTTTGAACAAACAAATACCGAAAAGAAATACAAAAGCGACTGGAAAGCCTTTCTCTTTGAATCAAAAGTGGAAGACTTCACCAATATCAGTTCCGAGATCGTCTACACTTCCACCATTCACAAGGCCAAGGGAAAAGAGTTTGATAACGTCTACATACTTCTGAGAGACTTCGCTCCATCTACGGATGAAGAAAGACGGCAAGTGTATGTAGCCATCACCAGGTCAAAGAATAATTTGTCCATACATTATAACACCAGTTTTCTAAGGCCTTTGGCGGAAGAAGGTATTTCATACGTTGAAGATTCTGAAACCTATCCAGAGCCCCTGCAACTAGTGCTCTATTTAACCCACCGAGATGTTCAGCTCGGATACTTTGCATATGTACAGCATAGAATGAATACGCTTCAAAGTGGAAGCAAGTTGCAGGTGATGAAAGAAGGGCTGTCAAATCTAAATGGGGATCTACTATGCAAGTATTCAAAGAAATTTCAGGAGATACTAGATGAGCATTTTCAAAAGGGCTATTCATTAGTGGAAGCGAATGTCGGCTTCCTTGTGTACTGGAAAAACGAGGCAAACGATACCGAAACAAAAATAATTTTACCGGTCTTAAGGTTGTCAAAGTTGTAGACCCAAACATGAAGACTAGCGCCTATGAATTGCTAAACTTCTCTTTAAGTATTTCAAGATGTACTTTATATTTCTCAGGATTATTGTCCCGCAATTTTCGGAGATTTTGCATTTTCCAAAGCACAGAAGGAAATTTTTGAAAATTGTACACGCTCCAATCAGGATTAAGCTCGTTAACACTTAAAAGGAAGGCTTTGTCTCTTTGTGTCAAACCTTGGCTTACAACCTGAACAAGTTTTTCTCTTGTTGATTCAAAGTCATCATAATCAAATGGTTCCTCCGTCATTCCCAAAAATTGATTTTCGTGTGCAGAACGCTGATCTTTAAAATTGGGGCTTAGAAGCTCATGTAATGGTCTTTCGCTGCACAAAAGAAAAAATATAAACCCTTCTTTGATTTGACTCGTGAATCCTTCATTCTCCAGCATATACTTCACATCAAACAAATCACGTGGATGCTGGCGATCAAGCGCGGCAACTATTTTGCCTCCAAAAAGTTGTCCGATGGACACCACTGGCATCAAACAGTATGCATCAAAAGAATTTTGCGCTTTTTCACAAAGTACTCGTTCATTTGGTTCTTGCAGTATACCCCTGTTAATGAGGCTCACTTCTATTTTCACCATTACACCATTGGCTGAAACAAGTAATTTTCCATTGTCTGCGCCAGGATTTACGCTTGCAGTTGGAATCACTTTCAATATACTGCTACGTATACGTTCTAAAGCTTCTGTTATATGCTTTAACGAGGTTTCTCTATCTTCAATAGGAAGGTAGGTGAGGTCAATGTCAACAGAGAGCCTGGGCATGTTTCGGATGAAAAGATTAATAGCAGTACCTCCATGAAGCGCAAAACAATTTTCTTTTGCTATTTCAGGCAAGACATTCAATAAGAGCGATACTTGTTGTTTAAATACTTTCTCCACTTTCTTCAAGTTCTTTGGGAACCGTTATCGCATATTTACGAACAAATGAACCGTTCTTCACTACACTTCTTTTTCCTTTCCCCAGATCAATTTTATCCATGTCCAAATACTCAACCCATTGATGTTTTGCCTTCTCTGCCATATACAGAAACAGTCGCTTCACTTTTACAGACTGGCATTGTTCTAAAAGCACCTGTACTTTTTGGGGCGATAGGTTATTCAACCCTTCCATCAATTGAAAGCATTCAACAAGATCCTGGCGTTTAGGCGCCAAATACAGGCACTCCATCATTGCCCTCGCCGCTCCGGAAATCCTTATAGAAAATGTACTCGTATCATGGTCTATCAACCCCAGATCGGATGGGAGAAAATTTGTGGGATGGTATTCAAGCTTTGCTCCCCAGTTGTACCGTTTAAACCACA